>CAMBWO010000198.1 GCA_945871285.1 Pseudorhodobacter antarcticus | reverse complement strand
GTCACGCCAAAGGCCTGCTGATAATCCCGCGCCATCGGCCCCGACCGCGGATAGCCGACCGAGGCCGCAATTTCCGTCAGGCTGTCGTTGGAATACAGCACCCGCTGCCGCGCCTTGGACAGCCGGATCAGCCGGTAATAGCGCAGCGGGCTCTGCCCCGTCTCGCGCCGGAACAGCCGTTCCAGATTGCGCTCCGACATATCCACCGCCGCCGCCACATCGGGAATGCGGATCGGGTCCTCGATATGGCTGTCAAACAACCGGATCGCCTCGCGGATTTTGGGCGGCAGGCTGTCCGACGTGCCCCCGGCCCGCTGCACCGGCACCTTTTGCCGCGCATCCTCATCCCGCACAAAGGGGTGCTGAAACCAGCAGGCGACCTCGGTCATCGTATCGCGGCCCAGACGCTCCTCGATCAGGCGCAGCATCAGGTCAAACACCGCCCCGGCCCCCGAGGCGGTAATCCGCCGCCGGTCGCGCAGGATCACGGTTTCATGGCCCTCAATCTGCGGAAACTCGGCCTTGAACGCCGCCTCATAACACCAATGCACCGAACAGCGGTGCCCGGCCATCACCCCGGCGCGGGCCAGCGGAAAAATCCCGCCCGAAAACGCCCCCAGCGTCACACCGGTCCGGTCCAGCCGCCGCAGCACGCCTTGCGAGGCGCGGGGGTCGGCAAACTGCCCGGTCGGCGGTGACAGCACATAAAGCTGATCCAACCCCACCGCCGCATCCAGCCGCAGGTCCGGCGTAAACCGCACCTCGGCCGAAGACCGCACCGGCTCCAGCGTTTCCGCCAGCAGCACCCACTCAAAGGCCCGCGTCCCGGTGATCTCGTTCGCCGCCCGCAAGGGTTCGATAGCCGAGGTCAGGCAGGCCATCGGAAAGCCCGGAAACATCAGAAATCCCAGCGTCAGCGTGCCGGTCATCACAAGTCGGGCCAGAACCCCGGCGTGGTGGGGGCGCCGTCGTCATGCTGCGCCAGCCACTCCACCATCATGTGGCGGTTGCGCAAGAACCCCTTGTAGGCGGCGATATCGGGGTGAATGTCGCGCACCACCCGGTGCAGACGGCGGCCCCATTTCGGCACCGTCACCAACTCCTCGAACTTGCCCAGATAGGCGCGGATCGAAAAGGCAATGGCGTTCGACCGGGGCAGCCGAAACAGCGCCTGCAACTCCACGCGCAGGTGCTGCTTGTGCCCCAGGTTTTCCTGCGTCAGGCTGGTTTTCGTGGGCCCCCACTTCGGGTAATTCTCGGGGCTGGTGTCCAGCAGCGGATTGACCGTCATCGTCCAGTTGAACCGCCGCACGGGCGAGCCGTGCTGCAATTTCAACAGGAATTTCAGCGCCCGGTCAAACACGTGCTTTTCATGCGCCAGGGGCACCGGTGCATGCCATTCCATGAAGTTCATGCCGACGTCGAAATCCAAGGACCAATCTGCCTGCGTGGTCACCATCCCGGCATCCATCCACAGGCTGCCCTCCCGTTCATCCTGCAAGGAAAAGTCACCCTGCATCTGGCGGCTGATGTATTCCATCGGCCCATACGGCAGGGTTGACTCGTCCAGAAAGGTGAACCGGTGGTCAATGCCCAAGGGCCGGTTGATCCAGTGCCACTGGTTGCCGCTCTTGCTCAGCGAAAACCACTGCGGATAGTCCCGCGCGTTGCTTTCCATGATCAGTTCCAGCAGGTCCCACCCCGCCAACGTCATATGCGGCAGCGACTGACAGCGCAGCGGGTCCTCGGCCAGAACCTTGGCGCGGTCGATCATCTCGGCGACGTAATGCTCATCCACGTCAAAGGTGTTCTCAAACACCGACCCCGGTTTGCCGGGGGTGTGGGGCTCCATGTTGACGGAATACATGTAGTCGTCGCGGTCAAACGGAAAGGGAAAGCGGCGTATGGCGGCGGGCGAGTTCTTGAACGTAAAGTCGTCGCGAAACGTCTCGTCCTTGAAGAAATCGGCAAACGCGCCGGGTTTGATGTCCAGGGCCATGGTTATCTTTCCAGAATAAGGGTCTTGCCCTCGAACCGCGAGACGCAGGGCATGATCTTGGTCCCCGCGGCCTGATCTTCGGGCGTCAGCCAGTGGTCGCGGTGCAGGATCGTGCCGTCACAGTGCAGGATATTGGTTTCGCACTGGCCACAGGCGCCGCCCCGGCACAGATAAGGCGCATCCACCCCCGCCGCCTCGATCGCCTCCAGCAGCGATTGATGGGTGCCCACCGTAACCGTCTTGCCAGAGGTGGCCAGTTGCGCCTGAAAGACCGTGCCGGTGCCGGGGGCCAGAAACTCCTCGAAATGCACAGACGCCTCAGGCCAACCCTGCGCCTGCGCCGTGCTGCGCACCCAGTTCAGCATCCCCTTGGGCCCGCAGACATACAGATGCGTGCCGATGGGCTGGCGGTTCAGCAAGGATTTCAGGTCAATGACCTGCCCCTCCTCGTCGAAATACAGATGCACCCGGTCGCCATGCGCGGATTTGAGGTCCGCCGTATAGGCCCCAAGCTCGCGGTTGCGCGCCGCATAATGCAACTCGAACCGCCCGCCGAAATGCGTGAGCTGCTTGATCTGCGCCAGAAACGGCGTGATCCCAATGCCGCCCGCAATCATCAGATGCTTGCGCGACCGCCCATCCAACTGGAACAGGTTCAACGGGTGCGACAGCACCATCTCCATCCCCGGCTGAACGTGGGTATGCATGAACAACGACCCACCCCGCCCCGCCTCATCCCTGCGGACCGAGATTTCATACCCGCTGGTGTCCTCGGGGTCCGACATCAGGGAATAGGGGTTCAGACGACGGGTCCCATGGTCATCCATCTCGACCACGGTATGCGACCCGCCCGAAAACGCCGGCATGGGCGATCCGTCGCGGGTCACAAAGCGGAACCGCTTGATCAGGTCATTGACGGGCACCACCTCGGCCACCCGGACATGCAGCTTGGCACCACCACTCATTTGAAACGCTCCACGGCGGCGGGCACCAGGCCGGGGTCTTCGGCGTCAATGTTGACACCCTGAAAGGCCGCGATGCGGCGAGAATAATGGTCCCGCACAAACAGGTTCAACCCGCAATGGCTGCACGCAAACGGGTCAGTGCGGACGCTTTCGGTGATCCCCTTGCAATGCACACATTGCACCCGCCGCACGGTGGAGCCGCGATGTTCCTTCTGGATGGCGGTATGGGGAAACCCCGTCGCCATGATCTCGCGCTCAGCCTGCCCGATCAACCCCTCGGTCCCCGCCAGGTAAAACTGCGTCCCCATATGGGCGTCCAGCAGCACCCGCGCAATCCGCGGCAACATCGCCGCAATCGTCGGCGCCCGGTAAAACTGCGCCGCCCCCAACGCCTGCAACACCGCCGCCTCATCCGTGCCATTCGGCCCCGGCGCGTAAACCACATGCATCACCGCCAGCATCACCGCAGGCTCCGCCGCCCCCGCCAGCAGATCCACCACCGCCCCCGCCCCCTCGCCATCCGCAATCACCAGATGATACGTGCCGGGACGCGCCACCAGATCGGCATAAACCGGGCGGCTCTTGATCGACGGGGGGAAGGCGGTCTTGGTCATTTCATCTTTTTCCAGATCAGCCCTGAACGGACCGACGCTCTTTCTTGATGTCATAGAACGGCAGCGGATGCGTCACAGCCTTGATCGGCCCATGCGTGCCACACCGCACCTCCAGCGCCGTGCCGGTGTTGGCGCAATCGACCGGCAGGCGGGCAATCGCGACGTTGTGCTGGTTCAGGCTGGAATACATGGCCTGCGTCACCAGACCGACCTGAACACCGTCCCGGAACACCGGCGCACCGTTGCCGGGCGGATTGGTGCCCTCCATCCTCAGCCCCCAGATCTTGAACCGCTCACGGCCCTTCAACCGGTAATGCTCCTCCGCCCCGCGGAACCCCACCTTGCCTTTCGACACTGTGAAATCCAAGCCCAATTCCCAAAGGGTGTCGCCCGGGCCCTCATCCGCAAACGGATACATCTCCGAATTGTCAAAGGGGAAGAACAACAGGTAACTCTCGGTCCGCAACAGATCCAGCGTGGTGAACCGGCATGGGATGATCCCCATCGCCGCCCCCTCTTCCAGGATCCGGTCCCAGATCATCCCGGCATCCTGACCCCGGCAGAAAATCTCATAGCCCCGCTCACCGGTGTAGCCGGTGCGCGACAGCGTCACGGGCTTGCCGAACAGGCTGGTCCCCATATGCCCGAAATAGGGCAACTGCCGCACGCCCGGCACGTGCTTCTCCAGATAATCCACCGCCAGCGGCCCTTGCAGCGACAGATCATGCAGCTGGTCGTCAAAGCGCACCGACACATCGCGCCCCGTCGCGGCCATCGTCAGCTGCTCATGCCCCTGCCCCGAGCCATGCACGACCGTAAACGTGTCCGGCCCAAAGCGGTAAATCACGCAGTCATCCACAAACTTGCCCGCGTCGTTCAACATGCAGGCGTAAACCGCCCGCCCCGGCATCAGCTTTTCCATGTTCCGCGTCGTGGCGCGTTCGATGACATGGCTCGCCGCAGGCCCGGTGATATGGACCTTCTTCAACCCCGACACATCCATCAGCCCCGCCTTGGTGCGGATCGCCAGATATTCCTGCTCGGGGTCGGCGGCATAGCTCCAGGCGGTGCCCATGCCGGACCAGTCCTCAAGGTTGGACCCAAGCGCGCGGTGCCGGTCGCCCAAGGCCGAGAATCGCCAGGAATTGGTCATCGAAATCTCCTCCGTTATCCGTTTGTTGGCCAAAGACTGTGAGCAAGCGGATCAAAAAGCAATACTGAAAAGCAACATATTTTCTTGCCAGAAAACACCGCGCATAAAAAAGGGGCGCCAAAGCGCCCCTTTCCCCCCTCTGTCGGGCCTAGACCGGCAGCTGGAAATACCAGTTCGACCACAGGACAACCCCTGCCCCCAGCACCAGCGCCAGATAGGGCAACATCCCCGCCTTGCGCTCGCCCAGATCGCCCTCTTTCAGGCCCAGATCGTCATAGGCCTCTTTCGGGAACTTGCCGCCGTCCTGCACATAATGGCGATACCAGAACACCGGAATGATCAGCGCGGCAAAGACCAGCCCCGACCACAAGGCATTCTCATACCCCCAAACCTTGGCCCCTGCCCCCAGAAACAGCGCGTTCACAAAGGCCAGCACGGTGTTCAACCCGATCAGCCAGTTGGGTGCCTTCCACGGACGGTCCATATGGGCGCTATCAATCCGGTGGATCCAGCCCGCGTTCAGGTTCAAAAAGTTGAACAGGATGTAACCGACGTTCGAAATGGCCAAGACATAGAAATACCCCGCCAGGTCAGAGGCCAGCGCCAGCAGAACCACGTTAAAGGCGAAATCGGTCCACATCGCCCGATTCGGTGCGCCCCGGCTGTTGGTGCCGCTCAGATATTTCGGCAACCAGCCATCGCGCGACCCCTGATACAGCGTGCGCGACGACCCCGCCATGGCCGTCATGATCGCCATGAACAGCGCCATGATCATCAAGATCACAAAGATCTGCGTGATCAGGGCCCCGCCGCCGATCATGTTGCCCAAGGCCTCACCCACGCCCGTGCCATCCACGATACCCGCCGCCAACATGCCCTCTTGCCCCAGAACACCCTGAAACGAGAACGGGATCAGAAAGAAAAACACCATGCAGGCCAGACCCGAATAGAAGATCGCCCGGAACGTATCCCGGCGCGGGTCGCGCAGTTCGGCGGTATAGCAAACCGCCGTTTCAAAACCATAGGTCGACCAGGCCGCGATATACAGGCCACCCAGGAACAGCGTCCACCCGCCATTGCTCCAATCGCCATCCACCCCCGAATAGGCCGCCGTCGGCGGCATCAGGTTCGTGACGTTCATCCAGTCGATCGCTCCGGTAAAGATCGGCACAAGGCCCACCAGCAGCAAGGGCACCAGCACGATGATCGCCAGCCATTTCTGCGCCGAGGCCGTCGAGGCAATGCCGCGCTCCTGAATCAGCAGAATGCTCAGCATCAACAACACGCCAATCATGAAGGTCGAGTTGAAATGCAGCGTGCCAAGCCCCGGTATCACCAGCTGGAACGCCTCATAGCCACGAAACCACGGGGTCAGCGCCGCAACGCCGTCGGCCGAGGCAACCGCCGCAATGGCATCCGCCGGGGCCGTGCCCGCATTGGCCGCGATGTAGTCAATCACCGCCTGCGTTTCGGCGGTATAGCTCGCGATATTCGCCGCGACCCAGTCCAGTACCTGCTGGCTTTCGGCCAGCGGAATCGGGAACAGCGCATTCAGGATATAGCCGGCCGCAATGGCGCAGCCCAGCGACAGCACGGGCGACCAGGCAAACCAGTTGCACCAGACCGACAACGGCGCCACCAGTTTGGAATAGCGCAGCCACGCCGTGGCCCCATAAACCGAGGTTCCGCCCGACTTGTTGCCGAACATCCCCGCCATCTCGGCATAGGTGAAGCTTTGCAAAAAGCCCATCACCATCGAGATCATCCAGACCAGGAAAGCCAGTTTGCCCGTGGTGCCCGCAATACCGCCAATCGAGAACAGCACCAGAGGCGGCACCCCCGCGGCGACCCAAAAGGCCCCCCGCCAATCCAGTGATCGGACAAGTTGGCCGCTGCCCCTCTGCCCTGCTTCCGTCGTCGTCACCATTGTCACAGTCCCCCTGTTGTTCGCGCGACCTTCTGATCGTCCGGGGCAGACAATCACGGGTTTCTTAATTTCGCTACAATTTTTTCATTCCCAAGAAAAATTGTTTCTTAACTTCTGCGGGCTTCCCGGTGGTTTGCCTGAAAAACGTTCTATCGGCTGGTTTTGGGCGCCTGAATGGATTGCGGCGCGGCGCGGGAATCATGGTTAGCCGTTGGTTAACAAAAATCGCGATAGTCTTTAGTATCAATGGGTTATCAAAGTGTCCACGCGTGAACAGGGGCTTCGGCGGCCCCCAGGGTCGGGGCCGCCGAAGAACAGGGCTCAGCTCTTCAAATAGCTTTCCATCGAATCCTCCAAGGCGTCCTTCCAGGGGGTGTGATGCAGGGGGGCCATCGTGCCCGTGATCACCGACCGATAGGCATTGTCGCGGAAGGTCATGATATTGGCCTTCTTGTGGTCCTTCCAGGCAAAGAACGCCTCGCAGGCGCCATCCACGTCGAACGAGGGATAGTCCGTCTCGGCGATAAGTTCCTTGACGTAGTCGCCCTGATAATGGATCGCATCATGGGCATCCTGACCCGCATCCTCGGCCGCAACCCGGTCGGTCACATCCTTCATCAGCACGGCCTTGTCAGCCGGGATGCTGATGCGGCCCATGATGACATCGCGCACCCACCAGGCCTGGGCGTCAAACATGTTGAAAGTGAACCACTGGTCCTGCATGCCCAGATAGAACAGCCTGGTGTTGTGAACCCAGGCGACCCCTTTGTAGAGGTCGGCGGTCGCCAGGCGGTTGCGGGTTTTCAGGCGCAGATCGTCGGGCAGGAAGGGGAAGGCATGCTTGTAGCCGGTGCAAAGAATGATCGCATCCACCCGCTTTGACGTGCCATCCTTGAAATAGGCTGTGTCGTCGTCGACATGGGTCAGGATCGGCACCTCCGTCCAGTTGTCGGGCCAGTCAAACCCCATGGGCGCGGTGCGGTGGGCGACGGTGACGGATTTGCAGCCGTATTTCCAGCACTGCGACCCAATATCCTCGGCCGAGTAAGACGTGCCGACGATCAGGATGTCGCGGTCCTTGAACTGCATCGCGTCGCGGAAATCATGGGCATGCAGGACGCGGCCATTGAAGGTGGCAAAGCCGGGGAATTCAGGCACGTTCGGGGTCGAGAAGTGACCCGAGGCGACGATGACATGGTCGAACCCCTCGGAATACATACGGTCGGCGGTCAGGTCATGTGCCGTGACGGTGAAGGTGCCCTTGGCCTCGTCATAGCTGACCATGCGGATGGCGGTGCAAAAGCGAATCCAGTCGCGCACCCCGGCCTTCTTGACCCGACCCTCGATGTAATCCAGCACAACGGCGCGGGGGGGATAACTGCCGATCTGCTTTCCGAAATGCTCTTCAAAGGAATAATCGGCAAACTCCAGCCCCTCTTTCGGGCCGTTGGACCAAAGATAGCGGTACATCGAGGAATGCACCGGCTCGCCATGCTCATCCAACCCGGTGCGCCATGTGTAATTCCACAGGCCCCCCCAATCGGACTGCCGTTCAAAGCAAACCACTTCCGGGATTTCGGCGCCGGCTTTGGCGGCGGATTGAAAAGCGCGCAACTGCGCCAGCCCGGATGGTCCTGCGCCAATGATGGCGATGCGTTTGGTCATGAGTAACTCCCCTGGTGTGGCGCCTTGCTTGGCGCGACGTTGCGGGCAGACTAGACAAACCCTATCCTGAGTGTCAACTTTTCTTCCCTGCAAGAAACGCGACTCTCCGGCGCGGCGGTCAGGCTTTGTGGACCTCTTTCAGCTTCTCGATGCCCAGCATCTTCATCGCGGCCTTTTC
>CAMBWO010000197.1 GCA_945871285.1 Pseudorhodobacter antarcticus | reverse complement strand
TAATCTCAACTGCGATCGCATCGTGGCGCTCCGCCGTTTCGTAGAGCTCAGCAAGGTCGATTGCGCTCTCTGTTGTCGCCGCGTTTCGCATCTTTTCAATGGTCGGCCAGTTCGATGCAGTCGTCCCGACCCACACACCGTTAAGGTCTGGGAACACCGTCCGGTTGAGCACAGGCATCATTCGCCAAAGCAACCGCCAAGGCGCCCAGTAGGCCGTGAGGCCGAAGACGATTCCAAGTACCGCAAGAACCGCTACTGGCAGGTACCGGATTACCACCGCGTCGGAAACCATCACACCAACCAATGCGCCAAAATTGTCTGCATAGACGGCAAGTCCAGCGACGATCATCAGCGCCGTACCCAGAGTTCTCCACGGCAAAAGTGCATACATGTTTTGTTCTCCTACACTTCGGGACATCCACCTCTTGGATTCAGATCGGAAATACCATATATCTTGTGAGCTTACGACTCTTTAGCCGCTACATGGTGTTTTCCCATCCGACAGGCTGAAAGTCCAGTTGATGATTTTGGCCTTTAGGACGAAAGGGTAGCGTCATGCCAGTGAACGCGCACAAAGCGCTCAACAGTGCAAACGAGAGTTGCTACGTCAAGAAGCTCAAGCTTCCCAAAGAGCGTGAAGACGAGCTGCGCGCGGTCCGGGACGAGTTGAGAGACGCGATCCGTTCGGGATTGAAGGACTGGACTGATCGCTTCCCCATCACTGAAATGATCACGCGTGATGCTATCGTTGCGCTCAACTCTGAGCAGGCGGATATCACCGAGGCCTTCGGTCGACCGAAGTTTCGGATGCAGGGAAGTTTTTCATACTCGACAGTGAACGATCCAGCGAAGAGCAAGACGCCGCCGCTTCAGATCGATCTAGACGACGGTATGTTCCTTCCGACACGCTATATCAGTCGCGACGGTGCTCTTGCACCGTCTGTTGCGGCAGATGGATATTTCAGAGCCGTCGAGCAGCTTGTATCAGATGTTTGTGAAAAGAACGGGTGGACGCTCAAGCAGAAGACATCCTGCGTCCGCGTTGAGATTGATCGGGAGGCGCACGTGGACATCGCGCTCTACGCTGTTCCGGAAAAGGAATTCGCAACCTTGGTCGAGACGGCGATGGCCCAAGAACGTGTGATCAGGGATGGTTTCATGGATTTGCGCGATGACGACTTTGGCAATGAAATCTATGGACGGCTCTCTGCTGACCAGATGCGTTTGGCCTGTCGCGACGATGACGGGCGCGGAAAGTGGATCCCGTCCGACCCGCGCAAACTTGAAGATTGGTTCCGTGATGCCGTACGGGAGCACGGAGACCAAGTTCGCTTCGTGTCTCGTTACTTGAAGGCCTGGCGAGACGAACAAGATTTGGCTGGCCTTGCCTCGATCGCGCTTATGTGGGCGGTCGTTGAAGTGTTCAAGAACCATCAGGGTTATAGACCGTTCAGTGGCCGGGATGATCTTGCCCTTCTTGCCGTAGCACGCGAACTGCCCGAGATATTGCGCCAAGAGATACCGAACCCGGTTGTCTCAGGCGCGCGCCTTGACCAAGGATGGACCCAGGCCGACCGCCAGACGTTTACTGCAGCGGCAATCACATTGGAGGCACAGCTTGAGGCGGCGCTGATCACATCGAGCACGCTACAGACCACGTTAAAGCATATGTTGGCCGCCCTCGGTTCAAGGTTTCCGATAGATGTGAGCCTTCTCGCTGGCGACATGGCCCAAGCGGTGGGAACTGTTGCGGCTCCGGAACTTCTAACCGCCAACTTGCTCGAGACTAAAGATGAGCGGCCCGCAGTGAAACTGGGCGGAGATGAACGCTACGCCTGAACTTGCGAACATGAGTGATGTGCTCGGGAGGGTAAGTCGGGCTGCTGAGACCCAATGGCGCGGGCAGAGACTTGCTGCCGACGAGCTGCGACTATTGCCAAAGGGGCCTTGGCTTGCAGGTTGGCGCTTCAGGGTGCCAATTGGGGCGGAAGTCAAGGACGTCGACATGGTGGTCGACGCCGCCTTCCCTTGGTCGGCACCACGGCTCTACATGCGGCGCCCGCCGACGCTCGGCACCCTTCCACATTTGGAAGCAGATGGGTTCATCTGTGCCTTTCCAAGCCGAACTCCAATAGATCCTGGCAATCCGGTCGGGATTGCACATGCCTACCTAAAGAGGCTGTTGGAGCTTGTAGCGGATTGGTCGAACCCAGCATTCGTCGAGCGTGAAATCTCCGAAGAGTACCTATCCTATCTTGGGCGTGAGAGCGCGCTGCGGCCGATCCGATCGCTTTTGGCGCCTAGCGATTACGCCGGGCCAATTGGTTACTTATGGAGAGGTCAAACGGCTGTCGTTCTATCCGACAACGCGCAACACCTAGCCGAATGGCTGAATCGTCGGCACGGACGCCAAACGCGGCCCTGGGTGTTCGAGCAGGCGGTAGTGCTTAGACCTGATGCCCTACCAAACCCGCAAGAACTACCCAGCAATGCCAAACAGCTATTGGACATGGCGGCACCGGGAGAGGAGCGCGCTGCCTTGATCGAGCCGCTTATGGGCGGCCCGGGTGCCTTGCTGGTGACTGTCGCGCTACCGACGCGACCACATGCGACGATGATCGCGTATGAGATCCCACGCGCGCTGAAGGAGACCGAGCGCGGGCGCAAGCATGTAACGGCCGGGTTCAGAGCCAATAAGATGCCGCGCGAAGTTTTGATCCGACGGAGAGCCGGTGCATCGTTAAAGATTTCACCCTTTGAGGTAGAGCGCCTTGATGCGGCATGGGTGCATGGGCGAGATCAACTGCCGGAAGTGCGAGCACTTCAAGGCAAGACTGTCACGGTGTTGGGATGCGGTTCCCTTGGATCTGGAGTTACCCCTCTTCTAGCAACAGCGGGTGTGGGCGGGCTAAACCTAATCGATCCCGAAGTCCTCGCGAGTGAAAATACAACCAGACACGACTTAGGTATGTCAGATGTGGGGCGCTGGAAGGCAGACGCGTTGGCTGAGAGGTTGCGCAATGAGTTCCCAGATCTCCCAAATGTGCGCGAGTATCATGTCCGTTGGCAGACGATCGCGGAAACCAAACCGGAGGTCTTGCGCGGCTCGGATATCATTCTCGTTGCGATCGGATCCTGGATGGATGAAGGCGCTTTCGAAGCATGGCGTCTTGCCCAAGATCGTTCGCCTACGGCGATCTACGGGTGGTTGGAACCACACGCAGTTGCCGCGCATGCTGTGTCGGTTTCGGAAGGAGGACCATGTTTCGGGTGCGGCTTAAGCACGTTCGGCGAAAGCCTACTCCGTGTCGCCGAATGGCCAGGAAGCACGACGACGCGGACGCATCCCGCGTGCGGCGGTGCTTTTCAACCCTACGGAGCATCGCAACTTGCGCGCGGCCACGGCCTGATAGCTGATCTGTGTCTTGAGCAGCTGATGGGCGACCCGACACATGTTCACCGGATCTGGTCCGGTCCTGCTCGTTTACTTGGTGCCGTTGGTGGAAACTGGTCCGAAGAATGGAAAAAGTTCGTTGGCCAGTCGTGCCAGGCCGGAGGAGAGTTTGAGCGCACTTGGACCCGCAGCGATCATTGTCGAATTTGCGGATGCAAATCATGACTGTCTGGGTATGTGATCGTTTCGGACTTCGATATAACCTTGCGCCTAAAGCGATGGAGGTTTTGTGGAAGCACCGCCAATTGAGGTGGAGAGACTGCGAAGCCGGTGGCCCGCTTTTTTCAAGTTCACCTGGGCGGCACTGCACAATCGATGTAGCGTCCGGACCTTTCCCCCAAGACCGTAGAACTCGGAATGGCTACATTCCTCACCGGCCGAGCGTGCAAGCCGATGTTCTCCAAAAGCATGGGTCGGGTCTACACTTCATCGGAACTTGGCACACGCATCCATCGCAGCGCCCAACGGCGTCACCCTCAGATGCTACGTCCATCCTCAATCTCTATAGGGAATCAGACCACGATCTTGACGCGTTCATCATGTTGATTGTGGGCACTAACGTTGATCCAACAACATGGGAGCTATCGGCGCAAGGTAGCTTCGGCAAGGTCGTTCTCTCGGCGACAACATTAACCGAGACCAAGGCCTTTGGTGCTGGAGGCCGCGAGATCGAAGGCAAAAATCCAGACCAGTAAATCAAACGAGACGGTTAACCCTTCTTCGGTGTCCGTTTCGCGGACAAAGCAGCCTTTCATTTTAGATCTCTGAATGATCGATTTGCCACGCACTCTGTTCGGTCAGTCGGCCGTCAATATCGCGGAAGCTGCGAACCGCTGCAATGCGGGCTGCGACCGCAACATCCGGAAGTTCCACTGGATTACAGCTTTGGGCCGGGTGCGTCGTCAACCCAACCTGAGGTCAAGCGCGAGCGGCTTCCTTTTCCAGCAGCCCTTGCAGCAGTGCCAACCGGTTCCGGCTGAAATCACCCTCCGTGAGCGTCAGCCCCTGCATTGCGCGCACGAAGAACTGGCGGAAATCCCTGCGCTCCTCGCACCACGCCAGCAACTTCACCCCTTGGGGCGGATGCACCAAGGCTAGCGGCAGGACCGTGCGCGTCGTCTCTTTCCCCGAAAGGTCGGTGTAACCGAAGGCCACCGGCCGGCTGGCACGGATCGCCCCATGGAGCGCGGAAAGATCTGCTGCCGCGGCCGCAGGCAGATCTCCGTGCCAATAGGCGGCCGGGCGGACGTCCAGCAACTGGTAGATGCGGCCGAGAAGGGCGGCTTCAGGATCGGTTTCCGCCAGTCGGGCAAGCGTTGCCTCGGCAGCTTTTGCGGCCACCAGATCGCCGCGATGGCTTGCCAAGGCGAGACCTCTAAGGGCTGCGTCACGCAGTTCGGGATCCAAAGCAGATGCTGGTTGGGCTGCCACGCTGGTCACAGCACTTTGCCCAAAACCGATTGCCGCGGCAAATCCAGCAAGCCGGGTGCCGAGCGCGCGGCGCGTCAGGGTCAAGGGCGTGGGGCGACCGGGTCGCATGGAGAAGCCTCTATGGCATTGGGAAAGGCATCCTTCTTCGCATGGAGAGGCGCGTTTGGTCCAGTATTTTGATTGAAAGCCATCGCCTCCGAACCTGGAAAATGCCCGCATCCGCAAGGCCCATGGCCTGCTCAGCTACTTGAACTAGGCCCGAGTTGATCCCGGATGGCGTTAAGGTTCCAAGCCTGCGAGGTTGTTGGAGAACTTGCTCATCTTTGAGACCGCAATTGTGATGGGTGGTCTCAAGGCTGCGAGATCAACCTCGGGCTCTGCGATGGCTTCGGCCTGTTCTACCGTGACGAGGACTTCTGCATCAACTGCAGCCAGCTCGGCCTCTGGCGCGATCTCCTCCCGCGCCACAATCTCTGCCGCAAGTTTCGGCTCAGGTTCAACTGGGGCTTCCGCCTTTGCCTTCTCCGGCCTCACAAAATCCACCACCATCCGTTCGGCAAGCTTCCGCTCTAGCGCCTCCATCCGTTGGGTCAGGACCTGCACGTCCGCAGCCTCCTTGGGCGGATAGGGCAGGGAACCCTTCTGTGCGTCGAACAGCTTCTTGAACGTCGGGTCCTGGAAGTAGACGATCCTGTGGACCAAGAGCGGGTTCTGCCGTTCCGGGATGAGGATTGCCTGATCCGGGTTTAACCGCCGCACCTCGTCCGGCGTCAGCAGCGGCCGCTCCTCCATCCGCCGACTGACCGACCGCCGTTGCATGAAATCCCGATCCCTCGACACACTGTCCGAGACCGAAAGCTTCGTCGTCTTGCCCAAAGCATCCGAAATCTCCCCCGCCGTCTTCTTGTCGTTGGCCGCGAGATAGAGCTTCATACCGGCCGCAGACTCGAGCGACAGGCGGACGTTCTCACCATAGATGTTGTCGAGTCCGGGGATCGACTGGGTGATGATGGACACCCGCGCGCCATGACCGGCCAGCTGTTTCAGGGCCTGCTCGACAATCGGCATGGGCCCGAGCTGGTCGAATTCATCGAGCATGACCATGACGGGCCAGGGATCGGATTTTGGGTCGGGGAGGGTGGATCGCATGGTTGCGATCAACTCGCCGAAGAAGAGCCGCACCAATGGCGAAAGGGTGCGAATGTCATCGGCGTTGACCACGACATAGATCGACATCGGCCGCTTGCGGAGATCGGCAAAAGAGAAATCGTTGCCGGAGGTCGCGCGATCTACAGCCGGGTTGTTCCAAAGTGTCATGCCCGCGCCACCGAGGACCGAGGCGTGGGACGACAGGGTCCGGTCGGAGTATCCGGCAAACTTGCGGAAGGTCTGGGCCGCATTTGGGTGTTTCACCTCCTCGGCATGCTCGCCGTAAACCTCCTGTGTGGCACCCCGACCAAAGAGGATGCGGCTGATCTCGCCGATGGTCGGCTTGCCCCGCTCGATGGCTAGAAGACCTGCGGCCACGAAGAGTTCGCGCCCCTCGGTCAGAAAGTCCCCTGCCGTCCCTTTGTCGGAAACCGTCAAGAAGTAGTCCGAGATCTTGGCAAGCTCGGTGTAGCGCTGCTCATAGTTTTCAATGCGGGCGACGCGTTCGAGCGGGTTGTAGCGATGGGTCGGATGTTCAAAGTCGAAGGGCGAGAAGCGATAGACCGCGTCGCCTTCAGCCTGGCGGTGCCGGGAAGTTGCCTCAAAGATTTCACCCTTCACGTCGAGCACCACGATGCTGCCGTTGAAGAGCAGCGTGTTCGGGATGACGTAGCCAACACCCTTACCGGCCCGCGTGGGTGCCACGACAAGACAATGCGGAAACTTCTGGAAGGTGGCGCTCACATAGGGCGCGGTCTTGGAAGGAGCCCCGAGCTTGCCGAAGACCATCCCCGCGCCCAAGGGCTGCAAGAGGCCATTGGCCTTCATTTCAGCGCGCGCCTGGAACTTGGCCTGACCGTATTCGGTGAGCTGCTGGCGGAAGGTCAGGGCGACGGCGGCAACAGTGAAAAGCACAGTCGATGCGCCGACGATCTGCCAAGGCAAGACCCAGGGCACGGAGGTCAGTCGTGCAAAACCGGGAAACTCTGCGAGAAGGACAAAGATGCCCGTCGCATTCGGATCGCGGCCAAGGATGAGGTTCAGAACAAGGCCCCCGGCGATGAGGCCGACCAGCAAGCCGGACGTAAGGCCAAGAGGAAGCAACAGAGCAATGCGTTGCATGATCAAAACTCCCGGTCTTGATTGCGATCATGAGCATGTGCCCGCACATGTTCCGGAGGTCGCGTCGCTGATTGCGCCACCATTCGGTGTTCCGCCACTTCCGCTTCATGGGCGCTGAGACCAAGCGAGGGGTGTTCCTTGGCCGCCGAGACGACGGCCAACGCCATGGCCGCCCGAGCGGCCGGGTCCGGTAAATCCTTTGCCAGTGCCTCAGTTCGGCCAGCGGCGATATCTTTCAACACCGTCGCCCCGTAGCGCTCCTTCATCTCTTCCGCGAAATCCAGCGCCTGATTTTCGTTGCGGAAGGCGACGGATCCTTGGCTGGCATGGACGCGTGCCAGCGAGCCCAATGCCTCGACCAACGGGTCAGGGCCACGGATCACTTCAATGCTACGGGCTGACTGGATCAGTTCGGCAGCGCGTTCATAGAAACGATCCACTCGTTCGGCTGCGGAGCTCCGCCCCTGCGCGCTGCCGAGATCAAAGCCATGCCGCTTGGCGACATCGGCAATATCGGATTTCACCCAAGACTCTTCTTCGCGGGCGTTGGCGGCCCCTTTTTCCAAGCGGCTCTGGAGCTTTTCGGCGTCAATGCCTGCTAGGCGGGCGTTGAGACTTAGGTCTGCCCTGAGTGTATTGGCGCTGCCCTGTTGAAACTCGCTCTCCGCGCCATCAACGACCAAAGTGTCAGCGCCGATGGATGTGCTGTAAAGCGTCGACCGTGGCGGGGCTTCAACTTCATTCTGTTGCCGATCCAGCCCAAAGGCTGCCGCCGCCTCTTTGGCGATGCCCTGCATTTCGGATCGCAGGTCGTCTTGTCGGTCCGAGGGCAATCTGTCGATCTGGGCTGTCGATTGCGCCACCCAGGCCGAGATTGCCCGCGCCGGGTCGGAAGCAAAATCGCTGCGCTGCTGTTCCTCTTCGACATAGGCCGCCACCACCGGGCTTTGCGCCAGATGCTTGGCCAGGGCTTCACTGAGCGGACCTTCATCGGGGAACTTGGCCAGAACTTCGGCGCCGCCATCACGACCATCGGACGTTACAGCCAGAAGCTCGTCTGGCAGAAAGCCGCTGGAGCCTTCGCCGTCGATAAAGCGACCTGTGCCAAGCGTGACCTCAGCATCGGGGATATGCTCGGCCACCACCTTGCGAAATTCCGGATCGGCGACGAGGCGTTCAGCCAAATCGCGGCTATTTTCATTGTCCCTGCCGAGGGTCAGGACTAGCTGCGCCTCGTCGCCTGCGTAGATTGCGGTCTCGGGGCGGGCGAATTCGGGCTGTGGCAGATTTTCAAGGACAAGCCCTTCCGGCCCGCGATCGGGGTTTTCCACCAGCTCGCGGTCCATCTGCGCCGCGCGCTTTACCGCCAGCTCAAGCCCTTCTTCACCACCCTCGTAGAAATCAT
>CAMBWO010000196.1 GCA_945871285.1 Pseudorhodobacter antarcticus | reverse complement strand
GCATCCTCGTCATGTTCCACCACCAGCACCGTATTGCCGGCATCGCGCAGGTTCTTCAGCGTGGTCAACAGCCGGTCATTGTCGCGCTGGTGCAGGCCGATCGACGGCTCGTCCAGCACATAAAGCACCCCGGTCAACCCCGAGCCAATCTGCGACGCCAACCGGATCCGCTGACTTTCGCCGCCCGACAGCGTGCCCGCTGACCGGCTCATCGTCAGGTAATCCAGACCCACGTTCACCAAAAACCCCAACCGCTCGCGGATTTCCTTCAGGATCGCCTTGGCAATCTGGTTCTGTTGATTGGTCAGCGTTTCGGGCACGCCTTCCACCCAGTCATGCGCCGTGCGGATCGACATCTGCACGACCTGCCCCACATGAACTCCGGCGATCCTGACCGCCAAAGCCTCGGCCCGCAGTCGGTATCCGCCACAGGCGCCACAGGGCCGGTTGTTCTGAAACCGCTCCATCTCTTCCCGGCTCCAGGTCGAATCGGTCTCGCGGTAGCGGCGTTCCATATTGGGCATCACGCCCTCGAACACCCGTTTCACCTGATAGACCCGCCCACCCTCGTCATAGCGGAACTCGATCTCGGTGCCGCCCGACCCGTGCAGGAACACATCCTTGACCGTCTCGGGCAGGTCCTTCCACTTGGCCTTTTTGTCAAAGCCGTAGTGCGTCGCCATCGCATCAATCGTTTGCAGGAAATAGGGTGACTTCGACTTGGCCCACGGCGCAATCGCCCCTTGCGCCAGCGTCAGCCCCTGATCCGGCACGATCAACCGTTCGTCAAAGAACAACTCCATCCCCAACCCGTCGCAGACCGGGCAGGCCCCGAACGGCGCGTTGAACGAAAACAGCCGTGGCTCGATTTCGGCAATCGTGAACCCCGACACCGGGCAGGCGAATTTCTCGGAATAGGTGACGCGCTTGCCCTCACCCTCGGCGGGGGCGGTTTCCACCACGGCAATCCCGTCGGCCAGGTTCAGCGCGGTGCGGAAACTGTCGGCCAGCCGCGTCTCCAGCCCCTCCTTGACCACGATCCGGTCCACCACGACATCGACATCATGGCGCAGTTTCTTGTCCAGCGTTGGCGGCTCATCGAGGTCATAAAACACCCCATCCACCTTGACCCGCTGAAACCCCTGCTTGCGCAGATCAATGAACTCTTTCTTATACTCGCCCTTGCGGTCGCGGATGATCGGGGCCAGCAGATAGGCCCGCGACCCCTCCTCCATCGCCATGACGGCATCGACCATGTCCTGCACCTGCATGGCCGTGATCGGCAGGCCAGTCGTGGGCGAGAACGGCGTTCCGACTCGGGCGAACAGCAGACGCATATAGTCGTAAATCTCGGTCACGGTCCCGACGGTCGAGCGCGGGTTTTTCGACGTGGTCTTTTGCTCAATCGAAATTGCCGGGCTCAGACCGGAAATATGGTCCACATCCGGCTTGCCCATCATGTCCAGAAACTGCCGGGCATAGGCCGACAGTGATTCGACATAGCGGCGCTGCCCCTCGGCATAGATCGTGTCAAAGGCCAGCGACGACTTGCCCGACCCCGACAACCCGGTGATCACGACCAGTTTGTCGCGCGGAATATCCACGTCGATGTTCTTCAGGTTATGCTCGCGCGCGCCGCGCACTTCGATGAACTTCTGTTCCGCCATGACCCACCTCGTCTAAGGGGTGATACATAAGCCGAAATCACCAGGTTTCCAACCTGAAAATGTGAACGAATGGTGAACTTTTGACCCCCGGCGAAATTCTTCTGTGGGTGATCTTTACACATTCCATATTTGGCATATATATGACCCGAAGCCAACCAAAGGGTCCCGCCATGCTCAACTTCCTCCGCTCTGCCCCCGCCACCCCCCGCCTGACCGCGTCAGAGGCCGTCGCCGGCCTGAAAACCGGTGCCCTTGCCGTGATCGACGTGCGCGAAGCCGCCGAAATCGCCGCCTCGGGCAAGGCCAAGGGCGCCCTGCACATCCCCTTGGCGCTGATCCCGATCAAGGCCGACCCCAAGGCCCCCGATTGCGCCAAGGGGCTGGACCTGACCAAACCGGTCGCCGTCTATTGCGCCTCGGGGATGCGGTCGGGTGCGGCGGTGCAGTCGCTGAAAAAGCTGGGCTACGACGCCCACAACATCGGCACGATCCGCGATTGGGCGGCCGCCGGTGGCGCGATCAGCCGCTGAACAAACACAAACGGGCGGTGCCTGCGCACCGCCCGCCTGTTCAATTCGTCAAATCTCAGCCGCGACGGCGACGCATCAGCGCGGCCAAACTGCCCAAACCCACCAACATCAGCGGCAACGCAGCCGGAACCGGCACGGGCGCCGGAGGCGGCTCCACCGCTACGCTGCCCATCACCAGATCCAGATGGGGCCGCGCCTGCGGGTTGATCAGCGATGTGCCAGTGCGGGTCAGCGTGCCGCTGATCAGAAAGTTCGACAATGTGCCAAAGCCCGTCACGCCAAAGTCAGCCGTCGCGTTGCCCACGCTGAACGAGGCCGGCCCGACCGTCGTTCCGCTGATCACCAGGTTCGACAGGGTGAACGCGGTTTCGGCACTGGCGTTTGGCCCCTGAATCGCGAATTGAAGCGCGTTAAACGTCAGGCCGCCCGCAATCGCCTCACCCACGACATCGCCAAACACCGCCGAAGATGCCCCAAGCGTGGTCGTCAACAGCCCCTGCCCGTTGAACCCGCCCGTCGCACTATAGGCAAACGAGAACGCCGTCGCCAGATTGACAGTCCAGGCGAACTGCCCCTGCGCACTGGTCCCGCCGTCATTGGCATTGCCATCTGGGGCCACGAAAATTTCCGCCGCGCCGGCCAAGCCGTTCTGACCATTGCGCACATGCGTGGACACCTGCGCGGCAGTCGCCAGAAACACCGGCACAGCCACGCTTGCCGTCACCGTTGCAGCCTCTGCCGCCCCTGTCATCAGCAACAACGCCACAGCGGTCTTGAGAATTTTCGTCACCAATCACCTCGATTCAAATTACCGTCGACGGCTATCACTCCGGCCCTCCAGTAACAACGCGCATTCAGCAACCAAAACGATTGTTTCCAATCATCGACTTATCTCAGCGCGCCGCCGCGCCTGAACCGTGTGAACAGCAATCCCCAGCACGAAAAAGCCCACCAGAAACACCATCAACCCCGTCGCCCCCGCCCCCGCCAGGATCAGCGCCAACAGGGGCGTGCCCGTCGTCGTGCCCAGATTGCCCAGTTGCGCAATCGCCCCCGCCGCCCGCGCCCGGTCTTCGGGGGTTGGGTTCAACTGCGCCAGAGCTGCAAAACTCGCGCCCTGCACAATCCCCACCGCCCCGGCCAACCCCAACGCAAACACCGCCTCAACCAGCCCGGTCCCCCAAAACAGCCACAGCCCCAACGCCGAGGCGATGCCAAAGCCGAACCCGCCCTGCACCAGTGCCACCGCACTGATGCGCGACAACAGCCACACCCCCAGCGTCAACGACACGCCAATCGACACCAGCGGCATCGCCACCGCGATGAACCCACCCCAGCCCGGCGTCACCACAGCGGGCAGCAAGGTCAGCACCGCGACATAGGTCACCGTATAGCACAGGAACCCCATCGCCGGCGCTCCCAACCGGGGCGAGGCATAAATCGCCCAATGCTGCGCCAAGATCCCCGGCCCCGCCGTCTTGACCTCCCGCACGGCATCCCGCGGCATCAGCCAGAACAACAGCGCCAGACAGAACACCATCCACCCGGCATGGCCCAAAAACAGCCCAGCATCGCCCCAAACCGCCACCACCCCCGGCCCAAACCACGCCAGCACCGCATAGGTCAGCCCAAAGAACGATGACCACAGCGTCATCGCCGCCCCCTGCCAAGCCCTTGGCGCCACCATCGCAATCGAGGTCGGGCCCACCACCACAATCGCCAGATGCGACGCCCCCTCCAACACCCGGCTGACCATCATGATGGGATAGGGCGGCAACACCGCCTGCACCACGCTGACCACAGCCCCCAACCCCAGCGCCCACAGCATCGCCCGCCGTGGCCCGACCCGCGCCACCGCCAGCCCCGCCGTGGTGCCAAACACCAGCCCGACCATGCCGACCACCGACACCATCAGCCCAATGCCGACGGGCCCTGCCCCGGCATAATGCCGCTCGAGGTCCGCAAACAGGATGGATATCTTGCCAAACTGCGCCGCCGCCCCCAGGCCCGCCGCCCAGATGGCCACAATGGTCAGAACCGCCCGCATCCCGACCTCATTTCATCTTTTCATAAATATCCGGGGCCGTCAGATGTGCAAGGCGCGCCCATAGGCATCCAGCACCGACTCGTGCATCATCTCGGACAGCGTCGGATGCGGGAACACCGTCTCCATCAACTCGGCCTCGGTCGTCTCCAGCGTCCGGCCGATGACATAGCCCTGAATCAGCTCGGTCACTTCCGCCCCGATCATATGCGCGCCCAGCAACTCACCGGTCTTGGCATCGAACACCGTCTTGATCATGCCCTCGGCCTCGCCCAGCGCAATCGCCTTGCCGTTGCCGATAAACGGGAACCGCCCCACCTTCACCTCGAACCCAGCCTCTTTCGCTTTGGCCTCGGTCATGCCCACCGACGCCACCTGCGGCTGACAATAGGTGCAGCCGGCAATCGACCCCGGCTTGATCGGATGCGGATGCCCGCCCGCAATCAACTCGGCCACCATCACGCCCTCATGGCTCGCCTTGTGCGCCAGCCACGGCGCGCCCGCGATATCGCCAATCGCATACAGACCCGGCACACCAGTCCGGCAAAACTCATCCGTCACCACATGGGTGCGGTCAATCTTGACGCCCAGCGCCTCCAGTCCCAACCCTTCAACGTTGCCGACAATGCCGACCGCCGAAATCACCGTGTCAAACTCGGCCGTCACCGTGCCCGAGGCCGATTCCAGATGCGCGACCACTTTCCCCGGACTGCGGTCCAGCTTTTTCACCGTGGTCTTTTCCAGAATCTTCATGCCCTGCTTCACAAACGCCTTGCGCGCAAAGGCCGAAATCTCGGCATCCTCCACCGGCAACACCCGGTCCATCACCTCGACCACCGTGGTGTCAGCGCCCAAAGTGTTGAAGAACGACGCAAACTCGATGCCAATCGCCCCCGACCCGATCACCAACAGCTTTTTCGGCATCCGCTTGGGCTGCAAGGCATGGCGATAGGTCCAGACCAGATCGCCGTCCGCCTCCAACCCAGGCAATTCGCGGGCCCGTGCGCCCGTCGCCAGAACAATCGACTTGGCCGACAGGTCATCCGTGCCCTTGTCGCCCTTGACCGACACGACGCCCGGCTTGACCACCGTGGCGACCCCCATGAACACCGTGATCTTGTTCTTCTTCATCAGATGGCCGATGCCGCCAGACAACTGCTTGGCCACACCCCGCGACCGCGCCACGACCGCATCCAGATCAAAACTGATGCCCGTCGCCCCCAGCCCGAATTCCTTGGCCCTATGCATCAGGTGAAACACCTCGGCCGAACGCAGCATCGCCTTGGTCGGGATGCAGCCCCAGTTCAGGCAAATCCCGCCCAGGTTTTCCCGCTCGATGATGGCAACCTTCAGGCCCAGTTGCGCCGCCCGGATCGCGGCCACATAGCCGCCCGGACCCGAGCCAATCACGATCACATCAAAGGTCAAAGCCGCCATCTGTTCCTCCCTGGAAAGTAGTTTGCCCTTAAACTACTTCTTTCAACCTGACAACAAAGCGAACGCCGTGGCTCTATGCATCCCCTGCATGGCTGGCCCGCAGCGCCTCGACCATGGGGCCATAGCCGCCCTCGGCCAGGAACGCCGCCTCCTCGGGGGTATTTTCCCGCCCCAGAACCGCATTGCGATAAGGAAACCGACCAAACCGGGCGATGATCGCCTGATGGGCGCGGGCGTGCAGCAGCATTTCGGGGTCGCCCAACCGTTCCGCCATCAGCCGCACCGACCGGGCCTGATCCGCCGGGTTTTCCGAATGCTCGAACGGCAGATAGAAAAACATCCGTTCCGGCTCCGGCACGCCCATGTCCCAGCCCTCATCAATCGCCCGCCGTGCCGCCGCCAGGGCCCGCGCATCGGTGGCAAAGGCCAGCGCCGATCCGCGGTGCATGTTGCGCGGCATCTGATCGCACAGCACCAGATAGGCCAGCGTCGGCGCCGCCCCGTCGACCCAATGCTCCAACCCGTCGTCATGGGCCGCAGCCCAAACCTCGGCAAACCGCTCGCGGATTTCGGCGTCCAGCGCCTCGCCCCCGGCAAACCAGCCGTCGGCGCCCACCTCGCCAATCCAATAGTCCAGAATATCGACCGGGTCGCTCATGGGCATCTCCTTTTCAGACAAGCGTGACAGCAAACGCCCCGACCCGCAACCTCACCGTCGGGCGTCATGCTCCAACACTGCCCCCACCGCCAACGACGACGCGCTGGGCGACAACCCGGCAAAGGCGCCATGATCCGCCGGCGCCGCCCGCTGCGCCATCCGCCACGCCGCATAGCCCGCCAGCGCCGCAAACAGCAGCGCCAGAAACAGAAAATACCCCCGCGCCCCCACCAGTTCCATGAGGTAGCCCGAGGCCAAAGGCCCGAATATCGCGCCAAACCCGTTCAGAAATATCAACCGCGCCGAGGCCGAGGCCATCTCCTCCTTGGTCAAAAAGTCATTGGTATGGGCAATCAACAGCGAATACAGCGGGTTGATCGTCCCGCCCAGCAACAGCGCCACAACCAGGATAAAGCTGAACGGCAACGGCACCAGCGTCGCCCCCAGCATCACCACCGCCCCGATCGCCGCCATCCCCAGGATCAACCCCCGCCGGTCCACCCGGTCCGACAAATACCCCACGGGATATTGCAGCACCAACCCCCCCACATACAGCGCCCCGCCAAAGGCCGCGATCTGCGCAATCGTCAACCCCTCCTTCGCCCCCCAGACCGAGGCCATGCCGAACATCCCGGCATAAACCCCCCCGGTCAGCAGCATCCCCACACAGCCCAAGGGCGAGGTCTTGAAAATCCGCGCAAAACTCATCGGCGTGATCGTGTCAAAAGTCGGTGCCGGCACCCGGGCCAGCAGGATCGGCATGAAGGCCAGCGACACCAGAACCGATGGGATGATGAACAGTGCAAACCCGCTTGGATCCCCCAGCGACAGCAACCCCTGCGAGGCAATGATCCCCAACATCTGCACCATCATATAGGCCGACAGCGTCTGCCCCCGCGTCTCATTGGTCGCCGTGTTGTTCAGCCAGCTTTCGGCCGTCACATAAATCCCCGAAAAACAAAACCCGATCACCACCCGCATCACCGACCACGACACCCAATCCAGCAGCATCGGATACAGCACCAGCACCGCCGAAATCATCGACCCCAGCGCCGAGAACACCCGCACATGCCCCACCTTGCGGATCATCTCGGGCGCAAACCGCGATCCCCCCAGAAACCCCAGGAAATAGGCCGACATCACGATCGACAACTGAAAGGTCGAAAACCCCTCCATCGCCCCCCGGATACCCAGCAAGGACCCCTGCACCCCATTGCCCACCATCAGCAACATGACGCCCAACAGCAGCGGCCATGACTGCACAAGAACCCTGATCACACCGCAACTCCTGACAATTTACCTAAAATTTCGCTTCATTTCGGCGAAAGTACTCCACGGGGTCCGGGGGTGTGAACCCCCGGTCTACGGCACCAACAAGGACGCATCGCCATAGGAAAAGAACCGATACTCCTGCCCCACCGCATGGTCATAGATCGCCTTCACCCGCTCGACCCCCATCAACGCCGACACCAGCATCAGCAAGGTCGACTTCGGCAGGTGGAAATTCGTCATCAGCGCATCCGTCACCCGGAACGCATAGCCGGGATAGATGAAGATATCGGTGGGCCCCACCCAAGCCTCGACCCGTCCCGACGCCGCCGCCGTCTCGATCAGCCGCAGCGCCGTGGTGCCGACCGGGATAACCCGCCCCCCCGCCGCCCGCGTCGCGTTGATCTCCTCGGCCGCCCGCGCCGTCACCTCGCCCCATTCGGCATGCATCCTGTGCGTCGTGACATCCTCGACCTTGACCGGCAGGAACGTCCCCGCCCCCACATGCAGCGTCACCTCGGTAAACTCCACCCCCATCGCCGCCAGTTCCGCCAGCAGCGCCTCGTCAAAGTGCAGCGAAGCGGTCGGTGCCGCCACGGCCCCGGCATGGCGGGCAAAGACGGTCTGGTAATCGACCTTGTCCTGCGCATCCGCCGGCCGCTTGGCGGCAATATAGGGCGGCAAGGGCATCGCTCCCGTCGCCGCAAGGGCCGCGTCAAAATCGCCCCCCACAAGGTTGAACTCCAGCACCAGATCGCCGTCACCCTTGGCCGTCACCGTGGCGCTCAAATCATCGGAAAACCGCACCACCTCGCCCACCGCCACCTTGCGCAGCGGCTTGGCCAGCGCCCGCCAGCCTGCCACCTGCGGCTCCAGCAGCGTCACCTCGATACGCGCCACCGTATCCCCCCGCGCCCTTGTGCCAAACAGCCGCGCCGGGATCACCTTGGTGTTGTTCA
>CAMBWO010000195.1 GCA_945871285.1 Pseudorhodobacter antarcticus | reverse complement strand
AGCGCCAGCAGGCGATTGAGGAAGGTCGTGATTGGGGGCAGGTCGTCCTTCAGCCCGTTGTCATCGGTCAGGCTGAGCCCCGTCGCATCCTCGAAGTCCCCGAGCGAGCAGCCTGCCACATCGCCGCGATAGATGCGGCGATAAAGCTGGCGCAGGGCGTCGCGGGCATAGGAGGACTCGAGGTTGTCCTCTGGCCGGAACAGCCCCTGCCCGCCGGTCGGGCGCTGGCCGCGCGTGATCCCCCCGAGCGTGTCGAGACGGCGCGCGATGGTCGACAGGAACCGCTTCTCCGCCTTCACATCGGTGGCCACCGGCCGGAAGAGCGGGGGTTGCGCCTGATTGGTCCGGTTGGTGCGGCCGAGGCCCTGGATCGCCGCATCGGCCTTCCAGCCGGGCTCCAGCAGGTAGTGAACCCGCAGGCGCTGGTTCTTCGCGCCGAGATCGGCGTGATAGCTGCGCCCCGTGCCGCCGGCATCCGAGAAGATAAGGATGCGCTTCTGGTCATCCATGAAGGCGGCGGTTTCCGCGAGGTTGGCAGATCCGGCGCGGCTTTCCACGACGAGGCGCGAGGCGTGGCCTTCGCCCTTCCTAACGATGCGGCGCGACCGGCCCGTGACCTCGGCCACGAGGTCGGTGCCGAAACGCTGGACGATCTGGTCAAGCGCCCCCGGCACGGGGGGAAGCGAGGCGAGCTTTTCGATCAGGGCGTCGCGGCGGCGGGCGGCTTCGCGGCATTCGACCGGCTGGCCATCGCGCACCACTGGCCGCGACGACAGATTGCCCTCGCTGTCGGTGAAGGGCTCATAGAGCTGCACCGGGAAGGAATGGGCGAGGTAGTCCAGGACGTATTCCCGCGGGGTGATGTCGACGCGGATGTCGTTCCACTCGTCGGTCGGGATTTCCGAGAGGCGGCGTTCCATCAGCGCCTCGCCGGTCGAGACGATCTGGATGACGCACGCCTGCCCCGCCGCCAGATCGGCGTCGATCGAAGCGATCAGCGTGGGGGTTTTCATCGAGGTGAGCAGATGCCCAAAGAAGCGCTGCTTCGCGGACTCGAAGGCCGAACGCGCAGCGGATTTGGCCTGACGGTTCAGCGTGCCGTTATCGCCCGTGATGTTCGCGGCTTCCATGGCGGCGGCGAGGTTGTTGTGGATGATGGCGAAGGCCCCGGCATAGGCATCGTAGATGCCGCGCTGTTCGGGGGTCAGCGCGTGCTCGAGCATTTCGTATTCGACGCCGTCATAGGAAAGCGACCGGGCAGTGTAGAGACCGAGCGAGCGCAGGTCGCGGGCGAGGACTTCCATCGCGGCAACGCCGCCAGCTTCGATGGCTTGCACGAATTCCGCCCGCGTCGCGAAGGGAAAATCCTCCCCACCCCAGAGGCCGAGCCGCTGCGCATAGGCGAGGTTGTGGACGGTCGTTGCACCGGTGGCAGAGACATAGACCACGCGGGCATTGGGCAGCTTGTGCTGCAACCGTAGACCCGCCCTGCCCTGCTGCGAGGCTTCCGTGTCGCCGCGCTCGCCCTTCGATCCGGCGGCATTCGCCATGGCGTGGCTTTCATCGAACAGGATCACCCCGTCGAACTCCGCGCCCAGCCAATCGACGATCTGGTCGACGCGGGACTTCTTGGCGCCGCGTTCGTCCGAGCGGAGCGTCGCATAGGTAGTGAAGAGGATGCCTTCGGTCAGCGGGATGTCGCGGCCTTGCGCGAAACGCGAGAGCGGTGTGACCAACAGCCGCTCTTGGCCAAGGGCAGACCAGTCGCGCTGCGCGTCTTCCAGCAGCTTGTCGCTCTTCGAGATCCAGAGCGCCTTGCGGCGGCCTTGGGCCCAGTTGTCGAGCAGGATCCCGGCCGACTGGCGGCCCTTGCCCGCGCCGGTGCCATCGCCGAGGAAGAAGCCGCGACGGAAGCGGACAGCGTCCGCGGCATCGTCGGGTGCGGCCGAGACCATGTAGCCGGTTTCATCGACGTTCCAGGATCCGGCGAGGTGGCCAGTATGGGCTTCGCCCGCGTAGATCACTGTCTCGAGCTGCGCGTCCGAAAGAAGTCCGTCCCGCAGAACAGCCGCAGGCAGCTTCGGGCGGTAACTGGGTTTTGGCGGCGCGACTGAGGCCATGGCAGCGGATTGCACCAGCTTCGTCGGATGCGGAATCGCGCCGGGGATGGTGATCGACTGGAGGGTGAAGGTCTCATAGATCGCGTCTGACAGACGCGCCGCGTTATCGTCTTCAGTCGCCTCGCGCAGGGTGTAGGCGAGGTTTTCGGCCTCGATCGTAGCGATGGCTTGTGCGGGTCGGACGACAGGAGTCGCGCTAGAAATGCCGATGGCCTTGCGTATGGAGGTGGCAGGGTTTCCCGGGAAGATGGGAAAACGGCTCTGACTTGCCGTGGCGGCCTGATCCAGTTCGAAACGTGGCGGAACTTCAGCGGTGATCCGGGACAGGAGGTGCGCTACATCCGGAGAGGCCAGCTGGCGCAGGTCAGCCGTGACACCACCCATTTCGCCACCACGGCATTTGTCGAAGACCGAAATCCGGGTCTCGAAAGTGGTGCCATGCTTGGCGAAAGCCGCCCCCGACACAGCGCCGGTGAAAACCAGTTGCGCGAACTCGGTCAGGCGGTCGAAAATCTCGGCCCAGGCCAGAGCGTCGGGCGCGAAACTCGCACCCGTGATGGCGACCAGCCGTCCACCAGGGACCAGCCGAGCAAGCGCCGAGCGCAGATGGCGGGCCGTCGCCTCGGTCGTCCGACCATCGACGTTGGCCATGGCCGAGAATGGCGGGTTCATCAGGATGACGCTCGGGCGCATGCCCGCGTCGAGATGATCGTCAATCTGCGCAGCGTCAAAGCGAGTGACCGAGCAGCCCGGGAACAGCAGGCGCAGAAGGTCGGCGCGGGTGTCGGCCAACTCGTTCAGCGCGAGGGTGCCGCCCGCGATTTCGGCGAGGATCGTCAGAAGCCCGGTTCCGGCCGACGGCTCGAGGACCAGGTCGCGCGGCGTGATCTGCGCGGCGGCGAGCGCCGCGAGTCCCATAGGCAGCGGCGTCGAGAATTGCTGGAAGCGCTCCATCTCCTCAGAGCGTCGGGTATGCGTGGGCAAGAGGCCCGCCACCTTGGCGAGGATCGGAAGGAGCCCAACAGGCGAGCCAGCCCGAGCCAACAGCGCGCGGCCGAACTTCCGCAGGAAGAGGACAAGTGCCACCTCGCCCGCCTCATAGGCGAGCTTCCAATCCCAGGCACCTGTCGCATCGGAGCCGCCAAAGGCGCGCTCCATTTCGAGACGCAGGCGCAGTGCGTCGATCTGGAAGCCCTGCGCCAGATCGGGCTGCAGCGCCTCGGCAACTGCGAGGATCGCGGCGGCAGGATCAGGCAGGACAGGAACAACGACCGGCGTCAGCACGGTCGGGATCAACGGTTGGAAGGTCATCAGAACACCTCAGGTTGGGGAAAATGGCTGAGCCGAAGGCGCTCTCGCGCGGCCTTCCAGCTCCCCCTGCCCCATCCTGCCTCTGCCTCTCGGATCTCGATCCTTGGCAGAGCGGTGGTTGATTTTGTTCCTGTTATGTTCTATATATAAAGACCAAGCAGCAAAGGAGTTTCTCCGATGGAAGACACCAGTTTTGCAGTACCCGTCACGCCCAAGCAGATCGCCTATGCGCGGTCGCTGGCGCTCAAGAACCAGACGCTGTTGCCTTGGGAGGTACAGCAGGATCGGCGGGCCTTGAGTTCCTGGATCGATGCGCAGGCCAGGCTGAAGCCAGTTTCAGCGCTCGACCAGCTGCCGTCGTCGAAGCAGGTCGCCTTTGCCGAGCGCCTCGCCCGGATCAAGCGCCGCGCTGTTCCGGACGAGTGCTTCCGAGACAAGGGCCTGATGTCGAAATGGATCGACGGGAACAGGTGACGAGTATCAGTCAGCGGATGGCGCGTTGGCGTCCGGATCACCGAGGGATTTCTTCTGCCTGAGAAATGCGACCCGCAGCGCCTCCGTCGGTGATGACGGAGCGTCCAAAGCCTCGAAGAACACCTGATAGTCACTTGGCTTCAAGTTTGTGATGTCAGGGCTGTTGCCATTTGCTGATTTCATTTCTTCGAACTTCCGAGGGAGCATGCGCTGTAACTTGTCAGCCAACAGCCGCAATCGAGTAATGCGGTGTCCCATCCCAAACAAGATCCCAAGACGCGCCCGGACGGACGCTCTGGATGGCGTGTGGCTCAAAGCAGACCAAGCAATTCCCACCAGGAGCCGGAGCCCGAACTGAAGGATAGATCAAGCCCCGGGATCCGGCTCGGCGCAGATGCTGGGCCAAGCTTTGACCTTCGGGATATCCGACCACCGGATCCGGATGCAGGGCAGGATGATCCGGCTCATCGGTCATGTCGTCGAACACCCCGATAAAATCGGCCAGCATTTCCACATAGCGCGCGCTGTCATTGAAGCTGCCCGTAAAGCCAAGCTCCCGCGTCCGGTGCCAGGCCACTTCGCTGACGGAAACCATTACATCCCATGCGCAGTACCAAGCACCCCGCTCCTCGGTGTTGAAGCGGTTTCCGCCTGCGCGGGTGTAGGTGAAGGCTGCGTTGACATGACTGTCGCCATAGATGCGCAGGTCGCGGCTGCGGCGCTGCCACGCAAGCTCGCGCGGGTCCAAATGCGGGTTGCGGCCACGTTCCGCCAGAAGTCGGCCGCTGGTCAGGCCCTCAATCTCTGCCAAGATATCCATCTCGTCATCGGTATCGACAAGACCGCGCAGAGCCGGCGGCTTGTGATAGGTGGCGGGCAGGAGGCGAACGAGACCGCGATCGGAAATCTCGCTCTGCTTCATGCCCCACCACGCAACGCGTCAAGATAGGTCCGCACCGCAAGGATCTGCGGCAAACCGCCGTCGATAGCAGTGTCGACCGGACAGTTACCACCAAACAGCGGACCGGTGTTCGGCCGGGCGAACCAGGTTCGAGCCAGTGGCTCGGAGAAATAGAGCTCGAGCGACTTGTAGATGCCGATTACAGCGCTGAGCCGCAATAGTTGGTCCTTGGTGAGCTCCCCCGCAAAATCTGGCTTCTTCGCTCGCTTCCACGTACTCTCCGACATGTCGGCAAGCCCAGCCGCTTCCTTCAGGCTGAGACCCCAAGCATCGGCCACGCGCGCATAAGCCTTCAGCGCAACGGCGTTGATCTGTGCAGGTTCTCGGATCTTCTCTGCGACTTGCATGGTGTCCTCCATTGCCACTAATATAGTTCATATGGTCTCATTGTAAAGATCAAATGAACCGCTCGCTCTCTCACCCAAACCGCCGCCCTCCTACGGTGAAGGTGTACTCGTTGACGATAATCCCCTCCTCGATGGCCTCGTCTGAAGTCAGATGGTCGTATTCGGCCTGAAGCTGGCGATAGACCCAACGTGCGAGATCACGCAGCGCTTCGGTCACAATTTCGTCCGCATCCTCAGTCGGCGGCTGCCAGATCGAGCTGTCGCGCGTGACGTCAACGGACATGACATATTCGTGGTAGTAGCGACCACGGTGGCTGACCTCAGCGGCGAGCTGGTAGAAGTTCCGCCGCTGGATGGCTTGCAGCCGGTCGGCGATGCCATGCAGCGCCGCGTCCGTCGGGGCATAGTCCCGGATGCGCGCGGCCGCGCCCCTGGCGTGGGACCAGTAGCCCTCGAAACAGGCCCCATCGCCCTGGCTCCAGAACCCGGAGAACCAGATGCAGGGTTTCGCCCGCATGCCGCCGCCCATCAGGCGGACGGGCGTGGTCTTCAAACGAATGCCGAGGATTTCACAGACCCGCTCGAAATCCTCGTAGACCGCATCCCACCAATCGTCATAGGGCCCGAGTTCGCGATACCAACTGCGGGCTTTCTCCTTGGCAGTGTCGGAAAGTTCGGCGAACTGATAAACCGTGGTGCAGATGACCTCAGACATCGAAGTCCTCCCCACGCAACGCGGCCTCAAGCCATTCATGCGTGCTGGTCCAGCCGATGGATTTCCGGTTTCCGAGATCAATGACATGCGCGCCACCGCCGAAGGCGTCCCATCGGGGCCGGGAACAGGTGTAGGCGACTTCGAACCCCCAGAGACCGGTGAGATCGATCTCTTCGGCGAGGCAAAGCACGAAGCGTATGACGCTCTCGATATCGCCTTCCCCCTCATCGTCTTGGAACCAGAGGATTGAGCTACCGGGACCGTCCTGCTGCGACATCGCAAAGCCCGAATATGCCGGATCGTCCGATCCTTCCTCGTCGAGATGCAGGCGGGTCAGAAGATCGAGCGCCGCGATAGCTTTTTCGGGCGAGCCTACGTCGAGGACGCAGGAAAAGTGGGTGAAATAGTCGGCCATGGTGCCTCCAGAAATGAGAAGGCCCAGCCAGAGGGCCGGGCGGATTTGACATGCAGGTCGAGAAATGCTGATCACGCGCAGTCGGCGGGCGCCCGAACCTGAGCCTCTGCATGGGCCTGCAAGAGCTCGCGGTAGTAGCGCTTGCGCGCCGGACGCCAGCTGCGGACGGCCAGCGTGTCAGGATGCAGGCGACCGATGGCGACGCGCAGCATCGCGAGTGGCGTGATCCCGGGTGAGACGCCGAGATTGAGGTAGGCCCGGCTCATGTCAGCGGACCTCCAGCACCGGCGGCGCCAGATGCGGATCGACCAGCGACTCGATCTTCTCAGTGCGGCCCATCCAGGGTTCAGGCCGGATCGCCTTGATCCAGTCCGTGAAGCTCGGAATGAACCCAAGATCCTCGCGGACATGCTGCTCGCCCACCCATCGGGTCGGAATGATCCTGCCGGTCGACAGCGTGATCGTCGGACCGAAGATGGTCTCGGACAGCCAAATTCCCGCCGCATGATGAAACATGGCTCTGTGACGAAAGTCCGCAGAATGGGCTTTCGAGCTATCGTACCAAGCGTGGATAGGCTGGTAGTCCTCGACCGTGCCGCCCCATTTTTTCACCGAAGAGAGGGCGTGATGATATGGATGTGCCATCGTCGCCCCCTCAGAATTCGTGGGTGAAGAGTTCGGACGACGTGAACCGTTCGTTGAACTCGAGATGGATGCAGCGGGCACTGGCGTCGAAACAGAACTCGCCATAGGCACCGTCGTTGTTCTCCCAGCCGCCATGGGTGTCGGCGAGCAAATCGTAGGCAAGTTGCTCGGCGACATCGGCAAGCGACAACTGCCGCATCTCGACCGCCGGGTTGTCCCAGGTGATCGCGGCGTAGGGGATTTCTACGGAAGGGAACTCCACAGCGACCTCTCCTGCCCAGGCGGAGATGCTTTCAATCTGGCCGCTGTCACCCTCGCCATCGAAGGTCACGGTGACATGGGTGATGCCAGCGGTGAACAGCGCATCAAACAGGCGGTCCTTGTTGGCAGGGCGCAGTTCGGTCTCGCGGTCGGCCCGCTTGAGATGGGCCGCAAACATCGAGGCGAAGTCGATCGTGGACGGCGGCATCGGTGCCGGAAGTGTGGGTTCAGCTTGAGTCATTGGGTTCTCCGGAAATGGGGGGAAGGGTCGGAGCTGGCCGGGCGATCTCTTTCACCCAGCAAAGCTCGCAAGACCCCCCTGCCCTCCTCTGTCTCTGGGACGTCACGCCGCGATTTGCAGGGCCCGCGCGGCGAAGGCCCGCCACAGTGGATCGACGAGGCGGGCATCAAGAAGATCGGCATGGTGACGCATGCGGTGCGCCAGATCGGTCTCGCTCCAGTCTGCTGCCCGCCCTGCCTGCGCGCGAAGCTGGCTCGCCTCACTAACGACGGCGCGCGCTTCGACAGCGCTCATCACCGGATGGCACCACGCGACGGCGCCATCGCAGGCCGCACCTGCTAGAACGAGACGGTCATCCCGGTCGAGGATCGCCAGAAGCTGCGGAGCCGCATCCGGCGCGAACTCTTCGGCATGGTGGATTGCCCCACCCATGGCCTCGGCCAATGTGGGAAAACGATCAAGGACAGCGGGGGCGTTCTCGCCCGACATCGAACCAGCGAGGGTCAGGCGCGACAGCGTCAACGCAAAGGGGCAGCTCGGTTCCGGCACAGCATTCTGTGGGGGCAGCCTGAAGCCATACGGACGCGAAGTCGGCTGAACCGGGAGAGAGAGGTCGAGCATGGGGAATATCTCCGACGGCGCGGGAAGCCGCTCTCCCCGCCTCGGCCGTCAACGACCAAACCGCCGCCCTCTTCCTCGAAGGGGCGGCAGCGATAGGTCCGAGGACGGATCAAATCTTGCCGAGCCCCCGCAGGCTCAGCTCGGTCCCCGCACCGACAATGATGTGATCGTGCAGCGTCAGGCCGAGATATTTGCAACCTTTCTGGATTTCCCTGGTCATGCTGAGGTCAGCTTCCGAAGGTGTGGGATCGCCTGACGGGTGATTGTGGATCAGGATCAGGGCGCTGGCATTCAGCATCAGCGCCTGCTTGATCACCTCACGCGGGTAGACCGGCACATGGTCGACCGTGCCTACCGACATAAGGGCGTCAGTGATGACGCGGTTCTTGCGGTCGAGATAGAGGACGTGGAACTGCTCGACCGGTCCGCGCACGGCCAGGGCGCAATAGTCCATCACCGCCTGCCAACT
>CAMBWO010000194.1 GCA_945871285.1 Pseudorhodobacter antarcticus | reverse complement strand
GCGGCGCTGATCGACTGGGAGGTGTTTGATCGGGAATGGGCGGGGTTCTTCCCGTCCGGAAAGGGGCGGCCCGCGACAGAGCCACGGCTGGTGGCCGGGTTGCTCTATCTCCAGCATGCTTACCGGCTGTCAGACGAGGCGGTGGTCGCTCGCTGGGTCGAGACCCCCTATTACCAGCACTTCACCGGCGAGACGTTCTTTCAGCATCAGCCTGCGCATTCCACGGAAGATGGGCACCTATTCCACGCGATCGTGGGCACTCGTTCCACGGCATCGTGGGCAGCCATTCCACGCGAAGGTGGGCACGCTAGCGCCACCGCCGGGCATCAGCATGACCCCGACCGCCTGCGCCGCGTCGTCTAGGGTTTCGGCAAGCCGGTAGCTGCCAAGTTCGGCAGCCGTGTCGATCTAATGCACGCCACCGCGCAGGCTCCCACCGCGTCGGACCAAGGATTAATTGGGACTGGACAGGATCTGGTTCGTCGCCAAGCGCCAATTGGCGGCATGGTCGAAAAGAAGGGTTGTTACCGCATGAACCATGCCAGCGCAGGCGAGGCGTCCGGATCATGACAGAGTCATGCAACAATAGGATGACAGATTTACGACAAGGGGCGCAGTGTGCCCGTGATCAGAGGCCAGTCCGCAGGATGACGTCTTCGGCCAGATTCCGGTAGGCTCTGCCCGCGGCGGAGTTTGGTGCGGTCACAAGGACCGGCGCGCGATGCACGCCCATCCTTTCGACATCAGAGGCGAAGGGGATCGTCGCGGACAGCATGATCTGCGGATAGGTCTTGCGCATCAGCTTCATCGTGTCGAGATGCAGCGCCTTGGTGGCCTGCACCATGCTGAAAAAGCCATACAGCTTCGCGGTCGGCAGATTGTTGTCTTTGAAGAAGTCGATCAACTGTTCAAATGTGCGCTGTGACAGGGTGGTTGGGATGATTGGCACCAATACCGCATCGGCAACGCGGAAGACATTCTCGGACAGGGTCGAGATGTTGGGCGGGCAATCCAGCAGGATCACGTCGAACTCCCCCACAACAGGCTTCAACGCCTGTTTCAACCGCGACCGAGGATGCTTCATGCGAGACAGAAACACGTCAAAGCCGCGGAAAGACATGTTCGCCGGCAGAATGTCCAGGTTATCATAATCGCTGGCCTTGATTGCGCGGGTGAACTTCTCGACATCCTCGAAAAAGGCCGTTTCGGTGAGTTTGCCGGACGGTTTTACCCGGAAATAAAAGCTGGCGGCCCCTTGCGGATCAAGATCGCAGAGAAGGACGCGGTGACCCACATCGGCAAGGGCGTAGGCCAGATTGACAGAAGCGGCGGTCTTTCCGACCCCACCCTTGTTGGCGTAGCAGGCAAGGATTTTCATGGTTCGGGGCTCCCGGGGTGAGCCAACGCGCGGAAAATGTCGCGCGTCAGGGGATCTATGAAAGGGGCGACGAAGGCTTCGGTCTTGTGCCGCGCCTCACGTCTGCGATGGTGCAGGACGGTGGCCAGGGCGCCAAGGCTTTGGGCCAATTGGTGCATTTCGGTGTCTGGCACGGTCTTGGTGCGGCTGATCACCGACTGAAGATCGTCGAGCTGAACTGAAAGATCGTTGATCGTGCCAAGATGGGTCTGCACGTGCTTGATCGTTCTCAGCGCAGGTTTCAGCGCGTGCCGAAGATAGAGGTCTGCAGCGAAATCCAACAGATATCGCAGCTTCTTGACCTGAAGGCGCAGGTCGTGAACGACTTCGTCCGAGGTGTCAGGGCCGATGCAGCGAGCCAGCTTCCGCGCCGCCTTGAAGCGTTTCCAGATCAGCATACTGGTCATCGCCTGAATCGGCAGCATCGCTTTCGGGCCGGGCGCAAGCGCCATGGGCGCCGCAAACAGTTGGGCGAGGTCGGACATGTCATCCGCATGGCGACGGCTGTTCAGATGGCGCGCAAGCTTGGTCAGGGCGTTGGACCGCGCGGCCGTGCGCAGGACGAACAGGCAGTCCAGGCCGTGGTGCAGACTGGGCGGCACCGCGTCGTACTGCAGTTGGCGCTCCAGCAATTGAACGTCGAGATCGCGCAGGGTCCCGGTCTGCGCCATCAGCGCCGAGAGTCGCGCCTTGAGGGCTGCGGTCTGGTCGGGTCCATAGACGCCCTTGAACAGGCTTAGTACCGAGCGGATCTTGCGCAGGGCAACGCGATAGTCATGCAGGAATTCGGTGTCCAGGTCGGCCAGGATGCCAGCTTCGTTCTGCACCAGCACGGGGATCAAACTTGCGATGATCCTCGTGACGGCATCAACGGAGGTAAGGTCTGTCGCCAGGCCCAAGGCGGGTTTGGCGCAATAGATCATCTGGCCGGGAAACAGCAGATTATGCAGCGTTGTCATGGAGAAGGCCGTGCCGCCGCAGGTCTGAAGATGATGGCGCAGGGTGGCAAGTGCCTTGTCATAGCCGCGCAGTCCCTGCAGGCGGACAAGAGTTGCCGTCGCGGCCTCGCCGGTGGTGAGGCAGAGCAGGTCAGCCCGGCAGCGGATCTTGCCGCGATGATCCGCAAAGGCCAGTGACGCCCGGCGCAGGGTGCCGCTGCCGAAGGGCAACAAGTGGCGCAGCGGGGACATGTCAGCCAAAGCCTGCCGCACGGGACCCTCGCCAAGGTCCGCCGCGCGCTTTTGCCGACGTGCGACCGACTGGGACAGCGTCTGTCCGGTTGGCAGGAACACCTCCCAAGTGGTGCCATGCTCCAGTAACATCCGATTCGACAGGCGGAGCGCCTGATCAAAGGTATCCAGCCGGGTGAAGGGAGTGGAAACGGTTTCGGCTCTCAGAACAGGCACAAGCTTTCCGACCGGCGCCTGCGCAGCATCCCATGCCACGGGATCGGGAAGCAAAAAGCAATAGGCGGCGCTTTGCCCTGCCGCCCCCTCGGCCGGGATCGTCACGATTTGACGCGTTGGCGCTCTTTCTTGGGCTTTTCGGCCACCTCGGGAAGCGCTGCATCGTCCGGTGTCAAGGTCTCGGCGCGCATTTGGTCTGCCACTGGGGTGACTGCGGGCTGCGCGTCCAGTGCAGGCGGCGCAGCGTCGGCCTGAGGTGTCTTTGCAGCGACGAATTCGCGCATGAAGCGGCGGATTTCGCGGGCGGCAGTTGTGTCAAGCGCCTCGCAGGTCGCGATGAAAGCAGCGCGTTCGGACTTCTCGATCCGGATGACAAGCTGGCCAGACTTGCCCTTATCCTTTGAGGAGGGCTTGTGTTTGCTCATGGTTTCGTCCTGACTGTATATGCGCTGTATATCGAACGTATATACACTTCAGAAGGCTTTGTAAACTGCCTTGGAAACAGGCGCTGGCGAATGCGCCCAACGGACGCAACACTGCGGCGCGATCTGACACTGGATCACTGTATGACAGGGATCAGTTGCGGCGGAATGCCGAGACCAACCTCTTGACCCACCTCGGGCAGGATTTCATCGGTCCAACTGAAGCAATCCGGGCCGAGGGTGACATCATTGGTCATCTCGGCGCGAAAACGCACGATGGCGCCGAGGAATTCGCGGGTTACAAGGCGTCAAGAGCCCGTGTTCAACAACGGTGACGGAGCATCGGTCAAGTCGATCGGAAGGTCTTCAAGCAATTCGGCCAGAGCCTTTTGGCTAAGGCAACGATTGCCCTCACAAGCCGCTGGTCCATCAGCGACATCTGCTCCGCTTGCGCGTTGAAGCAAGTCTCGAACCGTCCACGGCGCATGCGGGTCTCCCTCGCAGTCGCTACACATTTTGCCGATGCGCTGCATCTGCAATAGCAGGTCGACGAGCGGATTAAATTCGCATAGCGCTCCATGACGCGCTGGGGTTGAAGTTCCGGCGTCGAGCGCCAAGGGCAGAGAAGAACAAGAGTGTGTCACTTGAAATCGAACGGAAATTCCTGACAGCCTCGCAAGAGTGGCGTCAGGGAGTGTTGCGGACCCAGAGAATTCTGGATGGTCTCGTGATGAATGCCGATGGGTGCAAACTGCGCGTCCGGCTGTGTGATGGGCACGCAACGCTTACTTTCAAGGGTCGCCGCACAGGCCTGTCGCGCGAAGAAGTGGAACTGCCCCTTGATACCGTCGAAGCGCAGAACCTTTTGGATCACCACTGCGAGGGCCGTATCCTTTCCAAAACCCGCCATCTTGTGCCCCATGGCGATCTGATTTGGGAAATCGATGAATACGACGCTCCCCTTGAAGGCGTTGTTCTGGCCGAAATCGAACTTCCTGACCCAGATCATCAGATCGTCTTGCCCGATTGGGTCGGTACCGAAGTCTCGGGCGATCCGCGCTGGCGGAAGTTGAACATGCTGGAGATGCGGCGACGCGCAGGTTGACCGGACACGCAGACGCCAGACTGTCACAAAACCGCAACGCGGCGCTCCTATGACCACGCGCAGGCCCCGGGTTTTGACCGTGGCGCTAAACAGGATCATCACATGACATCGAATACCCTCAAAATGCTGTGCGCGACGACCGCACTGGTCGGCGCGTTCAGTGGCGCTGCACAGGCGCAAACCGTTGATATGGATGCCCTGGTGGCTGCCGCCAAGGCCGAAGGCACTTTGACCACCATCGCGTTGCCGCATGACTGGTGCAACTACGGTGCCGTCATCGAAGGCTTCAAGGCGAAATACGGGATCGAAGTCAACGAGTTGAACCCGAATGCCGGTTCGGGTGACGAGATCGAGGCGATCAAGGCGAACAAGGACAACACCGGCCCGCAATCCCCCGACGTGATTGACGTCGGCCTGTCGTTTGGCCCGGCTGCCAAGGCAGAAGGTCTGATCCAGCCTTACAAAGTCTCGACCTGGGATTCGATCCCCGAGAGCGCCAAAGATGCCGAAGGCTACTGGTATGGTGACTATTACGGCGTTCTGGCGATGGCCGTGAACAAGGACGTTGTCACCGACGCTTCGCCCACCAGCTTTGCCGATCTGAAAGACCCGAAATACGCCGCAATGGTTGCCATTCCTGGTGACCCGCGCACCGGCAACTCGTCGATGATGTCGGTCTATGCGATGGGTCTGGCCAAGGGAGCTGCGGGCGGCGCAGATGCGGCCACGGCTGGGATCGCCTTCATGAAAGACCTGAAAGCTTCGGGCAACTTCGTTGACGTCGGCGGTTCTGCACAGAACTTTGCCCAAGGCACCACGCCGGTCATGCTGGATTGGGACTACAACGTCCTGGCGATGCGCGACAAGCTGGCCGGCAACCCGCCGATGGAGGTGGTGATTCCCGCCGATGGCGTGATTGCAGGTGTGTACGTGCAGGCGATCTCGGCCTATGCACCGCACCCGAACGCGGCCAAACTGTGGATGGAATACCTCTATAGCGACGAAGGTCAGCTGGGTTGGCTCTCGGGCTACTGCCACCCGATCCGCTTCAACGACATGGTGGCCCGCGGCGTGATCCCGGCCGAGATGATGGACAAGCTGCCGCCGGCAGACGCCTATGCCAAGGCCGTCTTCCCGTCGCTGGACGAGCAGGGTGCCGCCAAGAAAGTGGTCGCCGATACCTGGGCGACCGAAATGGGCGCCAACTGATCCGCACCGCAACCTGACACGAATGGATGCCGGCCCAGTGCCGGCATCCGCATATCGCAGTCCCCCCGCGAAAGCCGCCAATGACCATTGACACCTCTGCCGCCCCGTCCGAGTTGCGCCATCCCGGTTCGCCTGCCGCGCGGTTTGGCAGTCTGGACTGGAACTGGCTGGGGGTCGTGCCGTTTCTTGCCTTTGCCTTCCTGTTCCTGATCGGCCCAGTGCTGTATCTGGTGGCCGGGGCGTTCCAGAATGCCGAGGGCCAGTTCACCTTTGCCAATATCGTGGCGTTGGGCAGTCCCAATATCGTGGCCAGCTTTTCGCTGACGATCCGCCTCAGCCTGCTGTCAGCCTTCATGGGGGCACTGGCGGGGCTGCTGCTGGGCCAGGCAGTCATCTTGGGTGGTCTGCCCGTCTGGGTGCGAGGGGCCTTTACCACCTTTTCCGGGGTGGCCTCTAATTTCGCCGGCGTGCCCCTTGCTTTTGCTTTTATCGCCACGCTTGGGCGGCTTGGCCTTGTCACCGTGCTTTTGAAGGACCTGTTCGGGATCAACCTTTACGCCTCGGGGTTCAACCTGTTTTCGTTCCTTGGCGTGTCTTTGGTCTATCTCTATTTTCAGCTGCCGCTGATGTTCCTGATCATTGCCCCGGCGCTTGACGGGCTGCGCGCCGAATGGCGCGAGGCAGCCGAGATCCTCGGCGCAACTCGCCGGCAGTATTGGCGAATGGTCGGGCTTCCCGTTCTGCTTCCCACGATCCTGGGCTGTTTCCTTTTGCTGTTCGCAAATGCCTTTGGCACGCTGGCGACCGTCTATGCGCTGATGGGGTCAGGGTTCGACGTGGTGCCGATCGTGCTGTTTCAGCAGATCCGGGGAAATGTGCTCTACAACCCCAATCTCGGCTATGCGCTGGCCCTTGGGATGGTGGTGATCATGGGGGTGTCGAATACCGCTTATCTGATCCTGCGCAACCGGGCAGAGCGGTGGCAAAAATGAAGCAGCGCTTCCCGCTCGTGCCCTTGCTGACCGCGCTGTTTGCTGCGTCGTTCTTCATTGTGCCGCTGATCGCCACCTTCTACTTCTCCCTCAAGATGACCCGCGGCGAGTTGGGCTTTGCGGCCTATGCTTCGGTGTTTCGCAGCGCCGATTTCCTGCAAACCATCAGCTACTCGACCATCGCATCGCTGGTAGCCATTGCGGTCGGCGCGGTGATCATTGTGCCCACGGCCTATTGGGTCCGGCTCAAGGTGCCCAAACTGCGGCCCGTGGTCGAATTCATCAGCCTTTTGCCGCTGATTGTGCCGCCTGTGGTTCTGGTGTTCGGCTATATTCGGCTGTTCGGATCGAATTCCTGGCTTCCCCTGACTGCCAGCACCTCGGGAACCGACGTGCTGTTGGTCATCGGTTATGTTGTGCTGTCGATGCCCTACATGTTCCGCGCGGTGGACAACGGCATGGCCGCCATCGACATCAGCACGCTGACCGAGGCCGCCGAAAGCCTGGGAGCATCCCGCCTGCGCACCATCGCGCTGGTGATCTTTCCGAACGTCCGGGCTGCGATCATCTCGGGCGCGTTCCTGACTTTTTCGATCTCGCTGGGCGAGTTCGTTCTGGCGAGCCTGCTGAACCGCCCGGCATTCGGCCCGTATCTCGTGCAACTGGGGCAGGACCGCGCATATGAACCGGCGGCGCTGGCGATCATGTCCTTTGCCTTCACCTGGGGTTGCATGGCGTTGATGCAGCTTTTCGCCACCCGCAAGCCGGGCCAACGGTGGCTGCCGCGCGCTGCCCAAAGGATAACCCCATGAGCTTTCTGTCGATTTCCAACGCCGTCAAGACCTTTGGCGCCAACACCGTGGTCAAGGGCTTTGACCTTGCCGTGGAAAAGGGCGAGTTCGTGTCGTTCCTCGGGCCCTCTGGCTGCGGAAAGACTACCGTGCTGCGCATGATCGCCGGATTCGAACGCCCGACCTCTGGCAACATCACCATTGATCGGCAGGACGTTACCAACACCGCGCCGAACAAACGCCGGATTGGAATGGTGTTTCAAGCCTATGCGCTTTTTCCCAACATGACGGTGGCCGGCAACATCGCCTTCGGCCTGAAGATCGCCGGCATGACCCGCGCGGAACAAGATGCGCGGGTGGCCGAGATGCTGGGCCTGATTGGCCTTACTCATCTGGCCGACCGCTACCCCTATCAGATGTCGGGCGGCCAGCAGCAGCGCGTCGCCCTCGCCCGTGCGCTTGCACCCAAACCGCAGGTCCTTTTGCTCGACGAACCGCTGTCAGCCCTTGACGCCAAGATCCGCGTGAGCCTGCGCGAGGAGATCCGCGAAATCCAGCGCCAGTTGGGTATCACAACCGTGTTTGTTACCCATGATCAGGAGGAGGCGATGTCGATCTCGGATCGCATCGTGGTGATGAACGGTGGGCGAGCCGACCAGATCGGCACACCGTCCGAGATCTATAACCACCCGCGCACTCGGTTTGTCGCTGGTTTTGTCGGCACCTTGAACGTGCTGCGCGCCCAAGCCGATCCAGCAGACCGCCGCCGCGTTGCAGTCGCGGGCACCGTGGTCCAGTTGCAGCAGCCCGTCAGCTCGGCCGATGTCAGCGGCGCGCTTTCTTTGGCGCTACGCCCGGAGGCGCTGTCTCTGACGCCCTCACCTGCGCGAGACGTGGCATTTGCCGGCCGGGTGAAAAGTGTGCAGTTCATGGGGTCGGTGATCCGCATCCAGATGATGCTGGGCGACGAGGCATTGTCTTTTGACATGTTCAACAGCCCCGATCTCGTCCCACCGCAGGTGGGCCAGAGCGCCACCGCGCATATGGCCAGTCGCGACATGTTCGAGATTTCTGCATGACCGACCTTGGGCAGGCAGCTCGCCTACCTGCTCTGCTCAGGTCTGAACCGTTAGTCCAATCCGGTCTCTTTGATGGTGAGTATTGCTGTCAAAAAAACCAGAACAAAACAGGTGAAAGTCCAAAGCGCTCTGGGCGAGGAAGGCCGCGAAAGCGACAAAGAACCAGCCTTTGAATCCCTCATAGGGCGC
>CAMBWO010000193.1 GCA_945871285.1 Pseudorhodobacter antarcticus | reverse complement strand
GTTGATGCTATCCGCCAAGAAGAAGTGGCGCAAACTCGACGGTCAGAACCGCCTGCCGGAAATCATCCAGGGGATTGAATTCCGCGACGGGATCAAGCACGAAATCAAAGCCGCCTGATCACACCGTCACCAACTTTCGGGCATAGCTCTCGCCAGTATCAGGCTGTCACATCAGTCTGAATGCATTATTCAAGGCCAACTACTTTCGGCATTTCAGATCAAGAGGCCCGGGTTTTCCTTCCCGGGCCTTTTGACTTTTGCGGTGCAGCTGTGACCCTTTGGGGCCCAATATCATAGATATGTTTTGAGGCATCGCCAGATGGCAATTGCGGTAGATTTGGTGCAGGACGGGGGTCTGCGTTTGGCTTAAATAACTGATATCATTATGTAATAATATATTTTTCAGAACGCGTGCGGAACAGTATAATGTCAAACTGCACAAACAGACATGGACACGCTAAACCCACTGCCCCGGTTCCATCAGCCCCAGGTCCATCAGCTGCTGGCTGTGCCATTGGAAGGGGGTCGAGTTGTGCCAGCCGAACGACTGGATATCGAACATCGACCCCGCATTGGTCCGCAGCGCCTTGGCCGTGCGAAAGCTGGCGATGGCTGTGGTGATATTGTGGTGCCAGGGGCAGGCGTAGGTGTTGTATTCCTCGTCCGAAAAGGTGAAATCGGGCCGTAGCACCAGCTCGGGCCGCGTGCGGAACAGGGCAATCCGGTCGATCTTGCGGCGCGGCAGCGGGACATGCTCCTCGAACCGCCAGCGCAGACCGCCAAAGAAATCCAGTTGCCGTTCGCGGGGATGGTTGTGGTTGGCCGGATCGGGCCGCCCCAGCGCATAGTATCCCGACCGGTCCAGATGCGCCCGATCGAGCGAGACGGCATTCGGGAACCGCGTCAGATCATCGGCATAAAGGTCGACCACATAGCTGAGCACCGCCTCCCGCCGCTCTTCGGAGTGAAAGGTCAGCATTTCGCGGATATTCCGCGTCTCGCAGAACGGGTGGAACAGGTATTCGGCGTTGTGGCAGTAGTACATCCACACCCCCGGTGCCGCCGCCTTGATCAGCCGGTTGACCGCCCCCACCAGCGCATTCTCGGTATGGGCGTCGTGGGTGATGCGGTGCACCCGCCCGTCCAGGTCGGCGCCCAGTTCGATCGCATCATGCGCCAGCAACACGACATCCACAAAGCCTGCGTCCAGATGGTGCTGCAAGGTGGTGTCCAACTCGACCCCATCTTCAGCCAAAATCACGGCCACCGGCCCCCTGGCCAGCACCGCCCTGCCGTCGTTCAGAAACTGATCCAGTGACGCGTATCGCATCGGCCCCCCGCGGTCGTCATCCTGCGACCAGAGTTTAGGCAATTCCCTGGCCCAAGACCACCCCGCGTTGCGCCCCGCTCCACTTTGGCATAAACCGGGCCCCATGACCGACGCAAAGAAGCTATTCATCAAGACCTATGGCTGCCAGATGAACGTCTATGACAGCGAACGCATGGTCGAATCGCTGGCCCCAGCAAACATGGGCGGCGAGGGCTATGTCGTGACCGACGTCATCGAAGACGCCGACATGGTGCTGCTGAACACCTGCCACATCCGCGAAAAGGCGTCCGAAAAGCTTTATTCCGACCTTGGCCGCCTGCGCCCGCTGAAGAACGCCAAGCCCGACCTGAAAATCGGCGTGGCCGGTTGCGTCGCCCAGGCCGAGGGCGACGAAATCAAACGCCGGATGCCCCTGGTCGATCTGGTCGTGGGACCACAAGCCTATCACCGCCTGCCCGACATGCTGCGGGGCTTGAGCAAGACCACCGACACCGACTTTCCGGTCGAGGACAAGTTCGACCTTCTGCCCCAGCGCCGCGCCACCCGCGGCCCGACAGCCTTTCTGACCGTGCAGGAAGGCTGCGACAAGTTCTGCGCCTTTTGCGTCGTCCCCTATACCCGTGGCGCCGAGGTGTCCCGCCCCGCCGACCGCGTGCTGACCGAGGCGCGGGGTCTGGTCGAACGTGGCGTGCGCGACATCACCCTCTTGGGCCAGAACGTCAACGCCTACCGCTTTGGCTTTGCCCGTCTGGTGCGCGACCTGGCCGCCATCGAGGGGTTGCAGCGCATCCGCTATATGACCAGCCATCCCAATGACATGGAAGACGACTTGATCGCCGCCCACGGCGACTGCGCCAAACTGATGCCCTATCTGCACCTGCCGGTTCAGTCGGGGTCTGACCGCGTGCTCAAGGCGATGAACCGCAAGCATACCGCCGCTGAATACCTGGCCCTGATCGGCCGATTTCGCGCCGCCCGACCCGATATTCTGGTGACCTCTGATTTCATCGCGGGTTTTCCCGGTGAAACCGATGCCGACCATCAGGCCACGCTCGATCTGATCCGCGCGGTGGGGTATGGCATGGCCTACAGCTTCAAATACTCCCCCCGCCCCGGCACCCCCGCCGCCGAGCGCCTCGAGGTGCCCGGCGCGGTGGCCGATGCCCGCCTGCACGAGATTCAAACCCTGATCACCGCCCAGCAGCGCGCCACCCAGGACGCCATGGTCGGCCGCGAAGTGTCGGTTCTGTATGAAAAGGCCGGGCGGATGCCGGGTCAGATGGTCGGCAAATCCGATCACCTGCACGCCGTCCATGTCGATGATTCGCAGGGCAAGGTGGGAGAGCTGGTTCGCGTCAAAATCTCTGCTTCGTCCTCCAACTCCTTGGCAGGCGTCAGGATTTCGCTCTGATAAATTGTGGCGGGATGTTTCTGGCCACGATCCAATGGTTAATTTACGGCGGTTCAGGTTCCGACTTGTCAACAATTAGTAGTGCGCCTCAAGGCGTTACACAATATTGTGCTTTACTTTGATGTAGCCCAGCGGCATTTGTGTGTCAAACGCGTGTCATTTCGCACAAGGAGGCTTCAGCTGTGAAAGTATTGCTTCAGACCCTGAAGATGGCCCTTGGGGCAACGGCCCTTGTGGCTGGTCTGATCGGGGCAACGGCAGCCATGGCGCAACAGGCGCCTCAGGTTGCCGGCAAGATTGATTGGGGCATCTGGGTCGATGACGACGGCTGCATGCATTGGTGGGCCGATGGCGGCGTCGAAGGCTATATGCTGGACCGCGTCAACCCCAAGACCGGCAAGCCGGTCTGCCTGAAAAAGAACACCTGCCTTGTCGAAAACACCGATCAGATGTTTGCCACCGATTCGGCGCAACTGACCACCGACGGCCGCCGCCGCCTGACCGAGTTCTTCTCCAAGGCAGGCGCCTTTGGCTATGCCGTCTATGGCCACACCGACAGCCGCGCGTCCGATGAATACAACATGCGCCTGTCCGACCGCCGCGCCAGTTCGGTTGCCAATGTTGCCCGTTCGGTCGGTGCCGTTGTCGAGCGTGAAATCGGCTTTGGCGAACGCCAGCCCATTGCGACCAACGGCACCGCTGCCGGAATGCAGCAGAACCGTCGCGTCGAAGTCGTCTGCTACAGGTGGTAATTCAAATGATGAAATTCGCATCCATTCCGGGCCTTCTGGCGGCCGCTCTGGCGTTGTCAGGTTGTGCCGAGGGCCTCTCCGGCCCCTATGTTCAAAGCCCGAACACCGTGATCGCCCAAGGCACTGACACCGGCCGCGACCGTGGCGTTCTGAACGACGGTGGCGCCGCCATCGCCTATGACCCCGACGGTTGCCAAGGTTGGCTGCTCGATGACGGGATCGAGGGTTATTCCGGCCGTCGTTTCGACCCTGTGACGGGCCTGCCGATCTGCAACAACCTTTACCCGCCGGGAACTGTCTTGGGCAACTACCAGACCCAGTCGCCGGGCCTGCGGGACTGGGTCCCGGCCCGCAGCAACTGACCGAACAAGAATTTTGCACTTTAGGGGCCGCGGTTTCGACCGCGGCCCTTTGTTTTTTCGGGCCCCGACCCCACGTCAGTGTTGACCCACCCCACGTGCTGCCCAAAATGTCATCGAAACGTCACCACCCCACGCAAGACTGCCATCAGGCACAAATCGTGCTTGCCAGGGCGGCCCTTGCGGCCCAAACTTGGTGCACTGAACCTTGACTTCGACTGCATCTAGTCCTGCCAACCATAAGGCCGCCAGAAGGAGAACCCATTGGGCATCAGCGCGCTGACCTCCCCGACCCGCCCCGAAGACGTTGTGGAAATCACGCTCGAATTCCCCGACAATCGGTTGTTGATTGGCCTTTGTGGTGAATTTGACCGCAACCTTGCCCAGGTCGAACATCAATTGGGGGTCCATGTGCTGCGCCGGGGCAACCGGTTGGCCGTCATCGGTGACAAATCGGCCCGCGAACAGGCCGCCGCCGTGCTGCGCGGCCTTTATGCCCGGCTCGAAGCGGGCAAGGGCGTCGCCGCGGGCGATGTCGACGGTGCCATCAGACTGGGGCGTCCCATGACCAATGATCTGCGCGCCGACGAACAGATCGAAATGTTCAAAGGCTCGCCCACCGAACTGCGCACCCGCAAACGCGGCGTCGAACCCCGGACCGAGGCGCAAAAGGCCTATGTCGCCAACCTGTTCGCCCATGAAATGGGCTTTGGCATCGGCCCCGCCGGCACCGGCAAAACCTATCTGGCCGTCGCCGTCGGCGTGACCATGTTCATCAGCGGAGCGGTGGAAAAGATCATCCTGTCCCGTCCCGCCGTCGAGGCGGGCGAACGTCTGGGCTTTCTGCCCGGCGACATGAAGGAAAAGATCGACCCCTACATGCAGCCGCTTTACGACGCGCTGAATGACTTTCTGCCCGGCAAACAGGTGCAAAAACTGCTCGAGGAAAAGCGCATCGAAATCGCCCCCCTAGCCTTCATGCGCGGCCGCACCCTGTCCAACGCCTTCATCGTGCTGGACGAGGCGCAGAATGCCACCACCATGCAGATGAAGATGTTCCTGACCCGTCTGGGCGAGGGCAGCCGCATGGTCATCACCGGCGACCGCACCCAGGTCGACCTGCCGCGCGGCACCGCCTCGGGGCTGCAAGAGGCCGAGCGTATCCTGAATGGCGTCAAGGGTGTCAGCTTCAACTACTTCACCTCCAAGGACGTGGTGCGCCACCCCCTCGTCGGCCGCATCATCGAGGCCTATGAGGCGGACGAGGCCAAGGCCTGACCTGGGGCGAGGAAACCTCGCCCCAAACCCTTACGCGTGGCGGATTTCGGTCCCCAGCACCTTCAGACAATCGCGGATAAAGGCGGCCAGCGCGGTCCAGCCCTTGGCCGAAACCATGGTGCCATCAATCAGCGAATCGGTCGGTGACAAATCGACATAGGTCCCACCCGCCAGCGTCACCTCGGGCGCACAGGCCCCCAGCGCCGCGACCCGCTTGCCGCGCACAACGCCATCGACCGCCACCAGAATCTGCACACCATGGCAGATCGTGAAGATCGGCTTTTGCGTCTCGTGGAAATGCCGCACCATCGCCTGCACCCGCGGATCGGTGCGGATATATTCCGGCCCGCGCCCGCCCGCGCAGTAGACCGCGTGATAGCTGGCCAGATCAACCTCGGCAAAGGTTTTGTTGATCGTAAAATTGTGCCCCATCTTTTCGGTATAGGTCTGGTGCCCCTCGAAATCGTGCAGCGAGGTCGTCAGGATGTCGCCCGCCTTTTTATCCGGGCAGACGACGTGAACCGTATGGCCCACCGCCTCCATCGCCTGTTGATAGACAAAGATTTCGTATTCCTCGGTAAAATCGCCCACCAGCATCAGTATTCTCTTGCCCGGCATTCTGCGCCTCCCTCACGTTATCTCAGGTTCCACGTGTCGCGCCGCAATCTAGACCGCGTGCCAGGCTTGGAATCAAGCAGCATCTCAGGGCATCAACGGCCCGCCATTCACCTCGATCACCTGCCCGATGATATAGCCCGACAGCGCCGCACTGGCCAGGAACAGGAACGCCCCCACGCAATCCTGCGCCACCCCCGCCCGGCCCTGCGGCACCGAGGCGACCATCGCCTTCATCTGCGCCTCGGTCGAATAGCGTTCGTGGAACGGGGTGTCGATCACGCCGGGGGCCACGGCATTGACGCGAATGCCAAAGGGAATCAACTCCTTGGCCATGCCACGCGTCACATTCGACACAAACGCCTTGGACGACCCATAAAGCCCCGCCCCACCGCCCGCCCCGTTGCGCGCCGCAATCGAGGTGGTGTTGATGATGAATCCGCCCCCCGCCGCCTTCAGATGCGGGATGGCGGCGCCGCTGGCGACCAGAACCGACCGCGCGTTCAGGTCCATGATCTCGTCATAATCCGCCTCGGTCGCCAGTTCATAGGCAACCCGCCGCACCATGCCGCCCGCATTGTTGATCAGCCCGTCCAGCCGCCCAAAGGCCGCCACCGCCTTATCCACCGCCGCCCGCGCCCCCGCGCCGTTCGACATATCCGCCTGGATCAGCGCCACACGCCCCCCCGCCGCCGTAATCTCATCCGCCAGGGCCTTGGCCGCCTCGACACTGGCGTTATAATGCAGGCCGACCCACGCCCCCTGCGCCGCAAACGCCCGCGCCAGCGCGGCCCCGATGCCAGTCGAGGCCCCGGTGATCAGCACTGCCTTGCCCGCGATATCCGAAATCTGCATCAGCCCAACTCCCTCATCCGCCGTTCCACCACATCAATCGCCGCCGCAATCGCCACGTCAACCGTCAACACCGAGGTGTCCAGCAAAACCGCATCCGGCGCGGCCTTCAAGGGCGCCGCCGCCCGCCCCATATCGCGCTGGTCCCGCTCGATCACCTCGGCCAGAACCTGGCCCCGGTCGCCCCCCACCTCCAGCCAGCGGCGATGGGCGCGGACCTGCGGGCTGGCGGTGACATACAGCTTCACCTCGGCCTGCGGACAGATCACGGTGCCGATGTCGCGCCCGTCCAGCACCGCGCCACCCTCGGCGCGGGCAATGCGCCGCTGAAACGCCACCAGCGCCGCCCGCACCTGCGGGATTGCCGCCACCCGCGACGCGGCCTGCCCTACCGCCATCGACCGCAGATCGTCGCGCAACAGGTCGGTCTCCTGCAACCCCTCGGCCACCGCGACCGGATCGCCCCCCTTGGCCGCAACCGCCCGATACAAAAGCCCCGTGTCCAGATGGGCAAAGCCAAACCGCGCCGCCACCGCCCGCCCGATCGTGCCCTTGCCTGCCGCCGCAGGCCCGTCGATGGCGACACAGAATCTCATGGCTCCCCCCCGGCTAACCCTGCCGTCTCATACCCTGCACCCGCGGGCCCTGCCATGGCAAAACCCGTGGACGCCCCCCGCCAATCCCCCTAGGGTCGGGGTAAAGAGGAGACCCGCATGGGCATTGGCACCGCACCCGCCCCCTGGAACAGCCTGGTGGCCGAAATGATGGTGCGGGATTATCCCGCCAGTCTGGCCTGGTGGACGGGCCCGATGGGATTTGCCCAGGTCTTTGAACGGCCTGCGCAAAAGCTGGCCTTCCTGCAACATCCCGACGGGGCGCAGGTGATGATCTATGAACGCGATGGCGATTGGGAGGTTGGCCCGATGGAGCCGCCCTTTGGCCGGGGCGCCGTGATCCAGGTCTTTGTGGCCGATGTCACCGCCGCCCATGCCCGTTTTGCGGGGCTGCCGCTCTATGTCGACTTGCGCGAGAAATGGCACGACTGGGGTGACCGTCTGGGCGGCCAGCACGAGTTTCTGGTGCAGGACCCCGACGGCTATCTGGTGATGGTGGCGCAGCACATCGGCACCCGCCCCCTGAACTGACCGGGTCAGACCCGGCGATAAACCTGCCATGTCCGCAGCCACCCGCCGGCGCCATCGGCGTTTTCCTGCATAACCGACAGCAGGTCCCCCGACGTGACGATGCCGCCGTGGGTTGTCACCTCATAGCGGCCCTGTTCGGGCGGCGTGCCCTTTTGGTAATGGCAGAGCTCGGGCACCAGCGCCCAGACCCCGTCACAGGTGCTCATCGCGCCCTCCATGCCAACCACAGCCCCCAAAGGGCAATCCCGACCGCCACGACAGAGGCCGCGAATTTCGCCTGCGTCAGCGCCGAGGCCAACGCGACAGGCCCGCTGCCCACCTCGGGCCCGGTGCGCAGCAGCGTGGCGACGGCCATGTTTTCGGCCAGATCCAGCAGGCCATAGGCCAACGCCGGGATCGTCCATGCCCAAGTCCAGCGCCGGACGGGCAGGCACAGCGTCAGCGTGAACAGGATCGGGAAAATGGTATCATTGATCCGGACCGGCCCAAGGTAAACATCGCGCCCCTCGGGCGTCAGCATTGTCAAAAACAGCCGGGCCGTGTCCAGATCATAGCCCATCGGGCGCAGATCGAATGGCATCAGCCCCCCCGCCGCCGCCTGCACCTGCGGGCCGAACCACAGCACCAACACGCCATAAGCCAGCGCTGTTGCCAGAGGCAAAGCCCAAACGTACAATGTCGCCCGCATCGTCACCCCCCGTGGAAGATGGGCAGATTGCCCATCCTACAAGTCGCGCTTGAGGGTCGCCCCCAGCCCGGTCATCAGCCCCTCGAAGATCGGGAAGGAGGTGGCGATGGGCGAGGCATCGTCCACTGTGACCGGGCGCTGGGCCGCCATGCCCAGCACCAGAAACGACATCGCAATCCGGTGATCCAGATGCACCGCACAG
>CAMBWO010000192.1 GCA_945871285.1 Pseudorhodobacter antarcticus | reverse complement strand
CCCTTTGGGCAATTCACCCCCCGGAGTATTTGGGCCAAGATGAAGCTGCGGGGTCATGCGAACTCGCCCTGCATATACCAGTCGCGTGTCTGCGGCGTGGTGAACAGCCACAGGCGCGGGCCTTCCTGCGTCTCGATCCGCCAATAGTCGCGCAGACCAGAACGCCAGGCCGGGTCATCGAACCACCATTCGGGGGTGATGCGTTCGGGTCCGGTGGCGCGCAGGGTGGTAAAGCGCATGCGGCGCCAGCGGAAGGACGCGGGCGGGGTGCCAGTGGCGGCGGTGACAGGTTCGGGAGGGAACAGGGTGATCGGGCGGGAGGGGCCAGCGTGAGAGGGCGCTGTTTCGGGCGGGGCATAGGCGGCGGGGGCCAGCAAAAAGCTGCGTTCGGGGATCAGGCTGTCTGCTGGCAGCAATCGCAACACCCGGTCAAAGCCGATGCGGTTGCCGACGGAGGAGAGAAGATCGGCCAGCGCATCCTCATGCCGAATGGTTGGGCCGCCGCCGGTTTGTTCCGGGGCCATGGCTTCGGTCAGCGGCGCATAGAGGCGCAGCGCGTCGATGCCATAGCCGGAGCCCACCTCATCCACGCCCTTGGCGAACAGCGCCGCGATGCGTGCAGGGTCGCGCATCGGGCGGGCGAGGCCGATTTCCACCACCACCGTGCCGCGATCCACCCGGCGCAACTCCAACCGCACCCGACGCGCGCCCCTGCGATGCAGGGCCAGCTTGGCGCAGAGCCGGTCCAGCAGACGGGCAAGACCTGCCATCACATCCTCTTGCTTGCCGATCGGTTCGGGCAGCGTCATCCGCACCCCGAAATGCGGCGCATCGGGTTCGCCGCCCACGGGTTCGGACTGCGCGCCCAAAGCCTGATCTAGCCGTAGCATCAAACCGCTGCCAAAGCGCCGCACCAAGGGCGCGCGCGGCAGCGGGATCAGATCGGCGATCCGCATCAGGCCCATGCGCGACAGGCCTTCGGCGGTGTCATGGTCCACCCGCAGCGCGGTGACGGGCAGATGGCCGATGCCGTCAACCAGCCGCCCGTCGGGCACGATGCCGCCGCCGTGACGCGCCAAAGCATGGGCCGCACCGCGCGTGCCCGCAATGGCGCTGACCGAGGCAAGGCCTGCGCGGTCCAGCCTTGCTTGCAGATCGGCGCGCAGATCCTGTTCGCCGCCAAACAGATGTGGCACGCCCGATATGTCCGCCATCAGCCCATCGGTGCCATCAGTGCCCACCATCGGCGCATAGCGCCCGGCCCAACGGCGCAAGGAGGCCAGCGCCGCCGCCTCGGCCGCCAGATCGGCTGCGCGGGTGGCCAGATCGGGACAAATCGCGCGGGCGTCGGCCAGGGCCATGCCGCGCCGCAGCCCGCGCGCGATGGCGGCCACGTTCACGCAATGCAGATGATCGGAATTGCCCGACCGATGGGTCAGCGCAAACGGCCCTTCAATGGGGCGCAACCGCAGGCTCCAGTCGCTGGCGAGCCTGGGAAACCATATGGACAGCAGCCGTCGCGCCATTCCAGTCTACAACCCAATCGTTAAGTGTTCCCTTTTTGTTCTTATTAAGGGACCAATGATGCAGAGTCGAGTCCGCTGGGGTCGCAGGCAGTGGTTCGCAAGTCCAGTGGGTTTCGGTGGCATTGCTGCCCGCGTCTTGCCGGATCAGCATCAACCCTGTGGTGCGACCTGCCTCGGCCGCCAGTTGAAACCTGCGGCCCACGGTCAGCGACATCGGGCTAGACGGTTCGGCAATCACCAGACCGACCGGGGCCGCGCGCAACGCTTCCTCGACGCACCACAAAAGATCGGTTTCGCCCACCGGGCGCAACAGGTGCAGCCGTTCCCCCACGCCCGGCGGCAGACCGCGCAGCATCGGCAATTCGGGCATGTGGCTGGGGATGATCCAGACCAAAGGCCCCGGATGCCGCGCCGCCTGAAACAGCGCGAAGGCACGACGGCCACGACCCTCGGCCTCATGCACGCGCCTTTGCAGCAGGGTCAGCGGATCGGCGGGGGCGGGGTCAAACCGCATCTTCGCGCAAACCTTCCACCACGATCCGCAGCATGCCATCCGGCAAAGGGCGCTGCAATTGAAGGGCGTCTGCGGCAGGTGCGGTCAGCCAGCGCCGCCAATCTTCCGGCTTCGTCAGGATCACCGGCATCGCCTTGGGATGAATCGGGGCCACCTCGGCATTGGGGGGGCAGGTCAGGAAGGCGAACAGGTCCGCCGTCACCTCGCCCTCCTTCAGCTTGCGCACCGAGGTCCATTCGGTGTGAAGGCCCGCAAAGAATGCCAAGGGGCGATCCGCGCCAAGTGCGAACCAGACCGGATGATTGCGCGGCGCACCGGGGCGGCTGTCGATCTCGGAAAAGCTGGTGAAGGGCACAAGGCAGCGGTGTTGCACCCCCAGCCAGCGCCGCCAATGCGGTGAGGCCACATTGCGGATGTTGGTCACGCCGGGATCGGTGCGCTTGCCTTCAAGGAAAACCTGCGGCGTCGGCATGCCCCAGCGGGCACGGGTCAACTGCCAGCCCTGCGGGGTACCCCCCGCACTGCGGGGCCGGATGATCGGGGCTGCGTAATCGGGGAAAATGCCCGCCATAGGTGGCAGATTGCCCACCAGATCCTCATAAACCTCATCGCCATCGACCATGTCGTCAAAGACATGCCGCATCGCATCCTGGCTTTTGGTCTGGGAATAGAGGTTGCACATGGGATGATCCAGAATCGCGTGAAAGGGAATAACTGGGAACATTGCCAGAACAAGGGCTGTGAAGGAAGTGCTTGTCGTCCGCCTGCGCCTCAAGAAGGCTGGGTGCCGCGCCCGCAGATTGACCATGCGGCCAAGGGAAGTTTCGGCCCGAAGCCGACGATCAGAGCCGAAAATGCGCTTGGCGCAGCTTCGCCAAAGCCGACATTCACGCTAACCTTCGGCGGACCCTTGGCACGATGCAGGCCCGCGAAGGAACCCTTCGTCCATCATCCCTGCTTGCGGAAAAAGGAAAACAGGCCCTTCCAGGACGCGCGCTGGTGGCTTGGTTCCCTGTCTTGGCCAGCTTTGGGTTCTTGCGGCCCGAGTTTCCAGCCGTTGGCTGCAAGGGGTGTGTTGTCGAGTTGGAACCACATTTTATCGCGCGGATCGTATTGGGACTCTTCGATGTTGAGAACTGCCGCATCCGCGTCTTCCGGGGGGATTTCGGCAACCTTGGTGCCACTGATGTTGAGCCTGCGGAGTCCCTTGATACCTGAAAATCCAGTTAAATCCGACAAAGGCGTATTTATGGCGGAAAGCCCGCCCAGGGTAGTGCCGACAAGTGGCTTTATACTCGAAATCCCGGTATCGCTGACATCCAGGGTATTGAAATACGCCTTGGGGTTCCAGCCAGCCAAGGACGTCACCTGCGTTCCCGCCGCATCCAGCCATTTGAGCTGGGGGCAGAAAGAGAACGGCACAATGTCTTCGACAAGCGTTCGGCTTATGTCCAGCTCTTGCAGATGCTTCAATGCCGCGAGCCTACGGACGTCGCGGATCTGCGACCCGGACAGGTTGATCCTTCGGAGACGGGCGTCCAAGGGGATTGCGGAAAGGTCGTGGATGGCTGTGGTGCGAACCGAAAGCTTAACCAGCGCGCCATAGCGGGCGACCGTATCAAAATCGCTCTGATCCGTCAGGCTCATCGCGAAACTCTCGAGTTTGTCGAGTTGTTTGGGCGGGTTGCAGCCGCGCATTCCCCAAGACCACAGAACTTTCAAATTCGATGAGCTGGCCAGCACTCCAAGATCGACGGTGAACTCTTCGGCCTTCCAGACGGTCGGCAAAAGACTGGTCAAACGCGGCATCGCCGGAAGTGACTGACCCTTCGCCATCGAAAGGCTCAGAAACCCCAGGTTTCTCACTTGCCCCAGTATCGCCAAATCGACGCATTCACCGCGCAGGTTTTCGATACGGTTCAGGCTGTCGCAGGACGCCAGCGGCGAGATATCCGCGAATTCCAACCTAGAGAAATCGATATGTTCGAGTTCTGAAAGTTCGGCAACCACGGAAAGGTCGGTGACATGTTGGGAAAGCGTGAACGATCGCAGTCCCTTCAAGGCACGGAGCCCGGAAATGTCCCGTATCCGCGTTGGAGAAAGGTTGATCTGACCATCGGTCACCTCCGCGATATTGCGGGGAAGTTGCTCCAGCGCGCGAAAATGTCCGGTCCCGATGTAAGTGCTTCCCGTCAGGCGGATGCGATGCTCGACCTCTGCCAAGGCGCGTTCAGGGTCCTCGTTCCAGATCGGGTCGGGAGGAAAGTATGGGAGGGTGCGCATGGGCAATCTCGAATTGGCAGGTTGAATTCTTGGAGGCTGGATCATTTGGGCTGCCCGCTCGATCAAGGCCTGATGGCAGATCCTATTCGGGAAGGACGATTTGGTCACGGGACCAGGGATCCCGGCGCAAGGAAGGCGAGGACCGGCGATCGACGGACAGGCTTAGTCAGCCCGGTCAAGTTCAGGGCGAGCAGGACAAGGGCGGTCAGACAAGGGGGATCGAAGATCAAGGCATTCTCCAAAAGAGACTTTCACGACTTTATCCTGGGCCAATCGGGCAACAATGGGGCACGCGGGTGACATCGACCAAAACCTAGGCAGCAGGCCACGCACGGATCGCGGCGCGCTATTTCACTGGGACCTCTGACGCTTAACCTTGTCTGGCGGTCGGGAGAACCAACGAGACGCCTCGATCTCGCGCAGGATGACTGGATCAGCGATCAGGTCATCGCATGCTAGCGTGAGCGCCTTGGACAGGACGGTGGCAAAGATCGTGTCGTCTTGAAGGGGCAGATGCCGCGCGGTCGATGGTTGGGGCCTTGCTACGATGCAGAAATGAAAGGCGGCTATCACGGCTTTGATTGTGACATGCGAAACCCATATGTGCGACCGCTCTTCGCCCCTTGCGCATGCTTAGGGCTTTTCGGCGCTCCCCCTGACAGCGCGTACCCGCAAGGCTCGGTATCGCAGAGGACCGGTCGTTGTCAGATTGACAGGCATTGGCGATGTTCCCATTCTCCCGATCTCGAATGATCAGGGGCCTTCATGACAAGCACGACCTACGATAATGTCCTTGCAATGTTTGGCGGTCGCATTCCGGCCCCGGCGGATTGGGACATGTGCAGCGCCCTTGTCGACCGCTTGTCACCAAAGGAACTCGGCGCACTGCAGCCGGTCGCCTGGCGCGGTCGAAACTCTTCGCGACATGGCGATCAGGTCAGGAATTTGGCGTATCGCATTGCCGATCACGAGCGAGCTCAATTCAGTCCCGAGGCCTTCGCCGCAGGCCTCGAAGTCCTGCTTGACTGGCTGGGGCCGATCGAGGTTGCACCACCGCTGGCAGCGCGGACCGACGGGGGAATGCCCGCGCAGAACGATAGGCCCCCGATAGTCCGGGCACTCTGGACACTTATACGCGGGGTGGAAACCGATCCCCCGGACAGCACGCATGACGGGCTGCGCCGGTTGCAAAATCTCGCTCAAGTCAGTGCACGGCATGATCTTTCGGGTTATGTGGTCGCGCGTCTCATCGGCGACGGGGACAGGGCCCAGGCCATTCGGGAAAAGAAGTTGCTGCGTGTCGAAGGCGACCTGATGGCCCGAGAATGGACACTGATCTTCGATCAGCCCCCCTTGCGCCTGCGCGACTTTCAAGTGATCGACATGGAAGTGGACGCAGACAAGCGGCGCGCGCTTATCAACCGTTATTACGACAACTTACCGGGATACGACGCCTTCGCGCAGGAGGCCTTCGAGATCGCCGCAAAACGCCTGGGCGCAATCTCGGCGCGGCATACGGCCTACCGGGCCGATGGCGCCTTCGTGGTCGACGATTGCGAGGCCATCGAACATGCCGCCTGTTACGGGCTTTACCGGCAGGCCGAGTGGTGCCTTGATCGGATCGGCGACCTCTGGAGGATGGCCGCGGTAGCGCCTGATCCGACGGCAAAGACCATGCCCTCGCAGTCGTTGACCATCCGCCTTGCCCATGCCACCGTCGCTGAACCGGGTCCGCAGACCCTTAAAGCGCTCGATTCCGTGGCCGCGATCTGCCGCCATGCCGGGGTGGCCAAAAAGCTGGATCGCGCGCGCAAATCGGCCCGTGCCGCGCTGGCCGCCCACCCCGAGCGGTTGCTCGGCCTTGACCCCGCCGTGCCGCTGGAAAAGACCATGGTCAAGCCCTTTGCCAAGGCCGTCGAGGGGCTTCTCGCGCAGCCCGAGCCGATCCCGGCACTTCTCTGGCACGCGCGTTTCGGCCCCCAGCGCAAGGAGGGCTGGGCCCTGGCCAAGGCCTTGATCTGGGAAATCGCGCCGAAAGATGGCGGCCCGCCCGTTACTGGCCTGCCGCTGAAATCCGGCGGCTGGAGCCTACTAAGCGACCTGAAACGGGACTTCGATGAGAGTGACACGATCCGGCTCTGGCATCCGGTCGAGGCCGCCGACGACCTCTCCCGCGCCTGGCGCAACCGGTTGGAGCAGGGCGACGTCAAGCAACCCTTCCTGCAAGCCGGGCGGGAAATCTACCGCCCGGACCCCGCCGAAGTCTTCGGGCGTGAAACCGCGCTTTTCGCCGGGCGCGAGGTGAGTGCCAAGGAGATGATCGGCTTGGCGCGTGTCTCGGGCTGGAAATCCGGTGACGGAAGCGATCTGCTTTTGGAGCTGGCCGGGGTGGACTTCCTCTTCGATGCCGGGGTCAGGACATATCATGGAAACGACGAATACGGCACGACCGGGAGTTTTCGCCTGCTCGGTCCTCACGGTGTCCTCTCGAAGGTGCCGCCCCGCACCCTGTCCGAGGCGCTGCGCAAGCTCGACCTGATCGCCACCGTCGGAGAACGTGGCCGCGGCTGAACCCTCCCCTGGACTCATAACGCGTCCCTCCCCCCACCCTGGCCGTGCTAGTCTGCGCTGTTTTGCCTGAGAATGAGGGGGAGCATCTGGTCTCGCGGGCTTCCGCAACCGTCTTGTCGCGCCTTATCAGCCCGCTTTCTGACCTTGAGGTCCATTCTGTTCCGATGATGCTGCGCTTGAATCGAGCGTCTGCCCTGTCAAGATGCTGCATCTGCTTTGCCGCACCGCAGTCAGGCTGCTTACCGCCCAAACCGTTTAGAGTCAGAGCGGGGCCGTTTTTCCGGTGACGGGTTTAGGTTCGGGAGAGTGGCTCCCGGCGCCCGTCGCGGGAGATTGCCGATGGGTGTTGTGGAAGTTCTGGATCCGGTCGCACCGGTACGGTCTGGTGGCTGGAAAGTGGACGTCAGCCGGGGCGAGCGAAACGGGCGGGTGTCGTCCGAATGGTTCAATCGGCCAGATGATGAGCGGTATCTGTCGCTCGACGATCTTTGGTCATCGGTGAAGGGGCGGTCTGAGCGCAGCCGCAGCCGGGTGGTGCAGACGGTTGACATCCGGGTCGAGGCCACGCGTGACAGTGCCGAGCGGCTGCACCTGGTCCTGCCGAAAGCGCATGAGCCGGTCGCACCTACGCACTGGGCCTTTGGCCAGCTTGCCAGCATCGTCGGCGCCCCGGCCTCCTACTTGCGCCAGCTGCCCGCGCCGCTGGCGGGTATCAACCTGCAATACGGCCTGACCAACCACCGCGCCGAGCAGGTGAAGACCTTCGAGACTGAGGACGGCCGCACGGAACTGCGCGCGGTGACCGGCCCCGACTATGGCCGGATCCATGACCACGAGTTGGTCGAGGCGGTGCAGCGCATCGCGGGCAATGGCACTGGCGACACGCGCTGGAAGGTCCCGGGGGTGCTCGACTGGTCGACCGGGGTCTACAACCCCGATGTCGAGATCAGCCGTGACACGACCACGCTCTATGCCTCGGACCGTGACGTCTTCCTGTTCTTGGTTGACGATCACAACCCGATCGAGGCGGGACGGCTGCCCGACGGCTCCCCCGATCTCTACTTCCGGGGCTTCTATTGCTGGAATTCCGAGGTTGGGGCCAAGACCCTTGGCATGGCAAGCTTCTACCTGCGGGCGGTCTGCCAAAACCGCAACCTCTGGGGTGTCGAAGATTTTCAGGAAATCACCATCCGGCATTCGAAATATGCCGCCTCGCGCTTTGCCCAAGAGGCGGCACCAGCTCTGACGCGCTTCGCCAATTCCTCGCCACAGGGCTTTGTGAATGGCATCAAGGCGGCGCGACAGCAGATCGTTGCGCGCACCGATGAGGACCGCGACGACTTTCTGCGGAAGCGCGGCTTCTCCAAGGCTGAATCCGGCAAGATCATCGAAAAGGTGCTGATGGAGGAGGGCCGCCCGCCCGAGAGCATTTTCGACTTCGTGCAGGGCATTACGCGGCTCGCGCGGGACAAGACCCAGCAGGACGCGCGACTTGATATGGAAGGGCGCGCCAAGAAGCTCCTCGACCGGGTCGGCTGATCTCCGACGGCAGGGCAGGGGGCTTTGCCGTCCCCTGCCCGCTCGATCCAATTCCCCTCTTTCAACTCCGGTCAACGCCGCCAAGCAAGCACCAAGCTGTCGGCGTGCTGTTGGTTCACTCGACACATGAGACCCCCATGACCCCCCAAGAAGAAACCGTTATCCTTGAGGCCCGCGAAATCCTCGGCCGCTACCTCAGCCAGAACCC
>CAMBWO010000191.1 GCA_945871285.1 Pseudorhodobacter antarcticus | reverse complement strand
ATTACCGGGTCAACGGGACCAATCTGGACGGATCGCCCTATCAGGGGGCGGCGCGGATCACGGCCACCAGCGAGTATACCTGCGAAATCGTGTGGCAGACCGGGGGCAGCACGTCGTCGGGGATTTGCATGCGCGACGGCAATGCCTTTGCGGCGGGGTATGAGATGGGTGGCAAGGTTGGGTTGGTGATTTACCTGATCCAGCCCGATGGCGTGCTGGATGGCACCTGGACGGTGGCCGGGGTGAATGCGGTCGGCACCGAGGTTTTGACGCCCGATTGAAAAAGGCCCCGGAGTGATCCGGGGCCTTTGGGTTCTTTGAGCGGGCTTTACGCCTGCTCTTCGGCCTTTTCGGCGATTTCCAGACCGGTTTCCTGATCGACCATCTTCATGCCCAGACGGACCTTGCCGCGGTCGTCAAAGCCCAGAAGTTTGACTTTCACTTCCTGACCTTCCTTCAGCGCCTCGTTCGGGTGGTTGAGGCGTTTGTTCGCAATTTGCGACACATGGACCAGACCGTCACGTTTGCCGAAGAAGTTCACGAAGGCGCCGAAATCGACCAGTTTCACGACCTTGCCGGTGTAGACCTTGCCTTCTTCCGGCTCGGCCACGATCGACCAGATCATGTCATAGGCGCGCTTGATCGCGGCGGCGTCGTTGGACGCAATCTTGATCACGCCATCGTCGTTGATGTCGACCTTGGCGCCCGACAGTTCGACGATTTCGCGGATGACCTTGCCGCCCGAACCGATGACCTCACGGATTTTGTCCGTGGGGATGCTGAGCGTCTCGATTTTCGGCGCGTATTCGCTGAAGCCTTGCGGGGCGGACAGCGACTTGTTCATCTCGGACAGGATGTGCAGGCGGCCATCGCGGGCCTGGGCCAGAGCCTGAGCCATGATCTCCGGGGTGATCCCGGCAACCTTGATGTCCATCTGCATGGTGGTGATGCCGTTTTCGGTACCAGCCACCTTGAAGTCCATGTCGCCGAGGTGGTCTTCGTCACCCAGGATGTCGGTCAGCACGGCCCAGCGGCCATCGTCTTCCAGGATCAGACCCATGGCAACGCCAGCGACCGGCGATTTCAGCGGAACGCCCGCGTCCATCATCGACAAGGAGCCACCGCAGACCGAGGCCATCGAGGACGAGCCGTTCGATTCGGTGATCTCGGACACGACGCGGATGGTGTAGGGGAAGTCGGTGGCGGCGGGCAGGACGGCCTGAAGGGCGCGCCATGCCAGTTTGCCGTGACCGATTTCGCGGCGACCGGGCGAGCCCACGCGGCCAACTTCGCCGACCGAATAGGGGGGGAAGTTGTAGTGCAGCAGGAAGTTCGAGCGGCTGTTGCCGTGCAGGGCGTCGATGATCTGCTCATCCTCGCCGGTGCCAAGGGTGGTCACGACCAGGCCTTGGGTTTCGCCACGGGTGAACAGGGCGGACCCATGGGTGCGCGGCAGGATGCCGGTTTCGGCCGAAATCGGGCGGACCGTCTTGTTGTCGCGGCCGTCGATGCGGGCGCCACCGTTGATGATGTCACCGCGCAGGATCGAGGATTCCAGCTTTTTGATCGCCGAGCCGAGGTTGATGTCGGCCAGATCTTCGGGCGCCAGGGCGGCCTTGATGGCGGCCGAGGCGTCGTTGATGGCGTTGGTGCGCTGCTGCTTGTCGCGCAGGGCAAAGGCGGCGCGCATCTGCACTTCGCCAGCCGTTTTGACCTTGGCGTAAAGCGCCGAATAGTCGGGCGGGGTGAAGTCCATCGGCTCTTTGGCGCAGTCTTCGGCAAAGTCGATGATCAGGTCGATGACGGGCTGCATCTGGGCATGGCCGAATTTGACGGCACCCAGCATTTCGTCTTCGGTCAGCTCGTAAGCCTCGGACTCGACCATCATCACGGCGTCTTTGGTGCCGGCGATGACCAGATCCAGGCGTTGTTCGGGGTTGTTGCGCAGGCCCTGCATGTCGTCAACCGACGGGTTCAGGACATAGGCGCCATGCGAGAAGCCGACGCGGGCCGCACCGATCGGGCCCATGAAGGGCACGCCGGAGATGGTCAGCGCGGCGGAGACGGCGATCATGGCGACGATATCGGGGTCATTGGTCAGGTCATGCGACAGAACGGTGGCCATCACGAGGACTTCGTTCTTGAAGCCTTCGACGAACAGCGGACGGCAGGGCCGGTCGATGAGGCGCGAGGTCAGCGTCTCTTTTTCGGACGGGCGGGCCTCACGCTTGAAGAAGCCGCCGGGGATCTTGCCCGCGGCATAGTATTTTTCCTGGTAGTGCACGGTCAGCGGGAAGAAGTCCTGCCCCGGCTTGGCCTGACGTGCGTAGGTGACGTTGGCCATGACAGAGGTTTCGCCCAGCGTGGCGATGACGGTGCCGTCGGCCTGACGGGCAATCTTGCCCGATTCCAGTGTCAGGGTGTCATTTCCCCACTGGACGGATTTCCGTGTAACATTGAACATTGATCGTTTCCTCTGGGGTCAGCCCGGCGTTCCGGGTTCCCCTATTATCGCGGCCCCATTGCCGCCGCCCCCAATCCTTTGCATGTGCCCGGGGGTAAGGGCCGCACGTCGCAGATTGCGGGCGCATACAGGAAAACGGGCCACAAGGGAAGCGCGTTCTGGCGGGCCTATTCCGCGGCGGACAACATGCGGATGCCTTCGACCGTGGCATAATAGGATTGCGGCAGCCATTGCTGCAGGCTGCGCATCAAGAGCGGGTCGCCCGTGACGAACAGGCGGCCCGCCTCGATTTCGCGCGGGATGGTCGAGCGCCCCGAGCAGGCGGCATGCAGCGACACCTTGGACGTTTCCAGATAGAGGTCGATGTCAAGATCGGGCAGTTTGACGCAGACGTCGCAGGGCGTGCCGGGATCCACCACAAAGAACCATATCTTGTGGGGCCCCGGTTCGTCCGAAAAGTGGAACCGTATCACGACGCGGCGCTGGGGGAGGGCTGCGGTCACGAGGTTTTTGCCGATGTATCCCATCAGTTGCGGCAGGTTGCTGTCGGCCAGGGCCACCTCGGCCTCGATGTTGCGCTGGGCCCAGATGGACAGGGCATCCATGGCAGGTTCCAGGTCGATCGCCATCTGGGTGCGGACATAGTCGACGGTGCCACGGGCGCGATCCTCGATACGCTCGATCAGGCCCAGATGCTCCATATCGGTCAGGCGTTTGGACAGGACGCCGGGCGAGATGTTGCCGACGGCCCGGCGCAGGTCGCTGAAGCGGGAATAGCCCGCCCACATCTGGTTGAGGATCAACAAGGTCCAGCGCGGTTCAAGAACGTCGCAGGCTTTGGACAGGGCGCAGATGCTTCCATAGGGTTTGCTTGGCATGGCGGGACCCTCCTTGGCGCAAGTGTAAAGGATGGGGGGCGTGGGACCTAGTTCGAAAACCGTAGCGCATCCCTTTGGTTCCAGAACTGGCCGCGTTGGGGGCACAGGGGGCAGGATCGGGATATCAACTGAACCCCAAAAGGAGGAACCATCATGGCCCAGACCCAGTCCCCCAAGCGCACCGCCCCGGTTCTGGTCGGCGCGTCGCTGTCATTCCTGCCGCTGCTGGACCTGCTGGCCGAGGCGCTGCGGCGGCGCCGCATCCGCCGCAGCTATGGCCCGATGTCGGACGCCCAGTTGCGTGACATCGGCCTGACGCCCTATGAGCTGGAGGTCGCACTATCCTTGCCGCTGGAGCGGAACGCCAGCGATCATCTGGCGGCGGCGGCGGCGACCGAAGCTGCCAAGTGGTGAGCACCTACCCCGCCCTGCGCACCATTTCAGCGATCCAGAGCGGCGCGAAGGGGGAGGTGCAGCCTTTGGGGGTGGGGTAGTCGCGATATATGCCGAGGGCTTCGCCGATGGCGAGGGCGCGGGGACGGTGCGCGGGGTGATTGATGCCGATGGCGGCGAGGGTGTTGTTCATCGTCCATTGCACCGGCTCGGGGGCAGTGGGCATTTCAGCCTCGATCCGGTCCAGCAGGGCGGTGAGGTCAAGGCCGTCGGGGTCTTTGGCCACGCGGTCGGCGGTCAGGGACCAGTGGGCGCGGGCGGCGATGGGGTGGGTTTCGTGTTCCCATTTCAGGCGCAGGGATTCTTTGGCCGGGTGCTGTTTCAGGATGTAGGCGTTGAACCAGTCGGAGACCCAGAGGAAGCTGTTGGATTTCAAGAGGGTTTCCACCTGCTCGGCGGTCAGGGTTTTGGGTTTCATCAGCAGGATGGCGAGGTAGCGGGCGTCGATGTTGGCGGTGTCCCACAGGTGCAGGGCCAGGTCGGGGTCGGGTTTGATTTCCTTGGCCAGAGTGCGGATGTCGCCATGTTTGACGCCGTATTGCTGGCCTGCGGCGCCGTTCTTTTCGTTCATGGCCCAGGTGCTGTCGTTGCGCAGGGCTTTCAGGCGGGCGAGGGCTTCGGTCAGGGTCATAGCGTGTCCAGAAGGGCTGCGAGGCGGCTGAGGCCGAGGTCAAGGTTGACGGCAGCGCCACCGCCGACGCCGAGGCGGATATGGGCAGGCTGGTCGTAGGCGGTGCCGGGCAGCAGGAAGGTGCGGTAGGGCGGGGCGAGGAGGCGGCGGGCGAAGGTTTCGGCGTCCATGTCGCCGGCGAGGCGGGCGAGGCCGATCAGGCCGGCCTGGGGGCGGACCCAGGACAGGCGGGGTTGGGTGGCGATGAAGTGGTCTAGCCGGTCCAGATTGGCGATGGCATCGGCGCGGGCGCGGGTGAGGGCGGCGGCCAGGCGGTAAGGGCGGAGCGCGATTTCGGCAATCACTTCGCCCATTATGTTCATGATTTCGCTGGAGTTTTCGCGCAGGATCACGGCGTCCATGATTATCGCCTTGTCCTGACAGATCATCCAGCCGGTGCGCAGGCCTTGCAGGCCGAGGGCCTTGGAGCCGGAGCCGGTGGTAATGCCGCGGGGGTAGAGGCCCGCGATGGAGGGGGGGCGGGGGCCCTGCCATTCGAGGCCGGCGTAGACTTCGTCCACGACCAGCCACGCGCCGACGCGGTCGGCAATGGTGACGATCTGGGCGAGGTCGTGGGCGGACATCAGGGCGCCGGTGGGGTTGTTGGGGTTGGTCAGAAAGATGAGGCGGGTGTTGGGGGTGACGGCGTCGGACAGGGCTTGCAGGGGCAGCTGCCAATTGTCGGCCTCATGCCGCTGGATGCGGGTGATGTCGGCGCCAATGGATTGGCCCAGAACGGCGGCCTGGGGCCAGCCGGGGGTTTCGATCACGATGTGGTCGCCGGGTTGAACAAGTTGCATCAGGGCGAGGAAGTTCGCCTCGGCGGCACCGGCGGTGATGAGGACGTTGTCGGGGGTGAGGTGGCTGAGGCCGGCCTGGGCCAGGACGGCATCGCGCAGGGCGGGCAGGCCCTGAAAGCTCTTCTGGTTCCAGTCGAGGGGCAGGGTGGGGTCGAGGTCGGGGAGGAAATCGCCCAGGGTGGGGGATTGCGAGAGGGAGAAGCCCAGGATCGCCTCGGGCTCGGCCGTGGTGGTGTCCAGCAGATATTGGAACAGGGTATGGATGCGGACCTTCATCAGCGCACGTCGCGGCCCTGGTTCAGGATGATGACATTGCCGCTGGAGATGTCGCCCATGGGCGAGGCGAGGAAGCTGACCCAGCCTGCGATCTCGGCGGGTTGCATGGCGCGGCCGTGGGGCATGCCGGCGATGGCGCGGGCGAGGACTTCGGCGGTCAGGACGTTGAAGAGGGGAGTTTCGGTCATGGCGGGGGCGATGGAGTTCACGCAGATGCGGTCGGTGGCATAGCGGCGGGCGAGGTCTTTGGTCAGGGTATCCAAGGCGGCCTTGGAGGCGCGGTAGTGAGGCGGGTCGAAGACGTCGAAGTTATAGGCGCCGTTCGAGGAGATGTTGATGATCTTGCGCACGCCGTCGCGGCCCAGCATCAGTTTGACCGCCTGCTGGCAGCAATGAAAGGCCGAGGAGAAGTTGACGGACATCTGGCGGTCCAACTCGTCCGCCGGGATGTCGGGGACTTCGGACATGAAGCAGGTGCCGGCATTGTTGACCAGCACGTCAAGGCCGCCGAACCGGGCGGCGATGGTGGCGAAGGTGGTGGCGATGTCGTCGGGGCGGGTCAGGTCGACGGGCAGGCCGGTAAAGTTGGGGGCGGCCATGGTGGCAAGGGCCGTGGCGTCAAGGTCGAGGCCCACGACATGCATTCCGTCGGCCATCAGGCGGGCCGTGAAGGCGCGGCCCAGGCCACCTGCGGCCCCGGTGACGACGGCGATCTTTTGGTTCATGGCGACACCCCGTTGTTTTCGCGATGTTAGCCTTGGGGACGCGGGGAGGCGAGGGGGTTTATGCGGGACGGGGTGTCAGGGCGACCATGGCGACCCCGGCGAGGGTGACGGCGGCGCCAAGGGCCATGGGCCAGGTCAGGGGCTCGGCAAACAGGGCCCAGGCCCAGAGCATGGTCAGGGGTGGGCTGAGGTAGATGGTGGAGGAGATCAGGGCGGCGGGGTAGAGGCGCAGGCCGAGGTAATAGGTGAGCCAGCCGCCATAGGTGGCGAGCAGGACCAGCCAGCCGATGCCAAAGGCGAAGCGGGGCGTCGGCGGCGGGGCGAGGCCGCCGGACAGATGGGCGAAGGGGGCGAACATCAGGGCGGCGATCAGGCATTGCAGGCACAGGCGGTGCAGGATGGGCAGGTCGGTGGCGCGGCGGCGTTCCTGCGCGACGATGGACAGGGCGAAGGCCAGCATCCCGGCGATGGGCAGGGCATAGGCCCAGAGCGGGGCATCGCCAAGGCTGAGGGCGTCGGCCGAGACCATCAGCACCCCTGCGGTGCCAAGGCCCATGCCGAGCCATTGCCAGCGGGTCAGGGGTTGGCCGAGCAGCGGGGCGGACAGGGCGGCGATGGCAAGGGGCACCAGATCGGACATCAGGGCAACCAGGCCGGTCGGCACGCGCTGCCCTATCCCCATGGCAAAGCCGCCGAGATAGAGGAACATGCCCAGAAAGGCATAGACCGATTGTTCGGCCAGCATTTTCAGGGTTATGCGGGGTGGGCGGAGCAGGACCAGTGGCAGCAGCAGAACCCCGGAAACGGCGCTGCGCCAGAACAGGACTTGGGCGACGGTCGCGCCGTCGGTCGCATAGCGGATGCCGACGAAGCCCGAACTCCACGAGACGACGAGCACGGTGGCGAGGAGGGGGAAAAGCAGGGGGTGGGGCATGGGGTGGGCCGGGATGCAAAACGCCCGCGCCTTGCGGCACGGGCGTTGCGGTAACCCCGGGGGGAACCGATTAGCGGCGCAGACCCAGACGGGTGATGAGCGTGGTGTAACGGGCCAAGTCCTTGGATTTCACGTAGTCCAGCAATTTGCGGCGCTGGGCGACCATCATCAACAGACCACGACGCGAGTGGTTGTCTTTCTTGTGGGTCTTGAAATGTTCGGTCAGGGTCGCGATGCGCGACGACAGGATCGCGACCTGCACTTCGGGCGAACCGGTGTCGCCTTCTTTGGTGGCATAGTCTTTGATCAGTTGGGCCTTGAGTTCGACGGTGATCGACATCGGCTTCTCCTAAGCGTTGGTGTGACGGCGCAAGCCGGGATGTCGTCCAGCAGGGCCCTTGAACCTGCCGTGAAGGGCAGATGCGGGCGTATAGGGCAGGTCGGGGCAAAAGGGAAGACGGAAAACGGGGTAAGGGGTTGTTTACCCTGCGCGCAGGAAGTCGCGGGCGGGCGGGCATTGCGGCTGGATTTCGAGAGGATTTTGAGGCAGGATTAGTCAAAGTATTTCAATGGCTTGAGGTTAACCGGCGTTAACCTTGCGGGCGGTCAGGAGGGGTGATGCTGGGATTGATGGGGCTGCTGGGGGCGGTGCTGGCGGGGTTCATGATGGATGCGGTCACGTCGCCCGACAGGGATGACACACAGGACGGCGCGGATGTGCCGGACGAGGTGGAGATGGGGACGGGGTCGCTGCTGGATGACCCGGGTGCGGCCAATGATCCGGAGGCGGGGATGGCGCGGTCGGATGATCTTGAAGGGGGCCCAGATGCGGCGGTGACGTTGCAGGGCGGGGCGGCGGATGACATTCTGACGGGCGACGGCAATGACGACCTGATTGCCGGGGCCGAGGGCGACGACCTGTTGGGTGGGCGCGATGGGGATGACCATATCGACGGCGGCGCGGGGCAGGATTGGCTGCGGGGCGGCGCGGGGGCGGACCGTCTGGCCGGGGCGGCGGGGGATGATGACCTGCATGGCGAGCATGGTGACGACCGTCTGGCAGGCGGTGAGGGGAACGACGGCCTGAGCGGCGATCTGGGGCGCGATCTTCTGGAGGCGGGGCGCGGCGACGACAGCCTGAGCGGGGGCGATCTGGCTGACACGCTGCGCGGCGGCACGGGTGATGATGCCTTGCAGGGCGGTGCGGGCGATGACCGGGCGGCGGGCGGGGCGGGCGGCGATATCGTCGATGGCAACGCGGGCCACGACACGCTGTGGGGCGCGCGGGCGGGCGCGGCGGACGGGCAGGTTGATTTCCTGAACGGGGGCGAGGGCGACGATGTGCTGCATGTGGGCGTGGGCGATTATGCCAGCGGCGGCGAGGGCGCAGATCAGTTCTTGCTGGCGGATATCAACCCCGGTGACCCGGTCGCCCAGATCACCGA
>CAMBWO010000190.1 GCA_945871285.1 Pseudorhodobacter antarcticus | reverse complement strand
GCGACCACCGCCTCGTCTGACAGCCGGTAAGCATGCTGGAGATAGAGCAACCCGGCCACCAGCCGTGGCTCTGTCGCGGGCCGCCCCTTTCCGGACGGGAAGAACCCCGCCCATTCCCGATCAAACACCTCCCAGTCGATCAGCGCCGCCAGCTTCACCAACTCATGCCGCAGATCGATCAGGTCGACCAGACGCGGACGTAGCAGATCATCTTGTTCCAGAGGGCGCGGACGATGCTTCATGGCAGAACCGAAATTGCAGGGTTTCAGCCAAAATTATACAAAACCCTGCAGAAAATGGCGAGCAAAACCACCTCTTATACGCACAAAATCAATGGCTTCGGAGTTGTTAAGGGCGAACTGCATCGCAAAATAGATCGCCGAGACCGAGGTCAGCAGCCCGCAGATCACATAGGCGACGACGATCACCCGGGCCGCCGGAATGCCGGAATAGCGCGCCGCCTCCTCGTTCTTGCCCACCGCCTGCAGATAACGGCCCAGGACGGACCGGTGCAGCACGACCCACATCACCGCTGCAATCCCCAGCATCGCCAGAAACGACACTGGCACGCCAAAGATGCGGCCAATCGTGTACTGCTCCAGCCAAGGAAAGCTTTGCCCGAACTTGAACCCCGCCGTGGCATCGGCCGTGTAAAACCGCGCAGCGCCGCGATAAATCAGCAAACCGCACAGGGTGACGATGAACGGCTGCGACCCCAGACGGGTAATCATCAGCCCGTGCATCAATCCGATCAGCGCACCAAAGATCAGGACCAGCACCACGACCATGGGCCAACTGAGGTCATGGTCACCAGCAGGTCGACGAACACCACACCCAGCAGACAGATGATCGACCCGACCGACAGTTCGATCCCGCCGGTGATGATGACAATCGCCTGCCCCAGCGCCACGATGCCGAACAGACCGATCAGATTGGCCGTATTGGCCAGGTTGATTGGCGACAGGAACAACGGGTTCCGGATCGCCACGGCGGCGCTGACAATCCGGATAAGCAGCAGCAGTCCAAGGTCCTTTTTCGTCACGCCGCCTGATCCCCTTGATCGCGCGAAACGGCCAGCCGCATCACCGCCTGTTCGCTGAGGTCTTCCCGCCGCAAGATACCATTGATCCGACCCTCGTGCATCACCGCCGCCCGGTCGGACACGCCAATCACCTCTTCCATATCCGAGGAGATCATCAGGACCGCGATGCCGCCATCCGCCAAACGGCGCAGCATGGCATAGATCTCTTGCTTGGCGCCGACGTCGATGCCCCGCGTCGGCTCGTCACAGATCAGCACGCGGGGCGACAGGGCCAGCCATTTGGCCAGCACCACCTTCTGCTGATTGCCGCCCGACAAGGTGCCAGCCAGAACGTCCACATCGGGCGCCCTGATGTCCAGATCGCCCTTCATCCGCTGGCCGGTGGCGCGGATGCGGTCTGCCCGCACCACGCCGCCCTGCGCATGGGCGGGCAAGTCGGGCAGCGCAATGTTTTCCGCAATGGGCAGGTCCAAAAGCAGCCCTGACTGCTTGCGATCCTCGGGCACCAGAAACACCCCGGCCTTTATCGCCTGCCTCGGGTCGCCCGGCGGCAGCGCCTGCCCAGCGACCCGGATATCCCCCTGCAGGGCTCGGTCGATGCCAAAGATCGTGCGCGCCAGTTCCGTCCGCCCCGCGCCCACCAGCCCGGCCAACCCCAGAATCTCACCCGCGCGCAGCGTCAGATCGACCCGCTCCTCCGGCCAGGCCGCCGCGACAAGCCCACGCAATTGCAGCACCGGCTCCAGCGTCCGGCCCGGTTGCGGCGGGGTGTACAGCGCCTTCAGGTCCCGCCCGATCATCAGGCGGATCATCGCGGCCGGGGTAATGTCGGCGCGGGTCAGGTCGCCTGCCGGTTTGCCATCGCGCAGCGCCACCACGCGGTCGGCGCATTCCGTCAATTCGTTCAGCCGGTGCGTGACGAAAATCACGCAAACCCGCCGCTCCTTCAACCGCGCAATCACCTCCAGCAGCCGTGCGGTTTCTGCCATGGTCAGGCTGGAGGTCGGCTCGTCCAGAATCAGCAGGCGGGCGTCCTGCGACAGCGCCTTGGCAATCTCCAGAATCTGGCGCTGGGCGATGGACAGATCGGCCACCATGGTCTGCGGCGTGAAATCGGCGCCCAGCGTGTCCAGCAGCGGCTGCACCGCCGCGGCCATCTTGCGGCGGTCGACCAACCGCAAGGGCCCGCCCATTAACGGTTCGCGGCAAATGAAGACATTCGCCGTCACGTCCAGATTGTCGAACAGGTTCAATTCCTGATGCCCAAAGGCAATCCCCGCCGCCATCGACTGTGCCACGGTCAGGCCTGCATGGTCGCGGCCATCAATCCGGATCATGCCGGAACTGGGCTGCACCACCCCGCCCAGAATTTTCATCAGCGTGCTTTTGCCGGCCCCATTCTCCCCCACCAGCCCGATAATCTCACGCGGATGGGCGGCAAGGCAAACATGGTCCAGCGCCTGCACGCCGGGATTGGATTTGCAGATGTCGGTCAGCACCAGAAACGGCTCGGCCATGCGTCACCAGAGGATGCGGCCGGGGCGGACCATCCCGCCCCGGCCAGGGGTCAGCCGCCGATCATCGCCTTCAGATCGGCCGAGAACTGGTCGACATTGCTGGCGTCAATCACCTTGGTCGGCACGATGATCAGCCCATCTGCCGGAACGCCCGACTTGTCGCCCGTGAGATAAGCCGCCATCAGCTTCATCCCCTGATAGCCCCATTCAAACGGCTGCTGCACCACGGTCGAAGCGAAGGAGCCCTCCTTGACCGCGCCCAACGTCACCGGGTCCTCGTCAAAGGCCACGACGGTGATGGCGCCCAGTTTGCCTGCGGCCTGCAACGCCTCGTAAATCTTGGGCGGGTTATAGGAATAGAAGCCGACCATGCAGTTGATCTCGGGCATCGCCGCTAGAACGTCATCCACATTCGACCGGGCCCGGGCGAAATCGACATCATCGCCGCGCACGTCAACCAGGGTGATGTTCTGCCCGTCAATCGCCTGCTTGAAGCCTGCGATGCGTTCCTTGGCGTTGTCGGCATCCAGAAATCCGACAAAACCCATGCACTTGCCCTCGCCGCCCTTCATCGCCTTGACCATTTCCTCACCGGCCTGAACGCCCGCAAGGGTGTTGGACGACCCCAGATAGGCGATGCGGTTGGACTGCGGTGCATCGGAATCGGTGGTGAACAGCGGGATTTGCCCCGCGATGCGGTTGAATGCGTCGGTCGAATTCTTGGGGTCTGCCGACGAAATCATGATCGCATCGGTGCCCGCCGCCACCAGATCATCCATCAGCGCATTCTGCAGCGCGGCGGTGCCCTGCGCCGGATAGCGGAAGTGCAGCTCATAGCCGTCGCCCAACTCGGCCTGCGCCTTGGCGACGCCCGCCTCGGACAGTTTCCAGAAGTCAGAGGCGGCGTTCACGATGAAGGCAAGCTGGATCTTGTCCTGCGCCAGGGCCCGCATGGCCCCAAGCGCAAGCATCGCCGTAACGGCGAGGCCTACGGCCTTGTTCATTTCTGTCCTCCCAGACATATCTATGGCAAGCGTTATTGGTCTTGGCCTACTTTGCCCGCTAATAACAGGCCACACGGTTGCTAATATTAATCAACTCATTAACATGGGTGTGACCCGAGAGGACATGGACAGGTGACGACACCCCCCAAAGCCACGATGATGGATGTCGCAGCCAGGGCCGGCGTGTCACAGGCAACGGTCTCGCTTGTGATGAACGGCAGCCAGGGCGTGCGGCTTTCAGAAGCGACGCGCAGCCGCGTGCTCGAAGCGGCGCGGGTGCTGGGCTATGAACTGGTCAAACGTGGCCCCCGACGGACCGAGACCGACAAGACCGTCATCGGCTTTGTCGTGGATGAGATTTCGACCGACCCTTGGATGGCGTTGGCCTTTGATGGGGTGCGCGAAAAGGCGTGGGAGTATGGGCTGACCGTGAACCTGGCGGTGACACGCGGCGACCGGGACATGGAGGATCAGGTGCTGGGAATGATGTGCCAGCAGCCCATCCTGGGGTTGATCTATGGCACGATCCTGACCCGCCGCATCAAGGCTCTGCCGCCCCTGTTCGACCAACCCACCGTCCTGCTGAACTGCTATGACGAAGAGCGGCGTCTGCCGTCGGTCGTGCCTGGTGATCTGTTGGGTGGCCGCACGGCAACCGAACGTCTGTTGCGCGCAGGCCATCGCCGGATCGGGCTGATCACTGGCCAGACCGGGGTCGAGGGGGCCAGCGAACGCCTGCGCGGCTATCGGCAGGCCCTGGCCAGCAAGGATATCGGCTTTGACCCGGACCTGGTCTTTCCCGGCAACTGGCAGCCTGATTCAGGCTATGCCGGAACGCGGGCCCTGATGGCCCTGCCCCAGCCGCCCACCGCGATTTTCTGCGCCAATGACCTGATGGCGCTGGGCTGTCTGGAGGGGTTGAAGGAACTGCACCTGGCCATTCCGGACGACGTGGCAGTGATCGGTTTTGATGACCGCGAGGTCACGCAATATACCCGCCCCCCCCTGACAACGCTGATTCTGCCGCATTACGAAATGGGCGCCACCGCGACCGAAATCCTCGTGGACCGTGCGTCCCGCGCGGGGGCCCGACCGGCGCAGCTGAAAGTGGAATGCCACCTTGTCGAACGCCTGTCGGTCGGCCCGGTGCTGGAAGACGAGATGACCTGACGCGACACAGGCGGTGCAGATACAAATCACTGGCGCGACGGGATCGCCCCGCCTGACCCGCGACCTGCCCGATGGAGGCGTCACCGCCCCTTCACGGATGGTCCGGCATCCCGGCTAAGGAACCCGCACCCAGTTGGCAATCATCTGCGACGTCACCGGGCCACCGGTCAGCCGCGCAAAATCCCGCGTCACGGCCGAAATCAGCGCCGGGGTCGCGATGGAGCGGCCCCAGAAGATCGGCTCGGACAGGAACTGCGCCACTTGCCCCTCCGGATCACGCCCAATTTCGGCCATCCGCGCCAGAACCTGCGGCGCATCGCGGGGTGGCAAACGATCCGCGCCAGGGATCCGCCCCAAATAGAAGGCCAGCCACCCGGCCAACGACAGCGTCAGAATGGGCGGCAGATCGCCCTCTTGGGCGGCATAGGCCGTCAGCCGGTCCAGCAGGCGGCCTTGATACTTCACCAGCCCGTTCAGGCTGATGTCGTGCCAGCGGTGCTGGAGGAACGGGTTGGCAAAGCGGCGCAGGACATCCTTTGCAAAGGCATCCAGCTCCTCGCGCGGCAGGGGCACAAAGGGTTTGATCTCGCGGTCCAGAACCTGCCGCAACACGGCCGACAGGTCCGGGTCGCGCACCGCCTCGCCCACGGTTTCCACCCCGCAGATCAGCGCCAGAGGACACAGCGCCGTGTGCCCGCCATTCAGCAGCGCCACCTTGCGCAAACGGTAGGGGCCCGCATCCGCCACCTCGATCGTGCCCGCGTCAAAATCCGCCAGCCGCAGCTTGGGCTTGGGCCGCCCCGCCGGTGTTTCGATCACCAGCAGATGATACAACTCCGCCGTTGTCAGACAGGGGTCGCGATACCCCAATTCGGCCTCCAACGCCGCCGCCGCCGCACCGGGGTCGCCCGTCACGATGCGGTCCACCAATGTGTTGAAAAACATGTTCTCATCGGCGATCCACTCCACGAACCCGGCCTCAACCTCCCATTCCGTCGCATGGCGCAGAACGATGCTGCGCAGCAGATCACCGCTGTCGGTGGTCAACTCGCAGGGCAGAAACTGCCAGCCAGTGCCGCGCAAATGCCCCAGCGTGCGCCAGCGTTCCAGCAAAAGCCGCGTCACCTTGGCCGGAAAGCTGGGGGGCGGCGCGTCCCGCGGTGTCATGCCCGGGGCATAGACGATGCCGGCCTCGGTCGTGTTCGACACGACCATTTGAACGGCCGGGTCCCGCGCCATCGCCAGAACCTGATCCCACTGCGTCGTGCAGGACACTTCACCCAGCACCGACCCCACCACGCGCGCCTCGGACCGCGTCACACCCTCGTCATCCAGCCCGCGCGACACCACGGTATAAAGCCCATCTTGCGCGTTCAGCGCGGACCCCTCGGCCGACCCGATGGACCGCAGCGCCACGATGCCCCAATCACTGCCGGACGCCTGATTCAAAAGGTCGATCTTCCAATCCATAAACCCGCGCAGGAAGTTGCCGCCGCCGAATTGCAAAATGCGCAACGCGGGGCGTGGTCGCCCGTTCAACTGGTCGGGCGAAAGCCTGGCAAGGGGCGGGGTCGGTTCGATGACGTGGCTCGATCTTGTTCTGGTGCTGCCCTGACTATGCCAAGCCCGGGACAGCGCCGTCAAACCCGTTTTGCCACCCATGCCAATTTGTGGGTCGGTCAATTGCGCCAGTCGGATTCAGGTTCTCCGCGGGTAATAGCCGTGCTAATATTAACCCGCAAATATCCAGCCCCGGGCCAAGTCAGGGAGTGTCGGCGATTCGCAGTGATACGGTTTTCAAGCTGGCCTTCAACCGCACGCTGGAACATCTTTCCTCCGGCGACGATCTTGGCCTGAATGAGAGCACCCTTGCCCGACAGCTGGGGATAAGCCGCACCACCTCGCGCAAGGTGCTGGGCCAGTTGGAAAACGCCGGCATCACCGGCACCAAGGACCGCCGCATCGCCCTGCGCCGCTTGCCCGAGCCGTCCGACCGGTTTCCGCAGGTCGAAACCCTCACCGGCTGCCAGAATGTCGAGCGCAGGTTCATGGAGTGGATCTTCAATGCCGAAACCCGGCCCGGTTCCCTGATTGACGAACGGGATCTGGCGCGCCAGTTCGGTGTCGCCCCCGGCCCCTTGCGCGAATATCTGATCGGGTTCAGCCGCTATGGCCTGATCGAGAAGAAACCGAACGCCACCTGGCTGTTTCGCGGCTTTACCAAGGATTTTGCGCTGGACCTGTTCGAGGTCAGGACTTTGTTCGAACTGCGCTTGATCCGGCTTTTCACCGAACTGCCGCCCACTTCGCCGCTCTGGACCGACCTGCAAACCATCCGGACCGATCATCTGGCGGTTCTGGCCGAGCCGGAAGCGCCCTTTCAGGGGTCTTGTGCGCTTGACGACCGCCTTCACACTCCTGATCGCGGCCTGTGCGCCCAACCGTTTCATCACCGATTTTCACGGGATCATCGCCCTGATCTTCCACTACCATTACCAATGGAACCGCCGCACTGAACTGGCCCGCAACCGCGTGGCGCTGCACGAACACATGGCGATCATTGACGCCCTGCAATCGCGCGATGCCAACCGGGCCGAGGCGGCGACGATCGCGCATCTGAACACCGCACGCACCACGCTGCTGCAAGCCCGACTCCGCAACACCCCCCTGGGCCCACCGGTGTGAGGCCGCCCCGGATTGCAGGGCGCCACAGGCCCTTGACCTTTGCCTCATCCTGCATCTGTCTGACCGGCGCACCCCGTCCTGAAAGGTTTCCGGCATGAAGGCATTGATGATCGACGGGTTTGAAAGCTGCCATTTGGCTGACGCCCCCGACCCCAAGCCCGGTCCGGGCGAGGTTCTGGTCGACGTCCGCCATGTCGGCCTTTGCGGGTCTGATCTTGCCACCTTCACCGGGATGAACCCGCTCGTCAGCCTGCCGCGCATTCCCGGTCACGAACTGGGGGTCGTGGTCCTGTCCGCGGGCCCCGACGTTCCGGCCATCTTTGCCCCGGGTCGCCGCGGCGTGGTCATGCCTTATACCGCTTGCGGCACCTGCTCGTCTTGCCGTCTGGGGCGCGTCAACGCCTGCCGGTTCAACCGGACTCTGGGCGTGCAGCAAGATGGCGGCCTGTCGGAACGTTTTGCCCTGCCGCATGACAAGCTGATCCTGAACGACAGCCTTGCCCCCCGCCATCTGGCGCTGGTGGAACCCCTTTCTGTCGGGTTTCACGCTGTCGACCGGGGCCGGGTGACGGCGTCCGATACGGTGGTCGTCCTTGGGTGCGGCATGATTGGCATGGGCGCAACCATCGCTGCCGTGGCCCGTGGCGCCCGTGTGATCGCCGTGGATTTCGGCGACAAGACCGCCATCGCCCACCGCTACGGTGCCGCCCACAGCCTTGATCCCGCCTTGGACGATGTCGCGGCCCGGGTGGACGACCTCACCGGGGGCCACGGCGCCGATGTGGTGATTGAAGCTGTCGGGCTGCCCGCAACCTTTACCCAAGCGATCGACCTTGCCGGTTTTTGCGGTCGCGTCGTCTATATTGGCTATTCCAAGGCCCCTGTCAGCTATGAAACCCGGTTCTTCAATCTCAAGGAACTGGACATCCTCGGCTCCCGCAACGCGCTGCGCTCGGATTTCGATACGGTTATTGGCTGGCTTGAGGCGCGGCAAACCCCGCCGGATGATCTGATTTCAAAGGTCTTCGCCTTTTCCGACGCCGCACAAGCCCTGCCCTACTGGCAGCGCGAGCGCGGCACGACCCTCAAAATCCTGATCGAACGCAACGATCCTCGTCAGTAGTGGTTCGCCCTTAACAACTCCGAAGCCATTGATTTCGTGCGTATAAGAGGTGGTTTTGCTCGCCATTTTCTGCAGGGTTTTGTATAATTTTGGCTGAAACCCTGCAATTTCGGTTCTGCCATGAAGCATCGTCCGCGCCCTCTGGAACA
>CAMBWO010000189.1 GCA_945871285.1 Pseudorhodobacter antarcticus | reverse complement strand
CCGCGCCGAGGTTCAACTACCTCGCACCGACCCACAAACCCGTCCCCACCATCCGCCATGCCGACCTCCCAATGCGTTGAGAGACCTTCTGACAGCACGCACCGCGTTCAGAAATACGCCAATTCAATGGGACAGAGACGGCGCTTACCGTGCATCCCTCGCTGGTGGTTGTACACAGAGTAAGCCTGACAGGGCGGGCCACCGACCAGCACCGTAAGGTCCCCGCGCCGCAGCCCGGTCTGCGCCATCAGGTCAGTGACAGACAAGCTCTCAATCGGGCCGGGGATGAAGCGGGCGTTGGGGTGGGTGCGGGCAAACGTCTCCCCGGCGGCTGGAAAGAGGTCGTTGCCTGCCAGAACCTTGAAGCCAGCCATCTCAAGCCCCGCCGACAGACCGCCAGCCCCGCAGAAAAGGTCAATCGCTGTGTGTTCCATCGGTCCCGCCTGTTCGCTTGTTCTCATTTTGTACCGGCTTACCTTACAGGGCGTTAACTGGGCAACGCCTATTTCTGGGCCTTCGCCTTGATCCGCTTTTCAAACTGGCCCTGCGACACGGGGATGCCGCCTGTCAGCCCAAGGGTGGCGCTCTCAAGCGTGGTGAAAAACTCCTCCACCACCTCCAGCCGGAACCGCCCGCCGCCCGCCGCCCGGGTCCTCCACAAAGTCCACGAGGAACCAGACAATGTCCGCGTTGGACACATCCTTGACCCGCTCCATCGTGCCCATGGAATGGAAGAACGGCGCATCAACAACAACGGCCATCTTCTTGCCCCAGCGCCGGAGCGTCGGAACCTTGGTCAGCAACTGGGGCATCAGGCGCTTGACGCCACTGCTGCGGTAATCCGGGCGGCGCTTCACCTGGGCCATGGACAGCTTGCCCTGTGTCTTGAGCAGGTGTTCAAACTCGATGCTCATGCGCTTGCCCGAGAAGTAAACCGCCTGCACCTCCACCGCCACCCAGTCCATCGGTGCGCCGGGGGTGGCGTTGGACTTCACAAGGATCATGTCAATGCGGCCCACGTCCTCGCCCGGGTCGCTGTCAAGGTTGCCCGTTGACTCAAGGAAGCCCACCTCACCCGCCCGCGTGGGCGTGGGGTCTGAGAGCAGGCGCTCCCCGATCTTGTCAAATGCCGTGCCGTCCTGATGGAGCCGCCACGGGCAAAGCGCCCGGAGCCTCCCCCGGTTGCCCTCAATCGGCGCGACCGTCCCGCCCTCCTCCTTGAAGATGCGGATGGAACAGACACCGCCGGGCTTGGTGCAGGTCGGGTGCGGGCTGTCTGTCCTGAATGGGCAGGGCAGCTCCTCTGCCTGCTGTTCGGTCAGTTTGGCCCGAAGGTCCGTGAGTCGGTCAAGGTCACGCGGCTTCACCGCCCCAAGTGCCGCCTGTTCCTCAAGGGCGACCATGCGCGTCAGTTCGGCCTTGGACATGGCAGAACCGCCCACCTCGTGCTGGGCCAGCTTTACTCGGTCCCAGTCGCCCAGACCGTGGAACGGGTGCCCATACCACTCAGCAATGTGAAAGCGTTCTTCTGACAATGGCACACCCCAGTATTTTGGGGGCCAATGGACAATTTCTACCACATTTAGTCAATGATTCACTGCTGGTTGTGGGAGCGGCGTGGAACCGTAAAGGAGGAGGATGGTGCCGGTTGCAGGAATCGAACCCGCGACATCGTGATTACAAATCACGCGCTCTACCATCTGAGCTAAACCGGCCTACCGTCTTAAAACCCGTCTTTGTTGCCCGTCTTAACTGAACTTCCTGTTTACCGTCAAGGTGTTAACCGATTAGACCCGGCGGCTTACAAATCAGGTGCTCTACCAGCTGAGCTATAAGGGCAGTGGCGCATCAATACCGCCCCTTGGCCCTGCGTGCAAGACGTCAGGCGCGCAGGGTGCGGGCCATCAGGGCGACGGCGGCGAGGCTGACGGCGATCACCAGCAGGGCCGAGGGGGCCGCTTCGCCGATGCGTTCCAGGCTCGCAAGGTCATAGGCGCGGGTCGACAGGGTGTTGAAGTTGAACGGACGCAGCAGCAGCGTGGCGGGCAATTCCTTGACGCAATCGACGAACACCACCAGCAAGGCCACGCTGACCGATCCGCGCATCAAGGGCAGATACACCGCCGAAAGCACCCCCCCCTTGGTCCGCCCCAGCGACCGTGCCGCCATCGACAGCGAGGGTGCCACCCGGCCAAAGGCCGAATCGACCGCGCTTTGCGCGATGCCAAAGAACCGCACGCCATAAGACAGCACCAGCGCCGCCACCGTCCCGGTCAGCATCAGCCCCGGGTCATAGCCGGTCAGGGCCAGCACAGCGTCCGCCATGTAATGGTCCAGCGCCGCCAGCGGGATCAGGATGCCGACGGCCATCACCGCCCCCGGTGCCGCATAGCCCAGCGCCGTCACCGGCAGCAGCGCGCGGGTGAACGACCGCCCTGCCAGACGCACGCCATAAACCAGAAACAACGCCCCGCCGACCGTGATCAGCGCGGCCAGACCGCAGACGAACAGCGTGTTGCCCACCGCCTGCACCAACCCTGGCGCCAACCACGCATCCGGCTTTTTCAGCGCATGCCATCCCATCACCCCAACCGGCAGGAGAAACCCCATGACCAGCGGCACCAGACAAAACGCCGTCGCAACCCAGGCCCGCGCCCCGGCCATCACCTGCGGCGTCACCGGCCGCGTCGCCCGCGTCATCGCATGAAACCGCGCATTGCGCCGGCTTTGCCGTTCGACCCACAGCAGCATCAGCACCAGCGCCAGGATCACCAGCGCAATCTGCGCCGCCCCGCCCGCGTTGTTGTCGTTCAGCCAGGTCGAGAATACCCCCGTCGTCAGGGTCTGCACCCCGAAATGCTGCACCGTGCCGAAATCGGCAATCGTCTCCATCAAGACCAGCGCCACACCCGCCGCAATCGCAGGGCGCGCCAGGGGTAGACCCACCCGCAGGAACAACCCCACCGGCCCGACCCCCAGCGCCCGCGCCACCTCATAGGACGCGCCCGATTGCTCGCGAAACGCCGCCCGCGCCAAAAGGTAGACATAGGGATACAGCGCGGCCGTCAGCACCACCACCGCAAAGCCCATCGAATGCACCTCGGGAAACCAGTAGTCGCGGGCCGATTGCCAGCCCATCGCCAGCCGCATCCCCCCCTGCACCGGCCCCGAATAGTTCAGGAAATCGACCAGCGCATAGGCCCCGATATAGGCCGGGTTCGCCAGCGGGAACAGCAGCGCAAACTCCAGCCAGCGTTGCCCTGGAAAGCGGTACATCGTCACAAGCCAGGCCGCCCCGGTGCCCACCGCCGCCGCCAACACCCCCACCCCCAGCATCAGGATCAGCGTGTTTTGCAGATAGCGCGGCAGAACCGTCGCCATCAGATGCGGCCAGATGTTGTCTGTGGGATGCGTCGCCAGCCACAGCACCGCCAGCATCGGCACCATCACCACACCCGCAATCAGCAGCGCCACGGCCGACCACAGATCGGGTCTTGGCCAGCGCATCGGGGTATCCTGAGTGTTTTGCTTGGCCATGCCCGTGCCTTAACCGAAACCAGTTTCCCTGTCCACAAAAGCCCGTATAGTGCGGCCAAAGAACAGGAAAACAGGCCACCCATGCGCATTGTCTACCACCTTGGCGCCCATTGCACCGATGAAGAACGCCTGCTGCGCTGCCTTCTCAAGAATCGCGGGGTGCTGGCGGCCCAGGGCATCGTCGTTCCGGGCCCCACCCGGTATCGCACCTTGCTGCGCGAAACCGCGGTCGCTCTCAAAGGTCAACCCGCCTCGTTGGACACCCAGGCCCTGGTGCTGGAACAGATCATGGAGGTCGACCGCGCCGACCGGCTGATCCTGTCCTGGGACAGCTTTTTGTCCTTTCCGACCTGGGCCACCGAAGGCGGGCTTTACCGCGCCGCGGGCGAACGCGTCCGCGCCTTTTCGCAAATCTTCCCGCGGATCGAGGCCGAGTTTCATCTGGCCATCCGCAACCCCGCCACCTTTTTGCCCGCCCTGTTTGACAAGCAGAAAAACGCCAAGGGCGGCACCAAGGATTTCGCCGCCTTCCTGAAACACCGCGATCCTGAGACCATCCACTGGTCCGATGTGGTGGACCGCATTCTGGAAATGAACCCCGATGTGCCGCTGACCATCTGGTGCGACGAGGATACCCCCCTGATCTGGCCCGAGGTGTTGCAGGCCGTCTCGGGCCACAGCCCCGGCACCCTGCTCGAGGATTCGCAGGATCTGCTGGCACAGATCATGTCGCCTGAGGGGTTGAAACGGATGCAGGCCTATCTTGACAGCCACTCTGTCACCACGCCCGACCTGCGCCGCAAGGTGACGACGGCCTTTCTGGACAAATTCGCCCTGCCCGACCGCATCACCATCGACATCGAGGTGCCCGGCTGGACCGAGGACACCGTGGCCGCCCTGACCATCCTTTATGATCAGGACGTGGCCCGCATCCGCGCCACGCCGGGGGTCCGGTTCATCGACCCTTGAGGGGGTATCGTCCTGGATCCCCTTCAATCTGGTTCAGATTGAAGGGAACCGCGCCAAGGGTCACTTCATCCCAAGGGCGGTCTTGTACATTTCCATGATCGCCTCTTCCTCGGCAATGTCGTCCGGCTTGCGCTTGCGCAGCGCAATCACCTTGCGCATCACCTTGGTGTCATAGCCGCGCCCCTTGGCTTCGGCCATCACCTCTTTGGCCTGCTCGGCCAGGTCGGCCTTTTCGGCGTCCAGCTGCTCGATCCGTTCGATGAACTGGCGCAGCTCGTCCGCAGTCACGCTATAGGTGTCAACAACATCACTCATCTTGGGGCCCCTTGATCGCTGATTGGCGCTTCCCTACCCTTGCCAAGGGACCGGGCGCAAGACCCCCCTCACCCCACCTTGTCTGAAAGCGCAAAGCAGGCTAGGCGCAGCCCCAGCAAAGGAGGGCTTCGTGATGCAAGCATTGATCTGGGGCGGCGCTGCCCTCACGCTGTCGGGCGTGGCGCTGCTGGGCTGGTGCGTGCGCCTGGCCGCACAGGCCCGCCGCATCGCGGATGAGCAGGCCGCCCGCGCCGCCCTGGCACGCGTGATCGCGTGGAACATGGCGGCCCTGGGCCTGGCCGGGATCGGCCTGATGGCGGTGATCCTGGGGCTGGTCCTGCGCTAGCCTGCGTTCAGGCTGGCAAAACTGCGCCCTTCGGCAATCAGATCGTCGATCAATTCCGCAGGCAGGAACAGGGCTGATCTTTCGGCCAGCGCCAGCAGGTCCTGCCGGAACACCAGCATCCCCCGCAGGTCGGCCTGATACATCGGCCCGCCCCTCCAGCGCGGCACCAACCCGGACAGCAAGGCCACCGCGTCCACGTCCAGCGGCCGCCGGACCTGGCCGCGCTGCACCATCCGGGCCCCTTCGGCGGCCAGCGCGGACAGGCAACACGACAGGATGCGCCCCGCCCCGGCTGGAGCCTGCGGCAGGAACGACCTGTCGCCCGACCCCATGCCATAGGCCGCCAACGCCGCCGCAATCTGCGCCCCCGCCACGCCCTCGGCCTTCAAAAACCCCACCGCCCCCTCCAGCGCCTGCCGCAACCCCAACTCGATCGGCCCGCCGGGCCCGGCAAACACCACCCGCCAGCCCAGACGCTGCGCCAGCGCCACGACCGGCGCCACCGCCTCGGGCGGGCAGGTTTCGGTCATCGACACCTCGGCCAGACCGCCCGGCCCCGACGGCACCGTCACCGCCACCTGCGGACCGCCGACCTGCGCCACCCCCAGACCCGCAAACGGCACCTGCGGCCCGGCCCCACTGGCCACCACCAGATCCGCCGCCGCCAGAGCCGCCTCGCCCAGCGCGGTCGTCAGCCGTGCCCAATCGGAATCCCGCGTATCCTCGGTGATCTGCCCCGCAGCCACCGCCTGCTCTTGCCGCAGCGCAATCAACTCCAGCGCGCCCACCAGCGCCGCCCGGTCGTCGCCCGCCAGCACCACATGCAGCCCCGCCGTCAGCGCCTGAAACGCCACAGCCACGGCCTGATCCTCCGTCCCCCACACCCCCAGCGTGGCAATCGGGGCCACCCCCTTGGCCGCCACCGCCGCAGGCGGCAACCCCGCCCGCCGTTCGATGAAAAACGCATGGCGCAGCGCCGCCGCCTCGGGGGTCGCCACCAGATCGCCAAAGGCCGCCGCCTCGACGTTCAACCCCTGCTGAAAGGTCAACAGGGGTGCCGCCTCGACGCAGTCGATGATCCGGCCCGGCGCCGGCAACCGGTTGCCCTTTTGCGCCTCGCGCGCCGCAACCACCGCCGCCTGATAGCCCGGCATGTCCTTGAACCCGGTCCGGCGGTCGCAGGTCCGCCGGGGCCCCAACCCCTCGCCCGCCATCGCCAGCGCCGCCTCGACCAGCCCGCCCTCGACCACCCGGTCCACCAGCCCCAGCGCCATCGCCTCGGCCGCCCCGATCGGCGCACCGCCCAGCATCAGCCGCAACGCCTCGCGCGCGCCCACCAGCCGTGGCAGGCGCTGCGTGCCCCCTGCCCCCGGCAACAGACCCAGATTGACCTCGGGCAACCCCAGCGTGGCCCCCGCCTCGGCCATCCGGTAATGCGCCGCCAGCGCCAGCTCCAACCCGCCGCCCAGCGCCACGCCATGCAGCGCCGCAATCACCGGTTTGGCGGCGTTCTCGATCCGCTGACACAGATCGCCCAGCCGCATCAGCGGCTTGGCCCCCCCAAACTCGGCAATATCGGCCCCTGCCGAAAAGCACCGCCCCTCGCCGCGCAGAACCACCGCCGTGACCTCGGGGTCCTCCAGCGCGCCGCGCAGCCCCTCGGCCAGCGCGACCCGCACCTGATCCGACACCGCATTCACCGGCGGATGGGTCAGCACCAGCACCGCCACATCCCCGATACGGTCCAGCCGAACTGCCTGCATCCGATCCCCCACCACCAACACACGCGGCATTAAAGACCCCCGCGCCGCGCAGGCAACAGGCTAAATCGGCATATTGTCGAAACTGGCCTCGGCCTCGGCCTCTTGCGCGGCCACCGCCTCGGGCGTGGCCGGGGTCGCAGGCTGCGCCAGCGCCACCATCAGGTGCAAGACCTGCGCCTCTTGCGCGACCACCGCCTCGACCAGCCCCCCCGCCATCTTGGCCAGTTCCACCATTCCCTCGGCCGGCGTTTTCGTCATCATGCGCAATCCTTGCAAAAGGGTGTGAATGGCAACAAGTCCAGCCGCGCCTCACTGATCTCGGCGCCACAGCGCACGCAGGCCCCGTATTCGCCAACCTCGATCCGCTGCAACGCCGCCTTGATCGCCCGCATCTCGGCCTGCGAGCCGACACCGATGCTCTCCAGCACCTCATCGCCCTCGCGCGCGGTCGCAAGCTCCTCCCAATCCTTCTCGTCATGGGATTGCAGCTCGGTCTCGATGGCGCCCAACCGGTTGGTCAAGGCCGTCAACCTTGTTTCCAACTGGCTCTTCCGCAGTGCTAGTGATGTCATCATCCACTCCTTTGTTGCGCTCAGGTTAACGATTAGCCCATGCTCCGCCTTGATCCGGATCAAGGCCGGGCTTGCGTGGGCGGGGAACAGGTCCCACATTGACCCCACCCGCAGGAGGGCAAAGCCATGACACCCACCATTCAGGCGTTCTTTGACGAGGCGACCAATACCGTCACCTATGTCGTGTCAGACCCGCAGGGCACATCCTGCGCCGTGATCGATTCGGTGCTGGGGTTCGACTATGCCTCGGGCCGCACCGACACCCGCGCCGCCGATGCCGTGATCGCCCATGTCCGGGCGCAGGGGTTGCGGCTCGACTGGGTGCTGGAAACCCATGTCCACGCCGACCACCTCTCGGCCGCCCCCTATCTGCAAGAGGCCTTGGGCGGTCAGCTTGGCATCGGGTCCCAGATCACCACCGTGCAGGAAACCTTTGGCAAGGTGTTCAACGAGGGCACCCGCTTTGCCCGCGACGGATCACAGTTCGACCGGCTGTTACAGGACGGCGACAGCTTCATGATCGGCCAGATGCGCGCCGATGTGCTGCACACCCCCGGCCACACCCCCGCCTGCCTGACCTATGTGATCGGCGATGCCGCCTTTGTGGGCGACACCCTGTTCATGCCCGATTTCGGCACCGCCCGCTGCGACTTTCCCGGAGGGTCCGCCGCCACCCTTTATGACAGCATCCAGCGCATCCTGACCCTGCCCGACGCGACCCGCATCTTTGTCGGCCACGATTACAAGGCACCGGGCCGCGAGGATTTTGCCTGGGAAACCACCGTGGGCGCGCAAAAGGCCCTGAACAAACATATCGGCGCAGGCCGCCCCAAAGCCGATTTCGTGACGCTGCGGCAGGCCCGCGATGCCACCCTGCCCATGCCCCGCCTCATCATCCCCTCCTTGCAAGTCAACATGCGCGCAGGTCATATGCCCGAACCCGAAGAGAATGGGGCGACCTTTCTCAAGGTGCCGATCAACGGCTTGTGACAGGAGGCGCGCAATGGATTGGGTCTGGGGTTTCACCGGCGGGCTGATGATCGGTCTGGCCGGGTCGATGTATCTCTTGATGAATGGCCGGGTGATGGGCATTTCCGGCATTTTCGGCGGGCTGATCGACGGCACCGGCTGGTCCACGGCCGCCGAACGGCTGGTGTTCATCGCGGGCCTGATCGCCGTGCCCGCCGTGCTGGCGCTGCTG
>CAMBWO010000188.1 GCA_945871285.1 Pseudorhodobacter antarcticus | reverse complement strand
AAGTGCGGGGGGGGTGCCCGCCTTCCCCTGTGGCGCGGGTCACAGAGTCTCGGTCCTGTCACCTCCCTCGGCGCGCCCGGCCGACCAACTGGCGCCGCCTTCAAACTTCAACACGTGCCCGGAGCAGAGCTGCACGACAACGTTCCAGCCGTTTCGGCGGACATCGGTGGGACGACGGGTCAGGTAGACGGCGCACAAAACCGTCAAGGGGCCAGCCCGTGCGATCACCAGCGATGCGCCGCAGGTGTTTCGGACTTGAAACAAGCGTTGCCGGGATCGACCGCATTGGATTTGCCCTCACGCCCCCCTGAACCCCATGGCCACGATCCTCAACCCGGAAGACCGTAGCGCGCCCTGGCAGCTGCAAGAGCATCGTGCAGGCCCCTTGTTCTCCTTGCGTCCAGAAGCCACCAAGCAGGCCGTCGGCGCATTCAATCCTCCCTGTCAACTTGCGGCGGCCCGGGCCCAAGACCGGCGGTTGGCCAACTCGACGAACGGTTCACCAACGCAACCTGCGCAAAGCAGCCTGGTGTCCCACTGTGCCGCCCGACAGGCTCTGGCAGAACCTTGTCAAACGGCCCTCGGTCATTCGTCCCACATGCCCGCCGGTCGAAGGAAGGGCTGCCGAGCGAAGGCAACCACCATCACGCGGCACACGTCAGGCCCGGTGGCGTTCATCCTCACGCGGCAGATAGACCTGAGCCTGACCCCGTCCGGCCCGTTTGGAGGCGTAAAGCGCCTCGTCCGCGTCGGTCTGCATCCTGTCGGGGTCGGGGTGTTCGTAATGGTTCGACAGGGCGATCCCGATCGAGGCCGAAATCCGGCAGGTCTGACCATCAAACGCGATCGGCACTGACAGTTCCGCGATGATCCGCCGTGCCACGGACTCCAGCCGGGCGATCTCGGTCATATCGGGGAAAGCGATCACGAATTCATCCCCGCCAACGCGGGCCACCGTGTCTTCCTCGCGGGTTTCGCGTTGCAGGATTTCCGCCACCACCTTCAACACATGGTCTCCGGCGGCGTGGCCCAGGGTGTCATTGACCGATTTGAAGTAGTCCAGATCAATATGCATCAGCGCAAAGCCGGTCTGCGACCGCCCCAGCGCCTGCAACGCCAGCGACAGCGCACGACGGTTGCGCAGGCCCGTCAGCGTATCGGTCAGCGCCTGAACCTGCGCCAGTTGCTTGTCATCCTCCAGCCGTTGCGCAAGGCCGCGCAGCGCCGCCATTGCGGCCGTCTTGGCCTCGACCAGATACATCATCTCGATGGCGAGGTCCGTCGGGGCGAAATCGCGGTCCGTCAGGGCATTGTCGCGCACGGCGTCAACCACGCTGATGCCAAAAGACAGGTTCAACACCATCCCCGCCCCTTCGCCCAGGCTGACCGCGAGTCCGCGAAAGGCCATGGTGCGGGCGCCACCGCGCAGGGAAAGCCGCAGCTTTTCCCCCTCATGGGCCCGCAGATCGCCCATCGTCAAAAGGCCCGAAGGGCGACGCAGATCAAACGCCTCGAACAGGCAGCGGCCTATCAGGCTTTGCTCGGCAAGAAGCTTGGTCAAGGTAGGGCCATAGCCGATGATGCGCCCATCATCGGCCACCATCAGATGCATCGGCATCAAACGGTCCAACGCGGCCCTGGGCAAGGCAGCACTCATTCAGTTCACCGCCGCAACGCCAAGGCTGAACGGACGTGCTTCGTTGAACGACTGGTCCGCAATCTGGATCGAAATCACCTCCACGCCCGCCTCTGCGCCTTGGTGGTCCAGCAGCACCAGCGCGCCATAGTCGTCCGCCATCGCGCGCAACAACCCCACCAGAATATGCCCAACCCCACGCAGCGGCGCAGCACAGCGCAGGTAGAAATGACCATGGTCAACTTCGCAAAGCTCAAGCTCGGGCATTTCCAGGCTTGGCAGGGCAAGCCGACCCCGATCCGGCAACTCCTCCAGTGAGTTCACGAAATCGGCGAAGTTGACCCCGCTGAACCGCAACAGGCGCCGCAAGGATGTAAGGGTGTCGTGGCTGACAAGATAGGCCCCCAAATCCTCCAGCAGGCAATCGCGGGGGCGTTTCAGAACCCGCACCGCCGCCTCGATCACCGCATCGGTCAAGGCGTCGTCATAGGTCAGCATCGCCTCGAACCCGTCAAAGTCCAGGCCTGCCTCTCGGGCAACCGCCTCCCACGCCGGTGCCCTATAGGTATCCCGCAAAAAGCATTGAAGGGATCTGTTGATCAGGCCATGCATTCGGAACTCTCCCGCACCGTCCCCGGGACTTTACCGGTGCATGGGTTAACAATTCCCGAACGAATGCAAAACTCGGGCATTCGGCCGCTCAGGCCGCGCCACCGAAATGCGAAAACCGATAGGGCGACACCCCATACTTCTTGCGGAACGATTTCGAAAAATGCGACGCCGAGGCAAAGCCCGAGGCCACCGCCACATCCGTCACCTTCATGTCGGTTTCCGCCAGCAGCGCCCGCCCCCGCGCAAGGCGCAAGTCATTCATATACCTCACAGGTGTCACCCCCAGATGGGTGGCAAACAGCCGCTCGATCTGCCGCCGGGACAGGTTCAGATGGGCGGCGCAGGCGTCCAGATCAAACCCCTCCTCGATCCGCGCCTCCAGATAGGCCGCCGCCTGCAACAGCTTGTCATGCCGCGTGCCCAGACGGGCGGCCAGCGACCCGGTCTGCTGGTCGGCCTCATCCCGCCGCTGGGTCAGCAGACACATGTTCATCACCTGCTGCGCCAGCGCCGCGCCGAATCGCTCGGCAATCAGGTTCAGCATCAGGTCCGCCGCCGCCACCCCCCCGGCACAGGTCATCACCCGGTCGTCGATGCAAAACACCTGCCGCGCCGGCACCAGATCGGGGTGGTTCTCGACAAAGGCGTCGATGTTGTCCCAATGCATCGTGAACCGCCGCCCGCCCAGAATACCCGCCTGCGCCAAAGCATAGGCCCCGGTGCACAGCCCCCCCACCACCCGGCCCCGCCGCCACAACGCCCGCAACCAATCCCCCAGCGCGACCGAGGCCTTGCCCTCGGGCTCGACCCCCGAACAGACAAAGATAATCCCCTCCGGCCTTGTCTGCGGCCAGGCCGCATCCACCACAATCGGCACGCCGTTCGAACAGGCCACCGGCAGCCCGTCATCCGACAGCGTCTGCCACCGGAACAACACCTGCCCGGTCAACTGGTTCGCCATCCGCAGCGGCTCGATCGCCGAGGAAAACGCCAGCAGGGTGAACTTGGGCAACAGAACGAAACTGACCGACACCGCAGCCCCCCCCGGCGCCAGAGTGACATGGGCCGATCCTTTGGGCAGATAGCGTTCCGCGTCGGTCATTCGGCCCCTTTCAGGTGCGCACCCCGGCGAACCGGGTCTGCCAATCGGCCCGCTCTTCATCGGTGATCTTGCGGAACAGGTTTTCCGGCACCGTGAACACCTGCCCCTCGGGCAGGGTCCGCAAGCCTGCGCTGATGTCCTCGGGCCAGGTCCAGTCGTCCGACCCCATCGCCGCCATCATCATGGCCGCCGCATCGGGGATGAACGGGCGCGACAAGATCGCATAAACCCTTATCAGGTTCAGCGCCAACCGCACGATCGCCTGCGCCCGCGCAGGATCGGTCTTGACCACGGTCCAGGGCGCCGAGGATTGCAGGTATTCGTTGCCCACAACCCAGATGCCGCGCAATTCGGCCGCAGCCTTGCGCACCTCCATCGCCTCCATCAGCGCGCCATATTCGGTGATCCGCGTGCCCAGATCGGCAATCACCGCCGCCTCTTGCGGGCCAAACTCCCCGCCGCCCGGCACCGTCTCGCCAAATTTCGACACCGCAAACTTGGTCACCCGGCTGACCAGATTGCCCAGGACATCCGCCAGATCCTTGTTGACCGAGGCCTGGAAATTCTCCCACGTAAACTCGGCATCCGACGATTCCGGGGCGTGCGAAAGCAGCCACCACCGCCAGTAATCGCTGGGCAGGATCGACAAGGCCTGATCCATGAACACGCCGCGCCCGCGCGATGTGCTGAACTGCCCGCCATCATAATTCAGGTAATTGAACGACTTGAGGTAGTCGACCAGCTTCCACGGCTCGCCCGACCCCAAAATGGTGGCGGGAAAACTCAGCGTATGGAACGGCACGTTGTCCTTGCCCATGAACTGGTAATAGGTGACATCCGCTGCCCCCTTGTCGGTGCGCCACCAGCGTTCCCACGCCGCATCGTCCAACCCGTTGGCATCGGCCCATTCCGCCGTGCCCGCGATGTACTCGATGGGCGCGTCGAACCAGACATAGAACACCTTGCCCTCCATCCCCGGCCAGGGCTCATCCCCCTTGCGCACGGGAATCCCCCAATGCAGGTCACGGGTGATCCCCCGGTCCTGCAACCCGTCGCCATCGTTAAGCCATTTCTTCGCGATCGAGGTGGTCAGGATCGGCCAATCCACCTTGCTGTCAATCCACGCCTCCAGCTTGTCGCGCAGGGACCGCTGCATCAGATATAGATGCTTGGTTTCGCGCACCTCCAGATTGGTGCTGCCCGAAATCGTGGACCGCGCATCAATCAGGTCGGTCGGGTCCAACTGCTTGGTGCAGTTGTCGCACTGGTCGCCCCGGGCCGATGTATAGCCGCAATTCGGGCAGGTGCCCTCGATATAGCGGTCGGGCAGGAACCGCCCATCATCCACCGAATAGACCTGGCTTTCCGACACTTCCCGGATCAGCCCGTTATCATCCAGCGCCTTGGCGAAATGCTGGGTCAGGCGGTGGTTGCGTTGACTTGAACTGCGGCCGAAATGGTCAAACGACAGGCGGAACCCGCGCGCAATCTCGGCCTGCACCTCGTGCATTTCCGCGCAATAGGCGTCCACCGGCTTGCCCGCCTTGGCGGCGGCCAGTTCGGCCGGCGTGCCATGTTCATCGGTCGCGCAGATGAACAGCACCTCATGCCCCCGCGCCCGCATATAACGGGCAAACAGGTCGGCGGGCAGCTGGCTGCCCACCAGATTGCCCAAATGCTTGATCCCATTGATATAGGGAATGGCGGAGGTAATCAGAATCCGTGCCATGTGCGCGCCTTTTCGTCCAGGGGTCGCGCGCTCTTTAGCGCGGGCCGGGGCGAAGGGCCAGAGCCTTGGCCCCATCAGACCGCAAAGCGCCCTTGGCGACCCTTCCCAATAACCGCCGCCTTGCCGGAATCGGCCTTTGGCTGTTACCCTGCCCCCATTCGTGCAGCATTTTGTCAAGGACCTTGCCATGCCCGTCTCCGCACTGGATGCCCAAATCCTGAAAGAGGTCGGCGAAGCAGTCCGCGCCCTCGATGCCTTGCACAAGGCCATCGGCCCCCTCGTGGCCCGCCTGCCCGGCAACGTGCCCGCCGCCAAGGCCAAACCGGCGGCGATCAAGGTTTACAACTACCTCAAACGCCACGCGCCGGTGACCAAGGTGATCGGATCGCGCATTCACGACGATTTGTCGGATGACACCAAGGCCGGGCTTTTGTGGCTGGACGGCGTGATCGCCGAATTGCTGGCGGTCGAGGCCGCCCTGCGCAAGGCCGCCAAGTCGCTGGACCTCGACTTTGCCAAGGACCCTGAACTGGTGATCAAATCCATTCGCCTGGCCGGAAAAGAGGCCGGCAACCCGCCTTGGGTTCCCTCAACCCTCGCCAAGATCGAAAAAGAGATCAAGATCGACGACGACCGCAAAAAGCGGACCGAAGCTCTGGTCAAAGTCATGCAAAAAGGAACCGAAATCGGCGGCGTCACCGGCACCTCGATCTCGGCTCTGGCGCTGTTGATCCTGTTGCAGATGATCTGGAAAATGATGACCCGCAAGTTGCAGGCGAAACCCAAGACCTGACGGCACAGGTTAACGCCTGGTGAACGCGGCAAGTCAAACCTCTGATATAGTTATATTTTCCCGACGTCCCACGCGTGAACATCACTTGCGGTCCCGCAACCACCCCATCAACCGCCCGATCTGAAACGAGGTGCGGGGCTCATAAGAATAGACCGTCCTCACCTCGGGCGCGGGCCGGGCCCGCATCCGGACCAACCCAAAGATCACCAGCAAGACATGGGCCACCGCAATCATCACGAACATCGCCCCCGACCCGAACCCCTCGATCAGAACCGAGGCGAGATAGGGGCTCGCAATCGCCCCCACCGCATACAGAAACATCATCGCGGCCGACAATTCGACCCGCTCGATCGGGGTCGCATAATCATGGGCATGGGCGGTCGAAACGGAATAGATCGGCATCGTGGCAAACCCGAACGCGGCAATCGTCAGATAATTCGCCACCGGCCCCTGATCGGCCAGCAAGATGGCCGCCCCACAGGTCAGGATCGACAGCACCGACAGCCAGATCAGCACGGCCCGGCGGTCATACTTGTCCGCCGCCCACCCCACCGGATACTGCGCCACCGCGCCCCCCACCACATAGGCCGCCAGATACAGGGCAATCTGGTTCGACGCGAAGCCCACCTCTTGCCCATACATCGGCCCCACCATCCGAAACGCCGCCCCCGTCACCCCCGACACCACCACCCCGACCGAGGCCAGCGGCGACCGCGCCCAGGCCAGCGCCGGCCGCAACCGCGGCGCCTCGGGCGTCTCGGGCGGCTCGGCCTTGGTCAGGGTCAGCGGGAACAGCGCGGCACACAGCAGCAGGGCCAGCAGATTATACGAAACATAAGACCCCGGCGTCAGCACCCCGATGATCAGCTGCGCCCCCAGCGACCCGGTGATGTCGACGGCCCGGTACACCCCCATCGCCCGCCCCCGCGTCTCATTCGTGACCTTGGATTGCATCCAGGCCTCGATGATCGTGTAACATCCCGCCACACACAGACCCGACGCCATCCGCATCAGGCTCCAGGCCAGGGGGGTGATGACCAGCATATGCGCCAGAATGCTGATCGTGCCCGCGGCGACAAAGGCGGCAAAGGCGCGGGAATGGCCGACATCGCCCATCAGACGCGGTGCCCACCAGCAGCCGATGAAAAAGCCAAAGAAATGCGCCGACCCCATCAGGCCGATCGCGCTTTTGCTGAATCCCAGCGCCGCGCCCGAAATGGCATCCAACGGCGCCACACCCCCGGCCCCCAGTTGCAGCAGGACGACCGACAAGAACAGGGCGGCAAAGGTGATCAGCAGGCGCATGGCCGCCATGCTCACCACTTCGCCCGGCAAAGGGCAAGCCCCGTGTCAGGGCGCATTCTGCGCCGTGACACACCTCCCTGCATCGCGTGTCAGGGCGCGCTTTGCGCGGTGATCCGCCCCCCCGCCTCCCGCGTCACCTCCCAGGCCGCCGGCGGCGCCATCCGCGCCCGCAACCGCCGCATCACCCAGGCGCTGCGGCATTCCGCCAAGGTCGATCCGCTGGGCGCGTGCGCCATGTGCCAGCGGCTCTCGACCCCCTGCGCGCCGCCCTCCTCGGGCGTCAGCAGCAGGGCCAGTGGTGGCAGGCGGCCCCGGTGATGCGCCACCTCGCCCCCCGCCGCGCAGGCCAGATGCAACCGGCGCACCGGGGTCAGGGCGGGCGGCGCGGGCAGATCGGCCAGCACGATGCCCGCCGCCCCCGACCGCAACGCCTCCTCGGTCGCCCACAGCACATCCTCGGGCCGCCGCGCCCGCGCAAAGATGATCCGCCCCGGGTCGGCCATGTCGCGCAGGCCGGGCGGATAGACCCGTTCCGCCACCCAACCCGGCGATATCCAGATCACCGGCCCCTCGCTCGCCCCTAGGATCAGCGCCGCCAGCGACACCCGCGCCGGCCCGCACACTTCATGCACCCGGCCCCGCAACAGCCCAAGGCCCAGCCCCCCCGGCAGGGGCTGTTGGGCAAAGGGTCGGCGCCCCTGTGAGTCGTGGTGAATTGGCAGCACCATCGCCGCAGATTACCGTGTTCGCTTTATGTTCTCAAGCCATCCACCCTTTCCAAACCCGCCTCCAGACCCTACCCTCCGCACAAACAAGGGGATAACTCATGCGACAGCAACACTTGGGCCATACCGGCATTTCCACCTCCGCCCTCTGCCTTGGCACCATGACCTGGGGCACGCAGAACACCGAAGCCGAGGGGCACGCCCAGGCTGACATGGCCATCGCGGCAGGCCTGAATTTCTGGGACACGGCGGAAATGTATCCCGTCAACCCGGTCAGCGCCGAAACCATTGGCCGCACCGAGGAGATCATCGGATCCTGGCTTGCCGCGCGAGGCGGGCGGTCGCGGCTGGTGCTTGCGACCAAAGTTTCGGGCCAAGGTCAGGCGGCCGTCAGAAACGGCGCTCCCCTGACCGGGGCGGTGATGCGGCAGGCGGTCGAAGCATCGCTGAAACGGCTGCGCACCGACTATATCGACCTCTATCAACTGCACTGGCCCAACCGCGCCATCTATCACTTTCGCAACATCTGGACCTTTGATCCCCGCGGTCAGAACAAGGTGCAGATCGAAGCACATATGCTTGAAATCCTGCAAGTTTCCGCCGATCTGATTGCCGAGGGCAAAATCCGCCACATTGGATTTTCCAATGAAACGGTCTGGGGTGCCGGCCGCTGGCTTGCCCTGGCCGAAAAGCATGGCCTGCCCCGGATGGCGACGATCCAGAACGAATACTCGCTGCTGTGTCGCCAGTTCGACACCGACTGGGCCGAGCTTTCGGTGCAGGAAAACATGCCCCTGCTTGCGTTCTCGCCCATCGCCTGTGGCATCCTGTCGGGCAAATATGCCGGC
>CAMBWO010000187.1 GCA_945871285.1 Pseudorhodobacter antarcticus | reverse complement strand
AGGGCACAGACGGTCAGGCCAAACACCAGATTGCGCCCCCTCCAGCGCAGGCAGCCAAAGCTGTAGGCGGCGAGCGAGCAGGAAAACACCACGGCCACCGCCACCGATCCGGCGTAAAAGACCGAGTTGAAAAACTGGCGCAGGAAGGGAAAATCGGTGCGGGTCAGCAGGTCCGACACGTTGGCCCAATGGATGGGATCGGGGAACCAGGTGACAGGTCTGGCGAAAATCTCGTCGGTGGTTTTGAAGGCTGCGATCGCCATCCAGTAGAACGGCAGCAAGAACACCGCCGCGATGGCCAGCATGACGGCATGGAAGATCAGCGATTGGCCCAGCTTGCGCGGCGCTGTGCGGCGCTTGGTCAACGGCTGTCCCCCTCATAATAGACCCATGACCGCGCAGTGCGAAAGATCAGCAGCGTCATAACCAACACGACCACAAACAGCACCGTCGCCATCGCCGCCGCCTGCCCCATGTTGAAATAGCGAAACGCCGTCCGGTACAGGACAACCATATACATCAGCGTTGCCTCGGCCGGTTTGCCGGTGGTGCCGCCGATGACAAGGGCCTGGGTAAAGACCTGAAAGGAATAGATGATCCCGATGATCAGATTGAACAGGATCATCGGCGTGATCAGCGGAATGGTGATCCAGACCAGCTTGTGCCAGCCACGCGGGCTGTCCAGATCGGCGGCCTCGGACACGTCCTTGGGGATGTTTTGCAGGCCCCCCAGAAAGACCAGCGTCTCGACCCCCAGGGGCCACAGGCTTAGCAGAATCAGCGTCCACAGGGCTGCGGCGGGGTCGCGCAGCCAGTCCGGCGGGTGCAGACCCATCCCCTCAAGCATCAGGTTTACCGGGCCCGCGCCGGGATTCAGCAGCAGCACGAAGACAATGGACCCGGCGACGGCGGGCATCAGGAAGGGCAGGTAAAACACCGTGCGGTAAAAGCCTGACAAGGCCGTCACCCGGTTCAACATCAACGCCAGAACCAACGCCAGCGCCAGCTTGATCGGGACCGAGATTACGGCGAACATCATGGTATTGCCCGCCGATTTCCAGACGGCAGCATCGGCCCAGATCGCCGCATAGTTCTGCAAGCCGATGTATTTAGGCGCCCCGGTGATCATGAATTTGCTCTGCGCAATGTAGAAGGTCAGCAGCAGCGGGATGATGGTAAAGACCGCCAGCCCCAGCATCCACGGCAGCGCAAACAGAAACCCGGCGCGGGCTTCACCCCGTCCGGCGCGGAGGCGCCGGGGCGGTTTTGCCGCCCCGACCGATGTCAGTTCCGGTTGCATCAGCCGGCCAGCACGCGGTCCAACTCGGCCTGCGCGGCCGCCTGCGCCTCGGCCAGCGCCTCGGCCACGGGTTGCGCATGGGTGAAAATCTTCTCCATCGCGCGGGCCATCTGGTCGTTGCCAAAGCTTTGAACGGGCGAGTTCCACATCGGCGTCACAATAGCGGCTTGTTCGGCCAGGAAAGCGGTCAGGTCTCGTGCAAAGGCCTCGCCCCGGTTGTCAATCAGGCTTTGCGGCGGCTTGACGGCGACCTGAGAATTCGTCGGCACATCCGGGATCTGCTGATACCACGACACCGACCCTTCGACGGCCAGATAAGACAGATAATCAAACGCCGCCTGCGGGTTTTTCGACCCGACGGGGATCACGAACCAGTTGGGCCAGGTGCCCGACACATGCGCGGCGCCTGAGGGACCAATGGGGTTTGGCGCCTGATTCCAGCGGGTAAAGGTGGGCACCGGATCAGCATAGATGTCGCCCATCAGCCACGACCCTGACATCAGACCCGCCTGCCGCCCCTCGCGGAACGCGGGGCCAACGCCGGTCGCGCCATCCGGATAGCCTTCGCGGAAGTTGCCGGAACGGTCGATCAGGTTGACGTCGCCCTTATACTCCTCATCGAGCCATTCCAGAAAGAAGTTCATCATTTCAACGTTCTGCTCGCTGTCGAGCATGTATTTCAGGTTCGCCTCGTCAAACAGCATCCCGCCATTCAGCGCCGACCAGATCGCCATGGTTTCGGGAATGCGGTTGGGCATGAAGCCTGCCGATTTCAGATCATCGTCGTCCCAGACGGTAAATTCCTTGGACAGCTTGCGCATCTCGACCCAGGTCTTGGGGAAGGAGGCGCGGTCGGACGGGATGCCTTTCGCCTCGAACAATTCCTCATTATACCACATCGCATAGACGCCGGCGGTGACGGGCAGGCCGTAGGTCACGCCCTTGAACTGGCAGGACGACAGCAACCCCGCAGGCCAGGTTTCCAGCGGGATCTTGGATCCCTTCATCATGTCATCCAGCGGCATGAACGCGCCCTGCGCGCCCAGGGAAACCGGGCTGTCCCACAGCATCGAAATGTCAGGCGGGCTGCCTGCGGTGATCGACCCGATCAGGGCCTGGGTAAACTCGGTGTCCTGCCCCAGACCGCAGACGGTGGTGGCCGGGCCAAGGTTGGCAGTGGCGCTGAACCCCTCCAGCAGGCCGGTGTGGATCTGGCAAAACAGGTCCGAACCGCCGGGCAACCAGATCAGCAATTGCCCCTCGGTCTGGGCAAGGGCTGCACTTGGCAAGGCAAGGGCAGCGCCCGCCGCCGCGGTGCCTTGCAGGAAAGAGCGCCGGCTGAGGGATTTGGGCGCAGCATAGGTCTTGTAGGACATCAGTCTTCTCCCTTGGGTTAACGGTCAGGATGCGGACGGTTTTCCGACTCGCGGTTGGTTTACAGTAGCACAGGCCGCCCCGATCAGACCGGCATTTGGTCCAAGCGCGGCCTGGGTGATGGTCAGCGGGTTCGGGACGCCGTCCCACAAACCAGAACGAATGGCACGGGTCAGGGCGGTGAAATAGGGGCCGGGTGCCGAGCCAAGGCCGCCACCAATGACAATGGCCTGCGGGTCCAGACTGTCGGCCAGCAGGGCCAGCACGCGACCCAGCGGCGCTGCGGCGTGGTCGATCGCATGCAAAGCGGCCGCATCGGCTGCGGCAGCGGCGGCCACCACATCCTCGGCCATCCCACCCCGGCCATAGGCGGCCACCAGACCGGGGCCAGAGGCCGCATCCTCGACCATGCCCATCGTGACATGGCCACAGGCGGGGCAATGGTGCCGCTCCATGCTGTTGGCAATGACCAGCGCCGCACCGCGCGACCCGGCATAGGGCACACCGTCCAGCACCAGAACGCCGGAAACCCCAGTGCCGATGGTGACGAAATAGAAATCGGTCAGCCCACGCCCCGCGCCAAAACGCGCCTCGGCCAGGGCGGCGGCTCGGACATCAGCAGAAATGACCGTAGGCAGGACAGCGCCCAGAGCGCCCGCCACATCCAGCCCAGTCCAATGGATGCGATGATCGCTGAACACCCGGCCCTGCGGGTCGACCAGTTCCGCCACCCCAACCCCCAGCGCCTGCGGATCCAGACCCAGCCGCCCCGCCTCCTTGGCCAAGTCATGCGCCAGCGCCAATGTATCCGCCAGTATCGCCGCCCCTCCGCGTTCATAGTCGGTGGGCACCTGACGACGGGAGGTCAGCGCGCCGGTGTCCAGGTCCACAATCGCCCCGGCAATCTTGGTCCCGCCCACGTCGATGCCCAGGGCATAGCCCTTTGCGGTATCGGCGGTGGGGCGGGTGTCGTTCATGGGTGATACAAGGGGGCGATGCCGAACTGATACTCGGCAGGCTCCCCCCCCATATTGAAGGCGCGGTAACGGGTGCCTTGGGGGATATAGAACCCATCCTGCGGGTGCAGTTCAAACCAGACGGGCGTCGCCTCGGGGTCGTCGATCAGGATGTTGACGCGGCCCTTCAGCACATACAGCCCCGCCGCCCCGCCATGGGTCAGCACCTCGCTGCGGCCACCGGGGTTCAGCCGCACCGACCCCGCCGTCAACTGATCGGTCGAGGCGATGATGCCGGTCAGAACACGTGGATCAGTGCGGTCCAGTGACCACAGACGGTCGGCCTCCCGCAACACCTGTATCCGCGCTCGCGCCTCGGCGGCGGACTTGTCGGCGGGCCAATGGCCGATCAATTCAGTCCGTTCATATTTGAAATCCGACACATAGGGCCGCGTCGCCGCATATTTGCCCGATGCCCCGGTCGAGGGCGGCGGGGCGAAGTATTCCAGCACCCGCAACTCCTGATCCCCCCAGGCAAAGGCGTGGTGCCACGTGTCCTTTTGAAAGAACACCGACTCGCCCTTGTGAACCAGATGCACCTCGCCATTTTCCGGGTTGGCGATGACCATGGTGCCCATCAGCACCGTCAGCACCTCATCCGCGCCAAACACGGTGCGGAAACTTTCAGAATGGCGAAAGCCGTCGCCGGGGGGCATGCCAAAGACCAGTTGGTGAATCTGCCCCGAGGAGACATAGATCCAGTCATCGACCTGCCCCGCCGCCACATCGCCCCAGATGTGCCGCGTGACCGAGGCATAGGGAATGGGCGTGGGTCCATCAAACACCGGGCGGGGCGAGGATTTATAGGCCATGGGCTACTCCGGCGCGTGGTCAAGATGGGGGGCGATTCGGTCCGTCGCGCGGTCAAACCGGGGCGGGGTAAAGGTCGACACGATCGGCAAAGCCTGCCCCGTCCGCCCACTTTCCATGGATTTCACCATGATTTCCAGCACATGATAGGCATGTTCCGGCGCGTTCACTGGCTTGCGGTCCTGCTGGACGGCCTGAATCAGGTCGCGGATGCCATCGGTCCAGGGCCAGCGGCTGCGCATGTCATGGTCCTGCCAAAAGCCATCCTTGTTGCGCCACAGACGATAGCCACGCGGGTCCCAATCCTCGGCCTTCATGGTGATGGTGCCTTCGGTGCCGTAAACCTCGATCCCCGGCACGTCATATTGCTGGATGGTAAAGCCGGTGGTCACGACGCCAAAGCACTGGTTGCCAAAGTCCAGCAGAACCTGAAAGTTGTCGTCGGTCTGCACTGTCATCCGTCTGTTGTTCACGATCCGCTCGGGGATCGCGATGCCCGTCATCGCCATCACCCGCTTGGCGGGGCCCAAAAGGCCAGTCAGCGTGGCGATGTTATAGACCCCCAGGTCGAACATCGGCCCGCCGCCGGGCTCATAAAAGAACGGGTCCCAATCGGGGCCGGCCCAGCCGTAAAACCCCCGCGCCGTCAGTGGGCGGCCAATGTCGCCCGAATGGATATGGCGCCACATGTCCTGATAGGTGGGCGACAGGGTGACATGGGGCGCGCAGACCAGATGGCCCTTCGACACCTTGGCCAGCGCCACCAGCTCCGCCGCCTCGGCCAGGTCCATCGACATCGGCTTTTCCACCAGCACATGCTTGCCCGCATTCAGCGCGTCGCGGGTCAACTGGCCATGGCTTTGCATCGAGGTCAGGATCACCACGACGTCGACATCGGGATGCGCCAGAACCTCGCGGTAATCGGTGGTGAAATTGGGGATGCCCCAGTTGCGGGCGCGTTCGGCCTTGCCCGGCCGCAGATCGCACCCGATGACAATCTCGCAGGGCGTGCCTTCCAGGTTCAGCCGTCGCATGTGGGGCACGTATTTCTCGGACACCGACCCCAGACCAATGACGCCGACACGCACCGTTTTGACCATGATATTCCCCCTGTCCGCCCCGGACGTGCCGGGATTTGGTGGATCATGCGGCGGGACGGTGATTCAGGGAATAGTGCCTTTGGTCATGCCCGCAGCGCGGCCATGTATTCCCCGAACAACTCGCGTTCGGTGGTGATGTCCAGCTTGCGATAGATCGCCAGCCGGTAGTTCTTGACCGTGCCGCGCGACAGGCCCAGCTTGCGGGCAATCTCGATCACCGGGTGGCCCTGCAGGGTCAGCAGAACGACAGCCTGTTCCCGCTCGGACAGTTCGGCGGCCATCGCGGCGGGCAATCCTTGGGTCGGTTCGCTGGTGTGCTGATCGGCAGAAATCTCGTCACAGAACCCACCCGGCGCCGGGCCGAAATCGGGGGGCAGTTGGGTGCGGCGCAAAACCATCTGGCCCGCCAGACGAATGGTGCAGGGGCCCCGCGCCATCACGGTCTGCAGCGCCTCGGCCAGACCCGGTTCGCGGTCGGCCCAGGCTTGGGTCGCGAAAACCTGCAACCCATGCAGATCGACAAAGCGCAGAGGGCGCTCGGCGCCGATCGGCGAATTGCCGGGGTCGATTCCGGCGGTGACAAAGATGCTCAGATGGCGGCGGTGCAGGGCGGCCAACAGCGGAAACAGCCGGCGGATGCGCGTCACCTCGGCGGCCAGAAAGACCCCCTTCGCCCGGTCCAGAATCAGCGTGGGCGAGGCGTCGCCAATAGGCGGCAGGAAAACCGCAATCTCGTCATGGATCGCCATCGCGGTCAGGAACTCCCGCGCATAGCGGCTGCGCCCGATCCCGGCATCCATCGCCCGCAACCGATAAACCCCGGTTTCACCACCATTTTTCCAATGGGCATAGAACGGGTCAAAGGCAAAGTAATGGTTGTAATAGGCCATCATCGTCAGGGTCGGCTCGACCCGCGGGATAATCAGATCGGGCGGTGCGGCGCGGGAATAGCGCACCAGTGCCGCCAGATCATGGGGTGCTGCCGAGCCCAGAATATCCAGCAACGCATCATAGAAATCGCCCGTCCCCAGCCGGTCAATGGCGCGGGCGGTCAGGGCGGCAAGATCGGCTTCGCTGAAGGTGGCTCTGGCGCTCATGTCTTGCCCATTTGGCGCATCATTCGCGGTCTTTGCAACGTGACTTTCGGCAGGGTGGCCGTCAGGACGCTTGATGGGTGGGCCTGTGGCGGACTAACCTGACCGCGATTGCGGATGAGGTGCCCGATGAAGCTTGGCAATGCCCCCTGTTCCTGGGGTGTGTTCTACCCGACTGGCAACCGGATCACGGCCACCGGCTATCTGGATGCCGTGGCGCAGGCGGGTTACCGGGTGACCGAACTGGGGCCCTTGGGGTTTCTGGGTGAAGATGCGGCCTGGATCGCGGGCGAATTGCAGGCCCGGGGCCTGGAGTTGGCGGCGGCGGCGCATGTGCATACGCTGGCCGATGACACCAGCGCCCCATCCCTGACCGCGGCCCTGGACCGGCAGGGTCGGCTGCTGTCCGCCTTGGGAGCACAGCACCTGATCCTGATGGATGAAAGCGAGTTCTACCCGGCGAAGGCGCAGGGCGTGGTGGACGAGGCGGGCTGGCAAACCGCCATGGCGATGATCCGCGCCGCCCAAGCCCAGATGGCCAGTTACGGCATCACCCTGCACCTGCACCCCCATGTCGGCACCTGCATCGAGCGCGAGGGGCAGATCGACCGGATGCTGGCCGAAACCGACGTCACCTTGTGTTTCGACACCGGGCACCATGCGTTCTGGGATCAGGATGTGCTGGCTTATATGGACCGGGTCTGGGACAGGATCGGGTTCATGCATCTGAAAAACGTCGATGCAGCCGTTCGAGCGCGGGTTCTGGCGGGCGAGTTGGGTGTGAATGACAGCTTCAATCACGGCGTGATGGCCCCATTGGAGACGGGTGCGGTGGATATCGCGGCGGTGATGCGCTTTTTGGTGCAGCGCCGCTATGACGGCTACTGCATCGTCGAACAGGACCCCCCGGCCGAGGCGCAGGCCACGCCCGACAGTCTGGCCCGGCAGAACCTGGACTTCCTGTTGCCGCTGATAGGGGGCTGATCCATGCGCGCTGTCCGCATCCTTGACACGCCCGAGGCCCTGGGCGAGGCCGTCGCCGCCGAGATCGCCGCCCGCCTGACCGGGCGTTTTCTGCTCGGTTGCCCCGGTGGCCGCAGCCCCAAACCCGTCTATGCCGCCCTTGCCTGGATGGACCTGGACCTGTCGGGGTTGGTGATCGTGATGATGGACGATTATCTGACCGAGGTGGGCGGGGTTCTGACCCATGTCGATGCCGCCGCCCACTACTCCTGCCGCCGCTTTGCGCGGGACGACATTCAGGCCGTCCTGAACGCGGGGCGCCCGAAGGCCCATCAAATCCCCGATGCGAATGTCTGGTTCCCCGACCCCGCCAACTCTGCCACCTATGACCAGCGCATCGCAGCGGCGGGGGGGATCGACTACTTCCTGCTCGCCTCGGGCGCAGGCGATGGTCATGTCGCCTTCAATCCGGTGGGGTCTGATGCCAATAGCCAGACCCGCATCGTTGACCTAGCCGAACAGACGCGCCGCGACAACCTGGCGACCTTCCCCGATTTCCGAAACCTCGACGCCGTGCCCCGCCATGGCGTGACAGTGGGGATCGCCACCATCGCCGCCGCCCGCGCCAGTGGCATGGTCGTCTGGGGCGCGGACAAACGCCGCGCCTACACGCACCTGTCCGCCGCCACCGGCTACAATCCCGCCTGGCCCGCCACCGTCTGGGCCGCCTGCCCCGATGCCACCCTGTATGCCGACCGCGCCGCGGCAGGAGAGAGCCCATGACCCAACTCCGCATCTGCCTGTTCGGGGCCGGTGAAATGGCCACGATCCACGCGATGAACCTCATCAGCGACCCCCGGGTGCGGCTGGCCTATGTCGTTGATCCGTCACAGGAACGCGCCGCGGCCCTGGCCGTCGCCACCGGGGCGCAGGTGGTGGACACCGATGCAGCCTTCTCCGACCCCACGATTGACGCCTATGTCATCGCCAGCCCGCCGCGCACCCATGCCGATTACCTGCTGCGCGCCGCCCAGACCCGCGCCTATGTGTTTTGCGAAAAGCCCATCGACCATGACATGGCCCGCATCCAGGCCTGCATGGCGGCC
>CAMBWO010000186.1 GCA_945871285.1 Pseudorhodobacter antarcticus | reverse complement strand
CAGTTGACGCTGGCGGCGGCGGCGATCGGTATTTCGCAACCCGCCGCCTCGCGTCTGGTGGCCGAGATTGAAACGATCATCGGGGCGGCGGTGCATGAACGCACCGGGCGCGGCATCGGTCTGACGGCGATGGGTCGGGCGCTGGCCCTGCGGGCGCAGCGGGTGCGGCTGGAACTGGACGACGCGGCGCGCGATCTGGCCGAGATTTTGACGGGCGGGATGGGGCATGTCCGGATCGGCACGGTGACGGGGGCCGCGCTGGACCGCGTGCTGCCCGCGTTGCAGCGCGAACAGGCGCGCCACCCCTCGGTGACGGTCGAGGTCGAGGTGGCGGCGTCAGACCAGCTGTGCGATCACCTTCTGGCGGGGCGGCTGGATTTCGTGCTGGGCCGGATGCCCGAAGGCCCGCAGGCGCAGATGCTGGCCTATGCGCCGCTGGACGGCGAGCCGCTGGCGCTGGTGGCGCGGCGCGGCCATCCGGTGCTAAAGCGCAACCCCACCCTGCGGGACGCCTTGGCCCATGACTGGCTGTTGCCGGGCGAGCCCTCGCTGATGACGCGCACCGTGCTGGCCAGCTTGCAGGCCCGCGGGCTGCCCGCGCCGCGCCGCCGCGTCTCGACCACCTCTTTCATGCTGACGCTGGCCTTGTTGCAGCAAACCGATGCCCTCGCCGTCATGGCAAGGGCCATCGCGCAGCAATTTTCAGACGGCACCGAGGCGGCGCTTGCGATCGTCCCGGTGGACCTCGGGATCGAGGTCGAAGCCTACGGCATGATCTCGCGCGAACGCGTCGCTCTGACACCAGCGGCCCAGCGACTGGCCGATCAGATCAGCGCGGGGGGCCAAATTTCTTGAAACAAGAAATTTGCAAAACTTTTTCTCAAAAGTTTTGGCTCACCCGAACCGGGCAGGCGACAGCGACGTCACCAAGTCCGGCGCCAGGTCCGGCACCTTGTCCGCGATCAGATCTGCCGCCAATTGGCTGGCAGCGGGCGAGGATTGGAACCCATAGCCCCCCTGCCCCCCCAGCCAAAAGAATGAAGGCTCACGCACATCCCGCCCGATCACCAGCACCCGGTCGGGGGCAAAGGTGCGCAGGCCGGCCCAGTTCGTGATCAGGCGCGTGACGGGCTCGGTCACCATCTCCTCATACCGGGCCAAGCCTTCGGCCAGAACCATGTCATCGGCAAAGGCGTCGTGGGGGTCCATCGGGTGTTCTTCGGCCGGGGACACGATCAGCGCGCCTGCGTCGGGCTTGGCATACCAGGTTTCGCCGACACCAAACATCATCGGCCAGCGGCTGACATCATGGCCACCCGGGGCCGGGATGCGGGCCATCGAGCGGCGGTTAGGTTGGAACCCCAAGGGCTGCACCCCTGCCATAACGGCCACCTGATCGACCCAGGCCCCGGCCGCGTTGATCAGCAGGGGGGCGGTGAACTCACCCACCGCCGTGATGACCCGCCAGCCACCGGCGATTTTTGTCACGGCGGAAACGCGGGCCTTTGTCACGACCCGTGCCCCATTGCCCCGCGCCTGTTTCAGGAAGCCCTGGATCAGCAGGTCGGTGTCGATGTCCCAGGCGTGCTGGGCATGGGCGGCGGATTTGACCACAGCGGGGTTCAGGATGGGCACCATCGCGCGCGCCTCTTCGGCCGAGATCAGGGTCATCGCCATCGCCTCGGCATCATGGGCAAGTCCCGCCGCCTCGTCCGCCCTGGCGATGATCAGCATGCCGCGCGGGGACAGGACATTGGGTTGCGCCCGGAAATAATCGCCCGAGGCCAGCGACAGCCCCACCACCGGGGCCGCGCCGTAATGCGGTTCATACATGGCGGCAGAGCGGCCCGAGGCGTGGTGGGCGAGGTTGTCCTCGGCCTCGAGCACGATCACGGACCCCAGGGCCGACAGCCGTGCGGCCGCCGAAATGCCGGCGATGCCGCCACCGATGATGAGAAAGTCCGCGTCCATGTGGTGCCCCTGTTTGACCTGGGCGCACCCTAATGCGGTTCAGGTTTGAACGGAATCGGAAAGCGCGGCCTCTCGCAAAGCGCGAACTCGCGTTCCGATCGGTTTGCTGTCCTGAAAACCTGCACCGCCCTAGACCGAGCGGCGGGGTGCCTCAAGAGCCTGGGTGGCGCGGGGGCACAGCATTTGGGCGGCGACACCCAGCGCGATGGCCTGGGGGTGTTTGCCAAGGCTCGGGTCGCCGATGGGGCAGGTGATGCGGGCGATCTGGTCCGGGGCGTGGCCAAGGGTGGTCAGGCGCGAGCGGAAGCGGGCCCATTTGGTGGCAGAGCCAATGAGGCCGCAGCGGGCAAAGCTGTGGGTCAGCAGGCGGTGGCACAGTTCCAGGTCGAGCGTGTGGGAAAAGGTGACGATCAGGTGCTCGGCATCTTTGGGTGCCAGGGGCACGGCCAGGGCGGGGTCGGGGGTGGGCAGGATGCGGGCGTTGGGCGCATCGGGAAAGCGGTCCGGCGCGATGTCGACCCAGGTCAGGGCGAGGTCGGGCAGGGGGTGCAGGACGTGGACCAGCGCGCGGCCGACGTGACCCGCGCCCCAGATCCAGACCTGGCGGGTGGGGGTGAGGACGGGTTCCACCATCCAGCCTTGCAGCAGTTGGGTGGGGGGGTGCGCGCCCTGTCCGCGTGCCGCCGCAAGCAGGCGTTTCACGGCCAGTGGCATGGGTTGGCCAGCGGTGGGACGGGCGATCACGGGGCCGTCGGGGACGGCGTCATACACCTCGGTCAGCAGGGTGACGGCACCGCCGCAGCATTGGCCCAAGGCGGGGCCAAGGGGGATGCGGTCAAGGCGGCTGCCGCCCTGGGGCAAGAGGGCGAGGGCGTTCTGGGAGGCCTGATGTTCCAGCGTACCGCCGCCGATGGTGCCGGACTGGCCGCCAGGCCAGAGCAGCATGGCGGCCCCCACCTCGCGCGGGCCGGAGCCTTCGACGGCGGCGACCACGACCCTTGCCACACGGGGGCTGTCGGTCAGGGCGGACCTAAGGGCGGCGCGGTCAAACATGGGTCATGCGGCCAATCGCGGCAAGGACACGTTCCGCCGTCGCGGGGGCGTTCAGGGCGGGGTAGGTGGTGCCGTCGCCACAGGCGGCCACGGCGTCGGACAGGGCCATCAGGGCGGAAATGCCCAGGTTGAAGGGCGGCTCGCCCACGGCCTTGGATTTGCCCACCGTTTCCTCGGGGTTGGGTTGGTCCCACAGGGTGACGTTGAAGATGCGGGGGCGGTCCGAGCAGGCGGGAATCTTATAGGTCGAGGGGGCGTGGGTCTGAAGGTTGCCCTTGGCATCCCAGACCAGTTCCTCGGTCGTCAGCCAGCCGGCGCCCTGGACATAGGCGCCTTCGATCTGGCCGATATCCAGCGCAGGGTTCAACGAGGTGCCGGTGTCATGCAGGATGTCGGTGCGCAGGATGCGGTTTTCGCCGGTCAGGGTATCGACCACCACCTCGGTGATGGCCGCACCATAGGCGAAATAGAGGAAGGGGCGGCCAGAGCCGTTCACCCTGTCCCAGTTGATTTTTGGCGTGGCGTAAAACCCGGTTGAGGACAGCGAGATGCGGGCCTGATAGGCCATCAGGGCGGCCTGGGCGAAGGGGATGGACTCGGCGCCGACATGAACCATGCCCTCCGCGAACCGGACAGCCGAGGCGGGGGCCTGGTGTTCGGCTGCGAGGAAGTCGGCCATGCGGGTGCGGATGGTCATGCAGGCGTTCTGGGCGGCCATGCCGTTCAGGTCGGTCCCGGACGAGGCGGCGGTGGCCGAGGTGTTGGGCACCTTGCCCGTGTCGGTGGCGGTGATCTTGACCGCGCTGGTATCGACGCCAAAGACCGTCGCCGCGACCTGGGCCACCTTTTGGTTCAACCCCTGGCCCATTTCGGTGCCGCCGTGGTTCAGATGGATCGAGCCGTCCTGATAGACATGCACCAGGGCCCCGGCCTGATTGAGGAAGGTGAGGGTGAAGGAGATGCCGAATTTGACCGGGGTCAGCGCGATGCCGCGTTTCAGGATCGGGCTGGAGCGGTTCCAGTCGGCAATCGCGGCGCGGCGGGCGGTGTAATCGGCGCGGGCCATCAGGTCGGTGACGATCTGGTCGGCGATGAAATCCGTCACCTCCATATGGTAGGGGGTGGTTTGGGGGGTGAACTGTTCGGGGTGGGGCGAGTATTTGCCGCCATAGCGCCGAGCGGTGCCGGGGCCGGTGGAGGCCATGCCGCGATAGAAATTGGCGCGCTGGACGTCGGGCAGGTCTTTTTTGACGACATGGGCGATGTGGTCCATCACCCGTTCGATGCCGACAATGCCCTGCGGGCCGCCGAAACCGCGATAGGCAGTGGCGGATTGGGTGTTGGTTTTCAGGCGGTGGCTCTCGATCCGGATGTCGGGCAGGTGATAGCAGTTGTCGGCATGCAGCATGGCGCGATCGGCGACGGCAAGGGACAGGTCCTGCGACCAGCCGCAGCGGACGAGGTGGACAAAGTCGATCCCCAGAATCCGGCCCGTGGCATCAAACCCGACCTTGTAGCGGATTTTCAGGTCGTGGCGTTTGCCGGTGATGACCATGTCATCGTCGCGGTCATAGCGCATCTTGCAGGGGCGGCCGGTGGCATGGGCGGCCAGGGCGCAGGCGACGGCGAGGGCGTTGCCTTGGCTTTCCTTGCCCCCGAAACCGCCACCCATGCGCCGGGTTTCGACGCGCACGGCGGCCATGGGCAGGTGCAGGGCGTGGGCGACCTTGTGCTGAATCTCGGTCGGGTGTTGGGTCGAGGAGAGGATGTGCATGCCATCCTCGGTCGGGATGGCGGCGGCGACCTGGCCTTCGAGGTAGAAATGTTCTTGGCCACCGATCTCCATTTCGGCCTCGAGGGTGTGGGGGGCGGTGGCGATGGCGCTGATCGGGTCACCCTTGGTCCAGAGGATGGGGCCTGCCTCGAACCGGCTGTTGGCGGCAAGGGCGTCCTCGACCGTCAGGAGGGCGGGCAGGTCGTGGTAGGTGATGCGGGCCAGGCGGGCGGCCTTGCGGGCGGCGAGGTGGCTGGTGGCGGCGACGATGAAGATTTGCTGGCCGACATAATGGACGCGGCCGGTGGAGAGCAGGGGTTCGTCATGCGAGGCGGGGGCGCAGTCGGGCATCACGGGGAAATCGGCGGCCGACCAGACGCCGACGACGCCGGGGGCGGCGCGGACCTGTGATAGGTCCAGGCTCGTGATGTCGGCGTGGGCCTGGGTGGACAGACCGAAGGCGAGGTGAAGGGCGTCCGTGGGCAGGGGGATGTCATCGACGTAACGGGCGGTGCCGGTGACGTGGAGGGGGGCACTATCGTGGGGCAGGGGTTTGCCGATGGTCATGGCTGCACCTCGAGCACATTTACAGGGGTTCCTGCGAGGTCGTGGAAATAGCGGGTGAGCAGGTTTTGCGCGACGGTCAGGCGGTAGGTGGCCGAGGCGCGCATGTCGGTGAGGGGTTGGAAATCGGTGGCGAAGGCTTTGGTGGCGGAGGTGATGGTCGGCACGGTCCAGGGTTGGCCGATCAGGGCCGCCTCGACTGTCGCGGCGCGTTTGGGGATGCCGGCCATGCCGCCAAAGGCGATGCGGGCGGCGGTGACGGTGCCGTTTTGGGTGGTGATGTTGAAGCAGCCGCAGACGGCGGAGATGTCTTGATCGAACCGTTTGGAGATTTTGTAGCAGCGCAGGGCGGGGGCGTGTGTGGGGATGGTGATGGCCTCGACGAATTCGCCGGGGAGGCGGTCTTGTTTGCGGTAGTCGAGGAAGAAGGAGTCCAGGGGAAGGTCGCGGCGGGTGGAGCCTTGGCGGAGGTGGAGGGTCGCGCCGAGGGCGATCAGGGCGGGGGGACCGTCGCCGATGGGCGAGCCGTTGGCGATGTTGCCGCCGATGGTGGCGGCGTTGCGGACCTGAAGGCTGGCATAGCGGCGCAGAAGCTCGGCGAAGGAGGGGTGGTGGGGTTTGATGGCGGCCATCAGGTCGGTGATGGTGACGCCGGCGCCGATGCGCAGGGTGGATTGCGCGTGTGAAATCTGGGTCATCTCCTTGATTGCGTTCAAGAAGATGACGGGGGAGAGGTCGCGCAGCTGTTTGGTGACCCAGAGGCCGACATCGGTGGCCCCGGCGATCAGGGTGGCGTCGGGTTGGGCGGCGTAGAGGGTGGCAAGCGCGTCCAGGGTGGTGGGGCGGAAAGCGCCGGGGGATTTTCCATCCCCCGGACCCCCGGAGGATACTTGTGCCGAAATGAAAGGGGTTTGCAGCCAGGTGGGGATGGGGGCGGTTTCGGCGGCCTGGGCGGCGCGGATGATGGGGGCGTAGCCGGTGCAGCGGCACAGGTTGCCGGCAAGGGTGGTGTCGTGGTCGGTGTCGCCGTTCAGGTGGGCCACGGCCATCGAGACGACGAAACCGGGGGTGCAAAAGCCGCATTGCGACCCATGATGGGCGACCATGGCGGTCTGGACGGGGTGGGGTTCGCCGTTCGGGCCGGTCAACCCTTCGACGGTGCGGACGGATTTGCCGTGGAGTTGCGGCAGGAACAGGATGCAGGCGTTCAGGGCGCGGGTGCCGGTGTCATCTGTCACCATGACGGTGCAGGCGCCGCAGTCGCCCTCGTTGCAGCCCTCTTTGGTGCCGCAGAGGCCGCGGGTTTCGCGCAGGTAATCCAGCAGCGTCCTGGTGGGCGCTTCGGTCATCTGGACCTGCGTTCCGTTCAAGAGAAACGCGACCTGTTCCATGAGTTCACCTGCCGCGGTCTTTGCATCTGGGCCATCGGCATCCCCGCCCGATGCGGCGTAAAGCGGGGGATGCGGCCTGTGAGGGGGATTGAGCCTGCACGGGGCGAATTTGTCCAGACCCTCCTTTCGGGCGGGGCGGGGTTTCGTTACGTTGGGGGCATGACCCAACCCCGATTCATTCATCTGCGCATCCATACAGAGCATTCGCTGCTGGAAGGCGCTGTGCCCGTCAAGAAACTGGTCAAGCTGTGCGTCGAGGCGCAGATGCCCGCCGTGGCCGTGACCGACACCAACAACATGTTTGCAGCACTGGAGTTCTCGGTGACGGCGCAGGAGGCCGGGTTGCAGCCGATTGTCGGCTGTCAGGTGTCGGTCATGCATGACCCGACCGCACCGGGGGAAAAGCTGCGCCCGACCGCGCCGGTGGTGTTGCTGGCGCAGAGCGAGGCCGGGTATCTGAACCTGATGAAGCTGAATTCCTGCCTGTATATCGACAAGGGCGGCGCGCTGCCGTCAGTCACGCTGGCGCAGTTGGAGCAGTATGCGGGTGGGTTGATCTGTCTGACCGGGGGCGCCGAGGGGCCGGTGGGGCGGTTTTTGCAGACCAATCAGGCCCCAAAGGCGCGGGCCTTGCTGGAGCGGTTGGCGGCGGCCTATCCGGGGCGGTTGTATGTGGAATTGCAGCGCCATGATGCGGAAGGCGAGCGTCTGACCGAGCGTGGGTTTGTCGAGATGGCCTATGAGATGGGCCTGCCGTTGGTGGCGACCAATGATGTCTATTTCCCCAAGACGGGGATGTATCTCGCCCATGACGCGCTGATCTGCATTGCTGAAGGGGCCTATGTTGACCAGCAGCAGCCGCGCCGGCGGTTGACGCCGCAGCATTATTTCAAGTCGGAATCCGAGATGGCGGCGCTGTTTGCCGACCTGCCCGAGGCGTTGGCGAACACGGTGGAGATTGCGCGCCGTTGCGCCTTTGCGGTTTACAAGCGCAAGCCGATCCTGCCGAAATTTGCCGATGACGAGGTGAACGAGTTGCGCCGCCAGGCCAATGAGGGGTTGCAGGCACGGCTGGCGATCATTCCGCATTCGGTGACGCCAGAGGCCTATCAGGCGCGGCTGGATTTCGAGTTGAACGTGATCGAGAAGATGGGGTTTCCCGGATACTTTCTGATCGTGGCCGATTTCATCAAATGGGCCAAGGATCACGGGATTCCGGTGGGGCCGGGGCGGGGGTCGGGGGCGGGGTCGCTGGTGGCCTATGCGCTGACGATCACCGATCTGGACCCGCTGCGCTATGCGTTGTTGTTCGAGCGGTTTTTGAACCCCGAGCGGGTGTCGATGCCGGACTTTGACATCGACTTTTGCATGGATCGGCGCGAGGAGGTCATTCAATACGTCCAAGCCAAATATGGCCGCGACAAGGTGGGGCAGATCATCACCTTTGGTGCGCTGTTGTCCAAGGCGGCGGTGCGCGATGTGGGCCGGGTGTTGCAGATGTCTTATGGGCAGGTGGACCGCCTGTCCAAGATGATCCCGGTCGAGGGGGTCAAGCCGGTGTCGATCACCAAGGCGCTGGCGGATGAGCCGCGTCTGCGGGAAGCGGCCAAGGAAGAGGTCGTTGGGCGGTTGCTGGAATACGCCAAGGAGTTGGAGGGGTTGTATCGCAACGCATCGACCCACGCCGCCGGGGTGGTGATTGGCGACCGGCCGCTGGACGAGTTGGTGCCGCTGTATCAAGACCCGCGGTCGGACATGCCTGCCACCCAGTTCAACATGAAATGGGTCGAGGCGGCGGGGCTGGTCAAGTTCGACTTTCTGGGGCTGAAGACGCTGACGGTGATTCAGAACTGCATGGAGTTGCTGGGGCTGAGGGGGATCAGTTTTGACATCAACCTGATCCCGCTGGACGACAAGCCGTCCTATGAGTTGTACGCGGCGGCCAAGACGGTGGCGGTGTTTCAGGTGGAGTCGTCGGGGATGATGGATGCGCTGCGGCGCATGAAGCCGAC
>CAMBWO010000185.1 GCA_945871285.1 Pseudorhodobacter antarcticus | reverse complement strand
GGGGTGAAGCTGCGCGAGGTCGAGGCGGTGCTGCGGCGGTTGCAGGAAATCGAGCCGGTGGGCCTGTTCGCCCGCGATCTGGCCGAATGCCTGCGGTTGCAGGCGCAGGAGGAGGGCAGCCATGACGCGGTGATGGCCGTGATGCTGGCGCATCTGGACCTGCTGGCGGGGGGCGATCTGGCGCGGTTGGCGCGGTTGGCGCAGGTCCCGGAGGGTGACATCGCGCAGCGGTTCCGCCTGATCCGGGCGATGAACCCCAAGCCGGGAACCGAGTTTGACAGTCTGGCCGTCGCCCATCCGCGGGAACCCGATCTGGTGGCGCGGGCAGAGGGGGCAGGCTGGGAGGTGTCGCTGAACAGGTCCAGCCTGCCGGCGCTGCGGGTGGAGGCGGGGGAGGGCGCATCGGCGGCCAAGGGGGTGCTGCGCATGGTCGAGGCGCGCAACAGCACCCTGCTGCGGGTGGGGCGGGCAGTTTTGCAGCGCCAGAATAGGGCGCTGTCCGCGGGCCCCGGTGCGTTGGTGCCGATGACGATGGCCGAGGTGGCCCAGGATGTGGGCCTGCATGAAAGCACGGTCAGCCGGGTGGTGGCGGGAACTTCGGTTGACACGCCGCATGGCTGCTGGTGGCTGCGGCTGATGTTCAGCGGGGGGGCGGGTGAGGTGTCGGGGGCGGGCTTGCGCGACCGGCTGGCCGGGCTGGTCGCCGCCGAGGACCGCAGCGCGCCCCTGTCTGATCAGGCGCTGGCGGCGGCGTTGGGGGGTTCTGTGGCGCGGCGGACGGTGGCAAAGTACCGCGCTTTGCTGCGGATTCCCCCGGCGCATCGGCGGCGGGTGCGGTGAGGGGGAGGGGCGTTGCGGGCAGGCAATGGGCCAGGGTTTGCACGCGTGAAAGGGTCGTTTTGTGATTTTGGGTCAATGGCTTGCGCTTTGCTTGGTCCGTGGTGGGCAATCTGGCGTTGGGGCGGGCCGGGGCCCCGCCGGACAGCGCCCGCTTGACGCAGGGGAGCGTGATGGTCAGGGTTTGAAAGGCGGGGCACCGGGCCGTGTGGGGTTCGCGACCACCCCGGAGAGGGCCCGCACTGGCAGCGCGGCGGTCGTTCTGGCCTCGGGCGCGCTGGGGCAGGTCAGGGCCGAGCGGGCTCCCTGCTGTGCCGACGTGGCACTTCTGGCGGAGCGGGGGATGGGGCGAGGTGGGGGTGTGGGGAGAGCGCCGGGGAAGGTGGGGGAGAGGGAGGGTTGGGGCATCGGGGCGGTCGAGGGGGAAGGGGTGCGGGGATATGGGGCGGGGGGTGTGATGGGGCGAGGGCGGAGGGGGCGGCGCAGGGGGGCTGTGAGTGTCCACATGGGGACAGTTTGGAAATTAATGGTGTCGCAAGAGTCTGTTAGCTTTTGTTCATCGAATGTTGGGGGGATTGTGCATTCTTCGATTCAGGGGGCTGGGGCGTCCGGCAACTATGGATTAAAAGCTAGGTTATCCTGCGGTTCCAACAATGAAGAAAGATTGGAGCATTTCGAGTGAAGACTTCATCAAAGATTCTGATCGCTCTTGGCGGGTTATTTTTGGGGGCAGTTGCTGGGGAGCGGATATTCTTGAGCAACTTGCAAGATGAAATTATTCACGATGATGCCAAGATCAAATCCTTCCTAGGCCGGCTTAGCTATCCAATCCAAATGAAGCCAAGTTTTGGGTTCTGTCGAGTTGGCGGGAGCAGATGGGGGTATACATATCAGTTGTGCGTTTATAGTGCGACTTCCGCATCTTGTCCGCTGGATAGCTATCGGGTGCAGTATCTTGGGCCGCAAAGTCATATTTCGTTGATTTCGAAAGAGTACTACGAAATGGAGTTACAGTTCAGAGTTCCGATTCTTACAATTGACAAAGATGGTGTAATTTGCCGTGACGCGAGGAAGGTCAAATAAATGGACGAAGAAGCATTCTTTTCACAACTCGCGAACGCTGGCTATGACTATGACCTTCAGGTGGGCCAAACGTTTTCGTTCGCAAGCGACTTTACCGTAACCGCCGTATTAGACAATCCATCGACGGGCTACCACGGCTTTGTTGCGTTCAATCAGGCATCATGCACGATGGTGATATCGAGCGCTGGCTCGGACGATATGGTCGACTCGCTTTGATGCCCAAGGGAATAATCCTCAGCATGCCGATTTAGCAAGCGTAGGGTGGGGTTTTACCCCACCACTTTCGGGAACGCCGGAGTCATGGGGGGTGGAACCCCACCCTACGGATTGTCGCGTTGTGGCAAGCTGTAGGCTGTGCTTCAGCGCACCACTGTTTTGAAGCTTGCCAAGACGCCGGGGCTGACAATGGCCGTGGTGCCCTCGTCCCCCGCTGCGTGACGCGGGCGTATCGCAACACCACGCGGACTGGGTCCGCCGAGGCTGGTTTGACGGCGTTGTGCGTCCGAATCGCGGCCCTGCACAGAAGCCTTGCGATTGGATGAACAAAGATGAACAGAGTCCTGAGATTTCGTTAATTTTCAAAGTGTCCGCGTGTGGACGCCCCTCGCATGCCGCAGCTGGATCAGATGTGTCGCGGAAGGGCGTGACCTTGGGGCGGGCAGGCCTTAAGGGGAGGGCCGAAGCAGGGGGTCGGGCATATGGGTTACTTTCTGGGCGTGGATACCGGCGGCACCTATACGGATGCGGTCATTCTGGATGAGGCGGCGGATCGGGTCATCGGGTCGGCCAAGTCGCTGACCACGCGGGGCGATCTGGCCCTGGGGATTGGCCGGGCGGTGGATGCTGCGTTGGCGGGGGCGGGGATTGCGGCGGGGCAGGTCACGCTGGTGTCGCTGTCGACGACGCTGGCCACCAATGCGCTGGTCGAGGGGCAGGGCGGGCGGGTTGCGCTGATCTTTATCGGGTTCGATCCGGGCGATCTGGAGCGGGGCGGGTTGATCGAGGCGCTGAAGGGCGATCCGGTCATTCTGGCGGATGGCGGGCATACCCATGCGGGGACCGAGGCGTTTCCGCTGGATCTGGCGGCGCTGGAGGCTCAGGTGGCCGAGTTGGGCGATCAGGTGATGGGGTTTGCCGTGGCGGCGCGGTTTGGCACGCGCAATCCGGCGCATGAGATTGCGGCGCGGGATATGGTGAGGCGGGTGACGGGGCGGCCGGTGACCTGTTCGCATGAGCTGTCGGCGCAGTTGAACGGGCCGAAGCGGGCGTTGACGGCGGTGTTGAATGCGCGGTTGATTGGGATGATCGACCGGCTGGTGGCGGCCTGTGAGCGGCATCTGGTGGCGGTGGGGATTACCGCTCCGCTGATGGTGGTGCGGGGGGATGGGGCGTTGATTTCGGCGGCGATGGTGCGGGAGAGGCCGATTGAGACTATTCTGTCTGGTCCGGCGGCCAGCATCGTGGGGGCGCGGTGGTTGACCGGGGCGGCGGATGCTTTGGTCAGCGACATTGGCGGGACGACGACGGATGTGGCCTTGCTGCGCGGGGGCTTGCCCGAGATTGACCCGCAGGGGGCGCGGGTTGGGGGCTTTCGCACGATGGTCGAGGCGGTGGCGATGCGGACCACGGGCTTAGGCGGGGACAGTGAGGTTCACTTGCAGACCGCGGGGCTGGAGGGGGGCCTGCGGCTGGGGCCGCGGCGGCTGATCCCGGTGTCGCTGTTGGCGGTGGATCATCCTGAGATGGTGCATGCGGCGCTGGACCGGGCGTTGAGTGCCGATGCGGTGGGGGAGTTTGATGGGCGGTTTGTGGTGCCGATGGCGGGGCAGACCGGGGGTCTGACGGCGCGGGAGGCGGCGGTTCTGGCGCGGGTCACGCAGCCGATGCCGGTGGCGGGGGCGCTGACCTCGCGGCTGGAGGTGGCGGCGATGGAGCGGCTGGTGGCGCGGGGGCTGGTGATGATCGCGGGGGTGACGCCGTCGGATGCGAGCCACGTGTTGGGGCGGCTGGAGGCCTGGGACGGGGTGGCCGCCGAGAAGGCGGTGCGGTTGCTGGCCAAGCGGCGCAACGGGGCGGGGGACCGGTTTGCGCCGGATGCGGCCACGCTGGCGCAGCGGATCGTCGATCAGGTGACCGAGCAGACGGTGGAGTGTCTGCTGGAGGCGGCGTTTGACGAGGACCGGGGGATCGAGGGCGATGCGGTGGCGCTGGCCCGGCATGAGCTGACCCGGGTCGGGATGGCGCGGCATCGGGGGGTGGTCGAGGTCACGCTGCGGTTGGGGGTGCCGGTGATCGGGCTGGGCGCCTCGGCCGCGTCCTATTATGGCGCGGTGGGGGAGAGGTTAGGGTGTGAGATGATCCTGCCCGAACATGCCGGGGTTGCGAATGCGATCGGGGCGGTGGTGGGGCAGGTGTCGCAGCGGGCGTCGGGGTTGGTGAGCAGCCCGGGCGAGGGGCGGTTTACGGCGCATCTGGCGGGGGGGCTGCAAAGCTTTGTCTCGCGGGATGAGGCGCTGGCGGCGATGGAGGCGGCGATGGTGGCCGAGGCCTCGGCGCGGGCACGGGCGGCGGGGGCCGAGGATGTGCGGGTGGTCGTCAAGCGGGACATTCGCGAGGCCGAGGTTGAGGGGCGGCCGATGTTCATCGAGGCGACGGTGTCGGCTGTCGCCTCGGGGCGGCCCCGGGTGGCGCATGGGTAGTGTCCACGCGTGGACATTTTGGGAAGTATATTTAAAGCAAAGACTTGGCTTTTTCCGTTAACCATTCTGGTAAGGTTTGTCGCGGGGGAGAGTCGGTGTGGACCCCGACCTAGGGGCTGCGATGACGGTCGAAGGTCAGGGTGAAGGTGCTGCCTGATGCGCTGGGGGTCAGGGTTATGTCGGCGTTGTGGGCGTGCAGCAGGGTCTGAGTGAGGGTCAGGCCCATGCCGGTGCCGCCGCTGTCGCGTTTGGTGGTGAAGAAGGGCGTGAAGATCTGGGCGCGGTTGCCGGGGGAGATGCCGGTGCCGTTGTCTTGCACGCGCAGGGTGAAGGGGGTTGAGGCGTCGAGGGTCACATGGGTTGCCCCATGTTGGGCGGCTTTGCCGAGCAGGTGGGTGAGGACGATCTTCAGGCCGGAGGGGGCGAGGGGGATCGGGGTGTCGGGGCCGTGGGCCTGAAGGCTGACGTCAGGGTGAAGGGCGGTCAGGTCGGGCAGCAGGGTGGCGAGGGTGCAAGTGCCGTGGTGGCCGGGATCGCGGGCGGCGGTGACGCGGTGGAGCGCCTGCAACTGGGTTTGCATCTGGGTGGTGGCGCCGAGGATTTGCGTCACGAGGCGCTGGTCGGCGTCGGACAGGGCACCGTCTGAGAGCAGTTCGGCGGCGGCGCGGAGGGCGGTTACGGGGGTTTTCAGCTCATGCGTCAAATGGTCGGTGAAGGAGCGGATGGACGCCTCGCGGTTTTGCAGGGCGGCGGCCATTGTGGTGATGCTGTGGGCCAGATCGCCCAATTCGCGGGTGCCGTGATGGGGCAGGGGGGTGAGGGCCAGTTGCGGGTTGCGGCGCAGGTCGGTCGCCTGATGCGACAGGGTGGTGATGGGACGCAAGAGGAGGCGCACCAGCAGCCAGCCCAGGGCAAAGGTGGCAGCGCCGATCAGCAGGGCCAGGGCGATGGCCGAGCGGCGAAAGCCGAATTCGGGGCCGAGGTAGCGCAGGGCGATGAGGCCCGCGAAGGAAAAGGCGAGGGTGGCGAGAAGCGCGCCGCCCAGCACCATCCAGAGCGCCGGGCGCCATTTCGGGCGGGGTGTCATGGGGCGGGCTGCGTCTGGATATTTGGACCAATGTGAAAGGGCGGGGTCAGCATGGGGCCATCCGGATGCCGATGCCGTGCAGGGTTTCGATCGCCTCGGGGGCGCCGGCCTCGGCCAGTTTGCGGCGCAGGTTGCGCAGGTGGCTGTCGAGGGTGCGGTCGGCGATGTCGGTGTCGGGCCATACGTTTTCGATCAGGGCGGCGCGGGTTTGCACCATGTCGGGGTGGTGCATCAGGCGGGCGAGCAGGGCCATTTCGGCGGCGGTGAGGGTGACGGGTTGGTCCGCGACGCTGCACAGGTGGCGGGCGGGGTCGAGGGCCATGGCGCAGGGCGCGGGCGGCGGCGGGGGGGGCCGGAGCGTTTCAGGATGGCATTGACGCGGGCGACGAGTTCGCGCGGGGAGAAGGGTTTGGTGACGTAGTTGGCCTTGAATAATGCATTCAGACTGATGTGACAGCCTTATACTGGCGACCCGGGTGGTATAGTGCGTTCGAAATGGCGACGACAATGCAGACAAGCCAAGACCTGAGGTGGGCCAGGATCTTGCGGATGTTGTGCCCGCAGGCGAAGAGGGCGTCGCCGGTGGTGCCTTTCAAGGCGCAGCGTGACAGGCGACCGTCGGTTTTCATGTGGCCGATTTCGGGTTCTATGGCGCTTCGGCGGCGGAGGTCCGCGACCAGCTTCGGTGTCAGGCCGCGCCTTGTGCCGCTGATCAGAACGCGGGTCCTGGTCTCGGCATGACCGCGATAGCCGCGGTCAACGACGGCGAGTTCGGGGCGCTGGTCGGTCAGGATGGCGACCTGCTCCAGTGCTTGCCTCAGGCTGTGGCCATCATAGGGGTTGCCCGGAAAGCTGCGCATGCCGACCACGAAGCCCTCGTCCAGCGTCGTGGCGATGCTGACTTTGCAGCCGAATTCATAGCGCACCCGGGCCTTGCCCTTGGATATGCAATCCACCTCGGGTTCGTGCAGGGCGTAGATCTTGTTCGCCCCCCTGGGTGCCTGATGCAGCAGTTGCGACACCAAGGCGAGCTTTCCAAGGATGCGATCCCGCAGGCTGCCTTCGGGAATATCCAGCAGATGGCGGCGCAGATCGCGCAGGACCCGACCGGTGTAGCCCTTCAGCTTTTTCAATGCCTTGCGCATGCGCTTGAACTGCTTGGCATGGGCGTAGCGGCCAACCTGCAGCGCCAGTCGAGGTGCAAGGCGGGCATAGGATTGCCGCAGCTCCACCCCGGCCTCCTGCGCCAGCGCCACCAGTTGATCCCGCGCCTGCTCATAGAGGCGGGAATCCGTCGGATGGGCGATGTTCTTTTCCATCACTGTCGTGTCCACCGTAACCGCCCGGTTGCCACCGCCTTATGAAGTGGGGGATTTTCCACTAAGCCACTGTCGTTATTGACGTCGTTAACGACGTCGTTTGCGATGGGGATGATATGCGGCAAGAAGTCATGACTGGTGCAGAACGGCGGCGTCGGTTGTCGGACAGCGAGAAGCGCTCGATCCTGGGGGAGGTTGGAGTGCGCGGGGCGACGGTGGCCGAGGTTGCTCGTCGGCACGACCTAACCCGGCCGCACATCTATCCGTGGCGTGCCGAGATGCGGCATCGTGGTGAGAGCCTGTCGCAGGACGTGGACTTTCTGCCGGTGGAGATTTTGGCTACTGCTGCCACGCCCGCGCTCGTTCCGATGATTGTCGAGATCGTGCTGGCGAATGGGCGGCGGCTGCGCGGCATCGAGGGGCTCTCGGCGGCGGGTCTGACGCAACTGATCCGGGTTTTGGAAAGCGCATGATCGGTCCTGGGAGCGGTGTGCGGGTGTTCCTCGCTGCGGGCATCACCGACATGCGTTGCGGCATTGCTGGTCTGTGTGCCCGGGCAAAGCGGGCCTTGGCGGAGGATCCGGCCAGCGGGGCGGTCTTTGTGTTTCGCGGCAGGATGGGCGACAGGCTGAAGATTTTGCACTGGGATGGCCAGGGGTTCTGCCTCTACTACAAGGTTCTGGAGCGCGGTCATTTCCCTTGTCCGAAGGCCACGGAAGGCAAAGTGGCACTGACCCCAGCACAGATGTCGATGCTGTGGGAAGGCATGGACTGGCGCCAGCCGCGGTGGACGAGCGCGCCCACGCGGATGTAGAAATCGCATCATTTCTCCTTGTTTTCATGGACTTTTATGCCGCTTTGCGGTAGTCGAACCCATGTCGACTGAAGCATCCTCCTTGCCAGATGACCCCCAAGCCCTGAAGGCGCTGGTCCTTCAGTTGCAGGGCAATCTGCGTGCCGCCGATCTTCAGAATGGGGACCTGCTGGCGCTGGCCCTGAGACTGCAGATTGCGCGGCTGAAGCGGCAGAAGTTCGGGGCCAGTTCCGAGAGGATCGCCCGTGAGATCGAGCAGTTGGAACTGGCTCTTGAAGGGCTTCAGGTTGCCCAAGCCGAAGTCGCACCGGCGGTGGAGCCGGTGACCATCGAGATCGCGGCTGCGGCCAGCGGGGCTGCTGACCCGGCTGATGAGCTGCTCAAAACACCCCGCCGCCGTCCCCGCGTGGCACCCGACACGCTCCGTGAGCGGCGCGAGATGGACCCCGGCGATGCATGCCCGGACTGCGGCGGCGCCTTGCGTCTCGTGGGCGAGGATGTAAGCCAGATCCTCGACATGATCACGGCGCAGATGAAGGTGATCGAAGTGGCGCGACTGAAGAAGTCCTGCCGCTGCTGCGAGAAGATGGTTCAGTGTCCGGCACCCAGCCGGCCCATTCCGGGCAGCCTCGCCGGGCCCAGCCTTTTGGCCTTCATCCTGGTCTCCAAATAGGATGACCATCTTCCGCTCTATCGCCTGAACGAGATCTTCGCCCGGATGGGCGCCGACATCTCCGACAGCACCCTGTCGGGTTGGTGTGGCGGCGCCATGAAGACGCTGACGCCGCTGGTTGATCTCCTGCAAGTCAACATCATGGCCTGCGACCTCCTGCATGCCGACGATACCCCGATCCGGGTGCTCGACCGCGCCAAAGCGAAGGGTGACCTCGGCAAGGGCGTGAAGGAGGGCCGCATCTGGGCCTATGTCCGCGATCAGCGGCCCTGGTCCGGGGCGGCGCCACCAGGCGTGGCCTATTAC
>CAMBWO010000184.1 GCA_945871285.1 Pseudorhodobacter antarcticus | reverse complement strand
GAGGCCAGGCGGCCAGTGACAGCGCCGCTTATCGAATAGCTGGTATGGACGCGGCCGGTTTCGGGGTTGATGTGGTCTTGCAGGGCGTCGGTGTAGGTGGATTTCAGTTTGGACAGTTGCCGCCAATCCAGCACCACGCCGGGCAGTTTGTGTTCGGTGGCGAGGTCTTCCAGGATATCCGCGCCGGTGGCATAGGCGCCGGTCTTGCCCTTTTCGCCGCCGGGTAAGCCCATCTTGTCAAACAGGATTTCGCCCAGCTGTTTGGGGGAGCCGACGTTGAAGGGGGTGCCTGCCAACTCGTGAATCTCGGCCTCGAGCCCGGCCATTTTCTGGGCGAAGGCGTTGGACATGCGGCTAAGGGTGTCGCGATCGACCTGAATGCCGGCCATTTCCATTTCAGCCAGAACCGGGACCAAGGGGCGTTCCAGGGTTTCGTAAACCGTCGTCACCTTTTTGCGGTGCAGGTTGGGTTTGAAGGTTTGCCACAGGCGCAGGGTGACATCGGCATCCTCTGCCGCATAGCGGGTGGCCACGTCGATGGCGACGCGGTCAAAGGTGACGGCGGTTTTGCCGGAGCCGATCAAGTCCTTGATCGGAATGGGTTTATGACCAAGATAGGTTTCCGAAAGGTAATCCATGCCGTGGTTGTGCAGGCCTGCGTGCATGGCATAGGACATGAGCATGGTGTCATCGATGGGGGCGACATGGATGCCAAGGCGGGCGAAGATCTTGGCGTCGTATTTCATGTTCTGGCCGATTTTCAGAACGGCGGGGTCTTCGAGCAGGGGTTTCAGCAGGGCAAGCGCGGTGGTCAGGTCAAGTTGGTCCTCGACCAGGGCATCAGCGGCAAACAGGTCGCCGCCCTTGCGGTGGCCGACGGGGATGTAGGCGGCGGTGCCTGCCTGCGAGGACATTGAAATCCCTACGATATCGGCCTTCATCTCGTCCAGCGCGGTCGTCTCGGTATCCACTGCCAGATAGCCCTTGTCGCGGGCGCGGGCGATCCATTCGGACAGGGTCGCGGCGTCGCGGATGCAGGTGTAGCTGTCGGGGTTGAAGGGCAGTCGGTCGGCCTGAGGGGCGGCGTCATGGGCGCCGGAAACCTCATAACCCTTGGACGCCTCGATCACCGGGGCGGCAATTTTCAGTTTGGTCGCGACGCGGGCAGAGAGGATGCGAAACTCCATCTGGGTCAGGAATTTCATCACGGTGTCGGGGTCAACCGGCTTGACCTCCAACTCGTCCAGGGTGACGGTGACGGGGGTGTCGAGTTTCAGCTGAACCAGTTGACGCGAAAGCAGAATCTGGGCGACGTTGTCGGTCAGCGCCTCGCGCCGTTTGGGTTGCTTGATCTCGGAGGCGCGGGCTAGGAGGGTGTCAAGGTTGCCGTATTCCTGAATAAGCAGGGCTGCGGTTTTCAGGCCGATGCCGGGGGCACCCGGAACATTGTCCACCCCATCCCCTGCCAGGGATTGCACATCAACGACGCGGGCAGGATCGACGCCGAACTTTTCAAACACCTCATCCGGGCCGATGGTTTTGTTCTTCATCGGATCGAACATGTCGATGCCGGGGCCGATGAGTTGCATAAGGTCTTTGTCCGACGAAATGATTGTGCAACCGCCACCGGCGGCCTGGGCCTGAAGGGCAAGGGTGGCCATGATGTCGTCGGCCTCAAACCCCGGCATCTCGATGCAGGCGATGTTGAAGGCGCGGGTGGCGTCGCGGGTCAGGGGGAACTGGGGGCGCAGATCCTCAGGCAGGGGGGGGCGGTTGGCCTTGTATTGGTCATACAGGTCGTTGCGGAAGGTGTGGGCGCCCGCATCGAACACAACAGCTATGTGGGTGGCGGCGGTTTTGCCACCAGCGGTGGACAGTTCGTTCCAGATCAGGTTGCAAAAGCCCGCCACGGCCCCAACCGGCAGGCCATCGGATTTGCGCGTCAGGGGCGGCAGCGCGTGGTAGGCGCGAAAGATGAAGGCCGACCCGTCGATGAGGTGAAGGTGATGTCCCTTGCCGAAAGCCATGATCTTGTCCCCGTTATTCCCCTGCTTTCATGCCATGATCTGCCCTGTGCCGCTAGTGTTGACAGGCTTGCCCTTGGGGCCTATCCAAGGGCCATGTTGACCCTGAACCGCCCCAACCCGTGGTATTTTATCAACGCCCTATAGGCGGTTGGTCAGCATCGCATTCCCCGATTTGACCCGATAACCGCCCGCAAGGCGGTATCAGCGTGCCTTGTGGGCCCCCCTCAAGGAGCACGACATGACCCTGATCGTCCGAACCGCAACAGCCCTGGACATACCGCAAGTCCATGAGATGATGGGCCTTTTGGCCCGGCACCATGGCGACACGGCCACCATCACCCCACAGGTGATGCAGCGCCAGATCTTTGATGAGGCGCGGGGCCGGATTGTGGTCGCGGCCGAGGAGGAGGGGTTGGTGGGCTATGCCCTGTTGGTGGAGCGGCCCAATCTGGTGACGGGGGGCGTGGGGCATGACATCAACCATCTGTTCGTGGTCGAATGGCGCCGGCGCGCGGGGATTGGCCGGGCGTTGATTGCGGCGCTGCGCGAGGTCAGTCTGGGCGCGGGGGCGGAGGTTCTGACCATTTCGGCGCAGGCGGAAAACCTTGGTGCCATAACGGCCTATCGGGAAATGGGGTTGCAGGAGATGCCGCTGTTCGGGGTGCGGTTCAGAGTTGATCTGACGCAAACCAACGGGCTGACAGCGTGACGGATTGCGGGGTTGGGGTCCAGATGCCGAAGTCCAGCCCCGCGGCGCGCAGAGTTTCGCCCAGCCAATCGTTGCAGGTGTGGAACAGGTTGAAATGGCCATGGGCGGGGTAGAAGGCGTCGGTCGGGCCGAAGGGGCGGATGGGCAGGGCTGTGGTCGAGGCAAATGTGGTGGTGACTTTGGTGATCAGCGCCGCCTGTTGTGTGTCGGACAGGGGCAGCCAGATCAGGCCCGGCAGGGAGGCCAGATCGCCCGCCGCCTCCAGATGCAGGACGGCATCGTCGCCGGTCAGCGCAGACCAAATGGCGGGCAAGTTCAGGTTGGCATAGCTGCCGGTGGTGGTATAGAACGCCTTGGCCCCCCATCCGACCACAAGATAGCGTGCGCGCGCGTCCCGCACGGGCACGCCCGCCTGTTCGGCAAAGGCAAAGCGAGCGCGCAGATCGGGCGTCAGGGGCAGGACCAGATCATAGTGGATGGGGCCGCGCAGCAGACCTATGCGCGAGGCAGCGCCGCCGTCGATTTGGGGATGATGTCCGGGGATCACAGCCCCCAGCAGGGACGCAACGAAATAGAAAAGCGGCAGGGAAATCAGCGCGGTAAGGGCGCGCAGCACCTAATGGTCGTCGTGGGCATGGGCGCGGTCAATCTCGAACCGCTTGTCGCAATAGCCGCACACGACAAAGCCCTTGTCTTGCGGAATGGTCAGCCAGACGCGGGGATGGCCGCCGCCGCCCTCACCCCCATCACACGCGATTTTCCAGTGGGTCACGATCTGGCTTTCGGGCGCTTGGGTGGGCATGGGGGATCCTTGGGGTTGGTTTTGGCGCAATGTAGCGAATGGGGGCGGGGCGGCAAGGGGGCAGTTCGGGTGCTGGGTCAAAGCATTGTCTTTGTGACCGGCCTGGACCGCCGATATCGCTCCGGTGCCTGTCTGACGGTCTTGCAGAGGGGCTGGGCCAGCCTTTGGCCGCGAATCAGGCCCTTGCCATTCGTCCCCGCCTTCTGACAGTTTGGCAAAAAACCGGGGAGCCGCGATGACCTATCTGCTTGCCATTGACCAGGGCACGACCTCGACCCGGTCGATCATTTTCGATGCGGGGCTGCGCCCGGTCGCCACGGCACAACAGGAATTTGCCCAGCATTACCCGGCGCCGGGCTGGGTGGAGCATGACCCGGACGACCTGTGGCGCACGGCGCTGGAGACGGCGCGGGCGGCGATGGCCAAGGCGGGGGTTTCGGCGGGGCAGATTGCGGGCATCGGCATCACCAACCAACGCGAGACGACGGTGGTTTGGGACCGGGCGACGGGCAAGCCGGTGCATAAGGCGATTGTCTGGCAGGACCGGCGCACGGCGCCCTTGTGCGATGCCCTGCGCGAGGCCGGGCATGGGCCGATGATCACGGCCAAGACAGGGTTGCTGCTGGACCCGTATTTCAGCGCCACCAAGGTGAAGTGGATTCTGGATCAGCACGGGCTGGCCGAGAGGGCAGAGCGGGGCGAGTTGGCTTTTGGCACGGTGGACAGTTTCCTGATCTGGCATCTGACCGGGGGCCGGGTTCATGCAACGGACGCGACCAATGCGGCGCGCACGATGTTGTTCAACATTGCCACCCAAGACTGGGACGCCGAGATATGCGGGCTGCTGGGGGTGCCGATGGCGATGCTGCCGCAGGTGCACGATTCGGCGGATGATTTTGGGGTGACCGAGGTTTTCGGTGCCCCGGTCCGGATTGCCGGGGTGGCGGGCGACCAGCAAGCAGCGACGGTGGGGCAGGCGTGTTTTCAGCCAGGGATGATGAAATCGACCTATGGCACGGGGTGTTTTGCGCTGCTGAACACCGGGGGGGTCATGGTGCCCTCGACCAACCGGATGCTGACGACGGTGGCGTATCGGTTGAAGGGCAAGCCGACCTATGCGCTGGAGGGGTCGATTTTCATTGCAGGGGCTGTGGTGCAATGGCTGCGGGATGGGTTGAAAACCATCGGCGCCGCACCCGAGACTCAGGCGCTGGCCGAGGCGGCGGATGCCGAGCAGGGGGTCATTCTGGTGCCCGCGTTCACGGGGCTGGGCGCGCCCTATTGGCGGCCCGATTGCCGCGGGGCGGTGTTCGGCCTGACGCGGAATTCGGGGCCGGCGGAACTGGCGCGGGCGGCGCTGGAATCGGTGGGCTATCAGACCCGCGACTTGCTGGAGGCGATGCGGGCCGATTGGGGCGGGGCGGCCGAGGGGGTGTTGCGGGTGGATGGCGGGATGGCCGCAAGCGCATGGACCATGCAATTTCTGGCTGACATTACCGGCGCGCCGGTCGACCGGCCGATGGTGACGGAAACCACGGCGCTGGGGGCAGCCTATCTGGCGGGGTTGCAGGTGGGGGTTTGCGCGGAACCTGCGATTTTCGCCAAGACCTGGGCGCTGGAGCGGCGGTTCGAGCCGATGATGGCGGTGGCCGATCGCGACGCCAAATACGCGCGCTGGAAGCGGGCAGTTGCCGCAACCATGGCGTTTTGACACTGGGGTGAGCATCATGGCGCAAGGCAATGCGGAGCCTTGCCTTGCAGCCGACCCTGGATTGGCCGTTCGGGCAGACGGCTTTGTCGGTTGATCCTCGTCTTGCGGCACAGCGCGTTGATCTGAATTTCCTCATTCTGAGGTCCGGGTTCGCGCACCAGCCGGCCCCGGACGGTGTTTTGGTTGACGGCGCAGCGGCCGATCACCCTCATCGTCGGGCCAGCGGAGCGGGGTACGGTGAGCGAAAATGGCCTGAGGCTGACGTCGATCCTGACCGCGATCCGGGTCGGCTGGGTTCCAGTTGGACCCGAGTTCCCAAGCCGCCTGTCAGATCCGAACCTGCAGTGTGCAATCAGGCATTCAGGCCCAGAATGTCAAGCCAGCCGTTGTGTGTGTTTTCATCCAGCCACGGCAGGGGCGCGGTCTTTGCGTCGGCAGGGTCTGGCATCGCTTTCACAGTGGAATGCTGAAGAAAAATCGCAGAGCCCGGTACGCGCTGGGCGATGGGCGGCGCCAGCTCGCCTGTCAGTGTGATCGCTTCGACAGCAGTGGCAGGCATGATCGATCTCCATCCCGTCGCTCGAAATCGCTATTTATACGAGGGGTCAGGATATCGGCAACGCATGCTCACATCCACTGGCTATTCGGAAAAAGGCCCGCCCTGAAGACAGGCGCGCTGCAATTTTGCGCAATATTCGGATGTAATGTATCGAATGCGTATTTTCCCTGATTGACATCCGATTTTGCCGCGGCGCGCCTTGATCACATCGCAAATCATCGCGTCACGCTTTCGCGAGGACACAATGCGGCATGGATACGATGCCTTGCGACAGCATCGCGGGAAAGGCCACCGGGCTGCCATCGAAGCCACCCTTGGGCAGCGACATGGGATGACCTTGCCAAAAGATTGACCTGCTCCAAAGATATATTAAGCCTGCGCCTCCGCGCTTTCTGGAGGCAATCAGCCGTGTTAGGCAACGCAATCCAGAACAGAAATTGTCGGGGCAGCTATGGCGACGATCCGGTCAAGTGTTGAATTCAAACAAGATGAAATGAGTTTCAGCCTTCTTTTGGGGGGAGAGATTCAATACAGCTTCCTGAATGACCGGAATGTCGGCTGGAATGGCACGACCTACCGCGACAATTACAATCTGGTCTACTTCAACGGGGCATCGACTCCGGTCCTCGCGGCGCAACTGTTCGGCCCGGCGATCTACAAGAACGCCACTGGCGCCGTCATCGGCGGGGTCGTGACGGGCTTTGGCCTGTCGGTCTGGAGCGCTGGGAAGTGGGTATCGACCCTGTCGATGGAGGGGGTGAATGTCGACGCGGCGCTTGTCTATCAAGCGGCGCTGACCCCGATCCTGACCGACGACGCGGCCATCGTGCGGACGCTTGTTTCGGGCAATGACACCTTCATTCTGTCGGCCTTCGCCGATCTGGCACGGGGCGGTTCTGGGGATGACAGCCTGCAGGGCCTTGGGGGTAACGATTCGCTTTTTGGCGATCGTGGCGCGGATACGTTGGACGGCGGTTCGGGCGCGGACAGTCTGACCGGCGGGGCAGGTGCCGACGTCTATCTTGTGGATGATCTGGGCGATGTCGTTTTCGAGGCCGCCCTGGGTGGGACGGATACGGTGCGGACCGCGCTGAACCATACGCTGACGGAGCATGTCGAGGCCCTGACGCTGACCGGAACCGCCGACGTCACGGGCACGGGCAATGGGCTGGACAATCTGCTGGTGGGCAACGCCGGGGCCAATTTGCTGTCGGGCGCGGCGGGTAATGACACGCTGAACGGCGGCGATGGCGACGACATGCTGGTCGGAGATGCCGGGGTGGACGTGGCCTCGTATGACGGGGCTCTGGCCTTTGTGACCGTGAGCCTTGCGCTGTCGGGGGCGCAGGCCACCGGCGGCGGCGGGACGGATACGCTGGCCACGATCGAGGGGCTGATCGGTTCAGCCCACAACGACAGCCTTGGCGGCAACGCCGGCACCAACCTTTTGTCCGGTGGCGAGGGCAATGACACGCTGAACGGCGGCGATGGGGCGGACACGCTGATCGGGGGGGATGGCGTGGACACGTCCTCTTACGCCGATGCGGCGGGCGGGGTGACGGTCAGTCTGGCCCTGACGGGCATGCAGGATACGGTGAAGGCGGGCAGGGACACGCTGACAACGGTCGAGAACCTGACGGGCTCGGGCTTTGCCGACAATCTGACCGGAGCGTCCGGGGCGAACCGGATCGACGGCGGGGCGGGGAATGACACGTTGGCCGGAGGGGCCGGGGCGGACACCCTGATCGGCGGTGAGGGGGATGACCTTTTCCTCATGGGCAGCAGTGCGGATTTCGCGGCAGCAGAGGTGATCACCGGCGGCGCGGGTCTGGATGAAGTGCGGTTCACCGCGACCACGTCGGGCACGATGGTGCTGGGGGCGGGGCTTGATGTGGAGCGGGTGACGCTGGCGATCGGGACCGTGGCGCTGGGGCTTGATGCCTCGGCGGTGCTGGCCGGGCTGATCCTGATGGGCAATGAGGCGGCCAATCCTTTAAAGGGAACAGGTTTTGCCGACCAGCTGGACGGTGGCGCGGGGAACGACACCCTGACCGGAGGTCTTGGTGCGGATCAGTTCATCATCGGCGCGGGCATGGACTCGGTGGCCGACCTGAGCGGCGGCGATGGTCTGACGGTGGCGCTGGGGGCGACCGTCAACGCGACCGTGACAACGATCTGGACTGCGACGAGCGGCACGAGCAATGCGGGCGTGGTTAACCTGACCTCGGCGGGGCTGACGGTGGACCTGTCGGCGGTGAGCCAAGGCACGGCCGGCTTTCGGGTGACGAACATCGGCGTTGCCGCCAGTTTCACTGGCTCGGCCTTTGCCGACAAGCTGACGGGTGGCACGGGCGCGGATCGGTTGCTGGGGGCGGCTGGCAACGACAGTCTGGACGGCGGGGCAGGCAACGACAGCCTGACCGGTGGGGCGGGGAACGACAGCTTCTTGGTCGCATCGGGGATTGACACGATCCTTGACCTCGGCACCGGCGATAGCCTGACCGTCTTGGCCGGAGCCACGGCAAACGCGGCCCTGGGAGCGGCATGGGCGGCCACAGCGGCCACGGGCAATGCCGGGATGGTGCGCCTGACGACCAGTGGTCTGGCTGTAAGCCTTGCAGCGGCGGGTGGACCGCTGGGCTATCTGGTCACCAACACCGGCGAGGCGACCTGGCTGACCGGCTCTGGTTACGCCGATACGCTGATCGGGGGCGCGGGGGCCGACAGCCTTTTGGGCGGCTTTGGCAACGACAGTCTGAACGGGGGCTTGGGCGATGACGCGCTGACCGGCGGCACGGGAAGCGACATCTTTACGGTGGGCGCGGGCAGCGATTCGATTCTTGATCTGAGCGCTGGTGACGTGGTGACCGTGGCGATTGGCGCGGTGGCCAATGCCACGCTGACCACGGCTTGGGCGGCCACGGTCGCCACGACCAACGCCGGGACGTTGACCCTGACCACGGTGGGGATGGCGGTCAATCTGGCCGCCATGACCCTTGGCACGGCGGGCGTG
>CAMBWO010000183.1 GCA_945871285.1 Pseudorhodobacter antarcticus | reverse complement strand
CTCTTCAAGACCTTCAAGAATGACGAATCCGGCGCCGTGACCGTTGACTGGGTCGTGCTGACCGCAGCCATCGTGGGCCTGGGCATGGTGGTCATGACCACCGTCGGCGGCGGCATCACCGGTCTGGGCGACGCGATCGTCGACGACCTGGGCCAGCGGTCCGCGGGCTACGAGAACCAGTAACCCCAAAACCGGGGCGCAGATTTGGGCCGCACCAGACATGGTGCGGCCCTTCCCTTTAAAAGCACGGATATTTTCACAATCCGGCCCCCCTTCATCACCCCATTGCGGCCACGGATGCGCCCCATTTTCGTCGCGATGCTGCGGCAAGGTGGCCCGGTATTGGAGACAGCTCAGCTCTCTGCCGGAATGGCGGACAGGAAAGGACACGCGATGCCCCTGAACCTCAAACGCTTTGCCAAGGATGACTCCGGCGCCGTGACGGTCGACTGGGTCGTGCTGTCCGCCGCCGTGATCGGCCTCGGAATGGTTGTGCTGGTGCCGATTGCCTATTCGTCGGGCAGCTCGGCCCAGGGGATCTCGGACTACATCAGTGGCCTGACCGTGGGCTATGACAACCAGTGACCCCACGGGGCCACGGCACGGAACAAGGGGTGGCCGCTTGCGGCCTTGGGTAATAGGGGAAATCAAATGAGAATGGTATTCGGACTTGTCCTGGTCTTTGGCCTCGCCCTGGCAGGGGCCGCAGTCTATATGACGCAGAACTATTTCAAGCAGACTCAGGCCGCGCTCAATCACGAACGCGAGATGCGCGCCAAGATCGGCCCGATGGTCGAGGTTTATGTGGTCAACAAGCCCAAGAAATACGGCGAGACGCTGACCAAGGATGACGTGCAACTGATCTACTGGCCGGAAAACGCCCTGCCGGAAAGCATCTTCAAGGACGCGCGCGCGCTGCAAGAGGGCGAAGCCGCCCTGTTCCCCGAAGACAACCCCGAACCGCGCTTCGTCCTGCGCCAGATGGAGAAGTTCGAGCCCGTCCTCGCCGAAAAGGTCACCCAGCCCGGCGAAACCGCCGGTCTGACCGGCCAGCTGGGCAAGGGTCAGGGCGCCTTTGCCATCAAGGTTGACGTGGCCTCTGGCGTGTCGGGCTTTGTGCAACCCGGTGACTTTGTCGATGTCTACTGGACCGGCGCCGCCGGCGATTCCGATGGCAGCACGACCCGCCTGATCGAAACCAGCGTCAAGGTGATCGCCGTCGACCAGAAGGCCGACGATGGCAGCAGCGGCGCGACCGTGGCCCGCACCGTGACCGTCGCCGCCGTCCGCGAACAGGTCGCCCGCCTTGCCCAGGCCGCCGCCACCGGCAAGCTGGCCCTGTCTCTGGTCAGTGGTGCCGACAATGGTAACGCCTTGGTCGAGGTCGACAGCAACTCGCTGCTGGGCATCACCGAAACCCCGGTCGAGGTCGTCACCGCAGCCGAACCCGACAAGGTTTGCTTCATCAAGACCCGCAAAGGCGGCGAACTTGTCGACAGCAACATCCCGACCGCCTGCACCAACTGAGCCGGTCCACAACACAAAGCGGCCCCACATCTAGCGGGGCCGCTTGCGCTTTCCTCAAGAGGCAGCAGGCTGTTGCAGGTTATCCACATACAGAACAGCCTTTAACCTTTTGATTCTTGCTTAAAATCGCCAGATGAGGCATTTTAGGCTGTGAACGGGCGCTAAAGACCCGACGCATTGGGCATTTGAGAGGGCAGGTCACATGAAACTGCGACGCATTTGGACGGCTGGTCTTCTGGGCATGGCCCTGGCGACCACCTCCCTCACGCCTGCGGTCTCGCAGACGCTGACAATCATGAAAGGCACGGCGAACGAGCCTTTGAACGTTCCGATGAACCGCGCCATCGTGCTGGAAAGCGACACGCCCTTTGCCGAACTGTCGGTGGCCAATCCGGGCATCGCCGACATCTCGACCCTGTCGGACAAGACTATCTATGTCCTGGGCAAGACGCCGGGCCGCACGACGATGACCCTGCTGACCCAAGACGGCAAGCTGATCTCGAACATCGAAGTCCACGTCACCCCCGACATCGAGGAATTCAAGGAACGCCTGCAACAAATCCTGCCCGGCGAACAGATTCAGGTCCGCACCGCGAATGACGGCATCGTCATGTCGGGCACCGTCTCCTCGACCGCCAAGCTGGACCGGGCGCTGGACCTTGCCAACCGCTATTCGCCTGACAAGGTGTCCAACCTGATGCAGGTCGCCGGCACCCAGCAGGTGATGCTCAAGGTCCGCTTTGCCGAAATGCAGCGTTCGGTGTCCAAAAGCCTGTCCTCATCCCTCGGCGTGCGCGGCGGCACCGATGTCGCCATCGGCGGCGCGACCGGCGGCCTGGCCAATGCGGTCAACAACGGCAACAACGTCACCCTGGGCGAGGGCACCCGCGGCGCACTGGGCCTGGGCTTCACCGCAGGCTCGCTGGAATTCGGCGTCCTGCTCGAGGCGCTGGAATCCAAAGGCGTCGTGCGCACCCTGGCCGAACCGAACCTGACCGCCCTTTCGGGGCAAGAGGCGAAGTTTCTGGCCGGTGGCGAATACCCCATCCCGGTGGCCTCCGGCAACGGCACGATCTCCATCGAATACAAACCCTTCGGCGTCGAGCTGAACTTCACCCCCGTCGTGGTGGACGGCGACACGATCAACCTGCAAATCAATGCCGCCGTGTCGTCGATCGACAGCACCACCACGCTGGAATCGGCGGGCTTTTCGGTCAATGCCTTCAAACGCCGCGAAACCTCGACGACCGTGGAAATGCGCGACGGCGAAAGCTTTGCCATCGCGGGCCTCTTGCAGGATGACTTCCGCGATCTGAACGGTCAGGTGCCGTGGCTGGGCGACATCCCGATCCTGGGCACCCTGTTCCGCAGCGCCGATTATCAGCGCAACCAGTCCGAACTGGTCATCATCGTGACACCGCACCTCGTGACCCCCACCCGGGGCGAGGCACTTGCCCTGCCGACCGACCGCGTTCGCATCCCGACCGAGAAAGAGCTGTTCCTGTTCGGCCAAACCGCAGGCAAACAGCGCGGCGCCGCCGGTGAAGTCTCCCGGCAGGATTTCAGCGGTTCTTATGGCTATACGATGGAGTGATGAGCATGAAATCCCTCCGCCACACCCTGCTGATCTCGACCCTCGCCCTGCTGCCCCTGGCCGCCTGCAATGAGGCTGACTTCAACCGTGAAGCCGGCGCCAGCGTGGATGAGGGTGGCTTCGGTGCCCCCACCATGAACAACACCATCGCCATGACCCAGGGCGATGCGACCCTCCTCGTCGGTCGCCGCTTTGAATCCGAGGTGCAGACGACGGTCCTGTTCGCCTTCAACCGGTCTGACCTGACCGCCGAAGGCCGCGCCACGCTGGACCGTCAGGCCGCCTGGATCCGCCAGTTCCCCGAGGTCCGCTTCCGCGTCTATGGCCATACCGACCTGGTCGGCTCCAACCGCTACAACTATGGTCTGGGCCTGCGCCGCGCCCAGGCTGTCGTGGCCTACCTTGCCTCGCGTGGCATCAGCACCGCCCGGCTCGAGGCTGTGTCCTCGTTCGGCGAAACCCAGCCCGTGATCAACACGATGTCGCCCGAACAGCGCAACCGCCGCACCGTGACCGAGGTGACAGGCTTCACCCAAGGCTCGGCCGCCCTGTTGAACGGCAAATACGCCGCCGTCATCTTCCGCGAATATGTCGAGGGCGCCACCCGGCCGCATCCGACCAATACCGTGATCGTGACGCAGACCGACCCCTCCAACTGACCCCCCCCTCCCCCTACCGGGCCCGCATCCTCGCGGGCCCGTTTGCATTTCCCCTGCCCTTAGTTTCCGCATTTCGGCATTCATTCGTTAAAAACCTAAGATTGACGATTTTTTAGCCCCAATCTCGCCAACATCTGACAGCACCTTCTCCCCATAAGGACCAATGCCGTCGCCAGAAGGCGCGCAGCGGTTCGGGGTTGGTGACTGTGGCGCCTGAGAACAGGCAACAGACGCCATCCCTTGGTGGGGCGACTTTAAAAGGACTTGGGGTTATGAGCAGCGTGGCAAACCTACAGCCGGAACCGGCACCGATCCTGGCGTGCACGATTTCGCACGACGTGCAGAATTTTGAACTGCTGATCGACGACATGGAGCTGGAGCTTGGCGAAAGCTGGGGCGATCTGTCCTTTGATGACGCACAGGTCTTTCTGGAACAGCCCGACGCCCGCACACTGGAATTCGTGGCCATCGCCGTCAACGCCTCGGACGAGGCCGATTTGCAGCGCATCACCGACATCATCAAACAGGCCAAATCCCATGGCATCAAGGTCGTCCTGATCGCCGATCAGGTCAGCCCGGTCGCCCTGCACCAGCTTTTGCGCCTTGGGGCCGATGATTTCGTGCCCTACCCCCTGCCCGAGGGCGCCCTGCACGAGGCGATCGACAAGATCCGCAAACCCGCCGCCACCCCCGTTCTGACCGTCGCCGCCTCTGCCGCAGCCCCCGCCGCCGACACGCCCGATGCCGACATTCCGCATCCGGGCTTCAAGGCCAAGGGCGACCGTGACGGCGTCGTGCTGCCGGTCCACGGCCTGGCCGGCGGCTCGGGGGCCTCGACCTTTGCCACCAATCTCGCCTGGGAACTCGCCTGCGTCACCAAAGAAGCGCCGCGCGTCTGCCTGATCGACTTTGACTTTCAATTCGGCTCTGCCGCGACCTATCTGGACCTGCCCCGCAAAGAGGCGGTTTTTGACCTGTTGTCCGACTCCACCCACTCCGACAGTGATTCGCTGTTGCAGGCGATGCTGACCTTCAACGACAAACTGCATGTCCTGACCGCCCCCGCCGACATGCTGCCCCTCGATATCGTCGGGTCCGAGGATATCGGCCGCATCATCGACATGGCCCGCGCCAATTTCGACTTTGTCGTGATCGACATGCCCAAAACCATCGTCTCTTGGACCGAGGCCGTGCTGACCCGCGCCCATGTCTATTTCGCCCTAATGGAGTTGGACCTGCGCTCGGCCCAGAACGTCCTGCGCCTTGTGCGGGCGCTCAAGGCCGAGGGCCTGCCCCATGACAAGCTGCGCTACGTCCTGAACCGCGCCCCGCGCTTTGCCGACCTGTCGGCGAAAAGTCGCGTCAAACGCATGGCCGAAAGCCTGGACATCGCGATCGAGGTGCAACTGCCCGATGGCGGTGCCCAAGTGACCCAGTCCAATGATCACGGCCTGCCCCTGTCCGAAACCGCCGCCAAGAACCCTTTGCGCCGCGAAATCCAGAAACTGGCCAAGTCCCTGTATGAACTGAACAAAGCCGTCGAGACTGGCAAAAAGTAATCCGTATCGTCGTTAGAACCCGAAGGGGCACCAGATGTTTTCGCGCTTCAAGAAACCTGAACAGGCCAACCAGAAACCGGCAACCACCGCCGTCGGCTCTGGCGCACCCCAGACTCGCGCCCCGGCTGCAGCCTCGCCCGCCGCCAGCTTGCCCAAGATCGCCGTCGTGGCCCCCAAGTCCCCGGCCGAGGTGACCGCGCTCGACAAGGAGCGCAAGAAAAAGGAAAAGATGAGCGAGCTGAAGGTCGAACTTCACAAACGCCTTCTGGAAAACCTCAACCTCGCCGCCCTCGAATCCGCCACCGAAGGCAACCTCAAGGTCGAAATCGCCGCCATCGTCTCCGAGGCGCTGGAAGAGATGTCGGTCGTCCTGAACAAGGAAGACCGCACCATCCTGAACCAGGACCTGTTTGACGAGGTGATGGGTCTGGGCCCCTTGGAACCCCTGCTGAAAGACGAAACCGTCAACGATATCCTGGTGAACGGCCCCAAACGCATCTTCATCGAACGTGGCGGCAAGCTGACCCTGACCGACATCACCTTCAAGGACGAACGCCACCTTCTGCGCATCATCGACAAGATCGTGTCCGCCGTGGGCCGCCGTGTCGACGAATCCAATCCCTATTGCGACGCCCGCCTTGCCGACGGCTCGCGCTTCAACTGCATGGTCCCCCCGGTTGCGGTGGACGGCTCCCTCGTGTCGATTCGTAAGTTCAAAAAGGACAAGCTCGGCATCCCCGACCTCGTCCGCTTTGGCGCCTTTACCGAGGAAATGGCCCTCTATCTTCAGGCCGCCGTGTCGTGCCGTCTGAACATCATCGTATCGGGCGGCACGGGCTCGGGCAAAACCACCACGCTGAACGCGCTCTCCTCCTTCATCGACAACTCCGAACGCGTCCTCACCATCGAGGATACCGCCGAACTTCAGCTGCAACAGGTCCACGTCGGCCGCATGGAAAGCCGCCCGCCCAACGTCGAAGGCAAGGGCGCCGTCACCCAGCGCGACTGTCTGCGCAACGCCCTGCGGATGCGCCCCGACCGCATCATCGTCGGCGAAACTCGCGGCGAGGAAGTCATCGACATGTTGCAGGCCATGAACACCGGCCACGACGGCTCCATGACCACCATCCACGCCAACAACGCCCGCGACGGCATTTCCCGCCTTGAAAACATGGTCGCCATGGCCGGCATCGAAATGCCGCTGAAAGCCGTGCGCTCCCAGATCGCCGCCGCCGTCAACCTCATCGTCCAGGCCTCACGCCTGCAAGACGGCTCCCGCCGCATGGTCTCGATCACCGAAATCACCGGCATGGAAGGCGACGTGATCTCGATGCAAGAGGTGTTCCGTTACGAACGCCTTGGCATCGAACCCAATGGCAAGATCATCGGCCGCTTCAACGCCACCGGCGTGCGCTCGCACTATTCCGACCGCTTCCGCCAGTGGGGTTTTGAACTGCCCGCCTCGATCTACGAACCCATCGCATAAGGCCCGCCCATGCAAATTTCGGCTGCACCGCTTATCTATATCCTGATCTTCGTCGCCGTCGTGATGCTGGTCGAGGGGCTGTATCTGACCGTATTCGGCAAGTCGATCAGCCTGAACAACCGCCTGTCGCGCCGCCTGTCCCTGCTGGAAAAGACCAATGACCGCGAAAAGGTCTTGGAACAACTCCGCAAGGAAATGTCCCAGCACGTCAATTCACGCGGCATCCCCCTCTATTCCATCCTCGCCACCAAGGCGCAAAAGGCCAACATCGCCTTCACGCCCAAGGCGCTGATCGGCATCATGGCGGGTCTTGGCGTGTTTTCCTATCTGGGCCTGACCCTTACCACCGAAACCGCACCCCCCGTCCGCATCGCCGTGGCGGCGCTGATGGGCGTGGGCGGCGTCTATGTCTGGATCAACAACAAGGCCAAGAAACGCATGTCCCTGCTCGAGGAGCAGTTGCCCGATGCCGTCGAACTGATGGTCCGCAGCTTGCGCGTCGGCCACCCCTTCTCCTCGGCCATCGCCAATGTCTCCAAGGAAATCCCAGACCCGCTTGGCACCGAATTCGGCATGATCGCGGATGAGGCCTCCTATGGCCGCGACGTCGCCGAAAGCCTGAAAGAGTTTGCCGAACGCATGGACAGCCAGGATTTGCGCTTCCTTGCCGTGGCCGTGACCATTCAGCAAACCTCGGGCGGCAACCTGGCCGAAATCCTGGAAGGTCTGGCCAAGGTGATCCGCGCCCGCTTCAAACTGTTCCGCCGCGTCCGCGCCATCACCGCCGAGGCGAAATGGTCCGGCATGTTCCTGTCCGCCTTTCCCATCGGCGCGCTGATCATGATCAACGTGATCCGCCCCGACTATTACGACGACGTCAAGGAAACGCCCGCCTTCATTCCGGCCTGTCTGGTCGTCGCCGTCTTCCTCGTGATCAACGTGATCTTCATGAAGATCATGGTCAACATCAAGGTTTAACCGAATGCAATTTCTCAGCAATCTCAACATGATGCTGACGACCCAGTTCGGCCCCCTCGGGCCGCTGATGGCGCTGATGCTGGTCGGTCTGGTGATGATCGCAGCCACCCTGCCCACCATGCTCAAGAAAAAGGCCAACCCCTTCGAAAAGCTGAAAGCCCAGCGCACTGCCGTCAAATCCGCCAATGAAAACGGCCAGGCCCTGCGCCGCGGCGAAAAGCAGGACAAGCTGGAAAAGTTTTCCGCCTTCCTCGAACCGCAGGATGTGGAAACCATGTCCGCCTCGCGCCTGCAAATGCAGCGCGCCGGCTATACGGCCAAAAACTCGGTCCGCATGTTCCACTTTGCCCAGTTCGCGCTTGGCATCGGCTTTCTGATCGTCGGCGTGATCTACACCATCATGGTGTCCCGCAACCAAGAGCTTACGACCCAGTTCAAGATTCTGGCCACCGTGATCCCCGGCGCCGCAGGCTATTACCTGCCGCAATACTGGATCACCCGCCGGGTCGAGGAGCGCAAGAAAGAGATCATGTCAGGCTTCCCCGATGCCCTTGATCTGATGTTGGTCTGTGTCGAGGCGGGCCAGTCGATGGACCAATCCATCAACCGCGTCGCCAAGGAAAGCCGCGCCGGCTATCCGGCCCTGGCCGATGAATTCGACATCGTGTCTCATGAGGTCAAGGCCGGCAAGGAACGCGTCCACGTCCTGAAAGACATGTCCGAACGCGTCGGCATCCCCGATGTGTCCTCCTTCGTGACCACCCTTGTCCAATCCGCCACCTACGGCACCTCCATCGCCGAGGCCCTGCGCGTCTACTCCGCCGAAATGCGCGACAAACGCGTGATGCGGGCCGAGGAGAAGGCAAACACCCTGCCCACGAAACTGACCCTTGGCACCATGATGTTCACCCTGCCGCCACTTTTGATCATTCTGATCGGTCCGTCGGTCGCTGGCATCGCAAAGACCCTTGGCGGAATGGGCGGCGGCGGCTAAACCCCATGGGCAATAGCCTGTTCAAGGATCCTCATGCGGC
>CAMBWO010000182.1 GCA_945871285.1 Pseudorhodobacter antarcticus | reverse complement strand
CGCGAGGCGCTGGAAAGCCAATCGCAAACCCGCGCCAATGTCTTCCCGATCTCGGCCCTGACGGGCGAGGGGTTGGAGCGTCTGACCGACGCAATCTCGACCGCGTTCGAACTTGCCAAGGTGCAGGAAACCTTGACGCTGACCTTTGCCCAAGGCCGCGAACACGCCTGGCTGCATGGCGAGGGGATTGTCGACAGCGAGGTTCAGACCGATGACGGCTGGCAGGTTCAGGTCACCTGGACCGAGCGGCAAAAGCAGCGGTATCTGGCGCTTTAGGCGGGTCGGTCCAGGCGGTAGTAATCGCTGTGGACCCAAACGCCTGCGATGCAGAATGTGTTGTCCTCATGTCCGCTCATCACAAAGCCCAGCCGTTTCAGCAGCTTGATTGACGCTGCATTGCGCGGGTCCACGTCGGCCAGCAGATGATCAACCGAGTGATTGGCAAAGGCATGGGCAATCACTGCCGTCATCGCCTCGAACGCCAGGCCTTTGTCCCAATGATCAGGGTGCAGGATATAGCCGACCTCCGGCAGGGTGCCACCCCCGGCGGTGCCAATAGCCCGGCCCTGATACTCGATCACAAATTCGACCGATGTCGCCATATCCTCTGCCAACTTGCGGGCCAACCAGGCCTCGGTTGTCGCCATGTCCGGATGCGGCGGCGTGGACCAATAGGCCATCGCCCGCGGGTCGCGCATCACCTGATGCAGGTCGGCCAGATCACTGGGCCTGACCCGTCGCAACAGCAGCCGTTCGGTGCGGATCATGGCGCGGGGTTCAGCGTGGTGATACCCACCGCCGCTGCCCTCGCCAGATCGGGGTCCAGCGTCATGGGGATGTACTCGCCGCGCCGCCACAGTTCGGACAGGTCATCGTAGAACCGCGACAGGGGGTGGCCAGACTGTCCCGTAGCAGTGATGAACACTGACGATTCCGGATCGGCAAAGTCATAGACGCCGCGATACCCCCCGCCGTGCACGTTCAGATAGGGGTTCGCCCCGGTTCCAACCGTGCGCCCCCGCATCAAGGTGTTGTCGCCGCCGCTGGTGCTTTGCCGGATGTTCACAAAGTAGCGCACCAGCGGCACCATCCCCAGCACCGCATGGTCATGCGTCGCCTCATGCGCATCCCCCCAGCGCCAGCTTTCGATATTGGGGCCATAGGTCTCGGTCAGCCGCAACAAGGCATCGTCCAGCGAGATGCGGGCAATCTCGGCGCAGGTTTCCACCACCGCCGATTGCACCACATCGCACCACACCCCGGCGCCCTCGGTGTTGAGGTAGACGCGCTGGATGAAATCAGGGTCCGGGTGGGTGATGGTGTCGGCCAGGGGGCCAATCTCATCCCGCGCCAGCCGGTCCTGCACGGCGCGCAACCAGGCCTCGGCGATCAGCGGTTCGGGCAGATGCTCATTCTCCTCGCCGTTCCATTTGGCCAGCAGCGCCAGCGCCTTTTGCCGCAAGCGTTCTGGCGTGCCCTCGGGGGCTGCCTCGCCGGTGAACCACAGGTCTGCGCCAATCAGCGGCAGCAGGGTGCGCACGGTGGGGGAAACGGTATCCAGTTGCGCCTCGATAAAGCTGTCGCGGGTGTGGACCTCGCGGGTTTTCATCAGGGTCAACCAACGCTGGATACGCTGCGTATCGCCCCAGTCCAGCGACACATGGTTGGGAAAGGGGCGGTCGACCGTCTTGTTGTTGGTGTTGCCCAGAATGCCGCTGGTCGGGTTCTTGACGACCGGGTTATCGGCATAGGGGAACATGCCCGCCCAGCGGTTCTTGCCTTCCCATCCCGGAGCGGGCATCCGGCCTTGGGTCACGTGGCTGGGGTCGCGCTGCGGCATCTGGCCGATCAGTTGCAGGGCGATGTTGCTTTCGTCCACCACCATCAGGTTCTGCGCCGGGGCCACAAAACGCTGCCCCGCCACCAGCGCCTCTTCGACAGACTGCGCCCGCATCAGCGCCATCGCCGACGACATCGAGGTGTCGGCCCCGTTCAGCGCCGTCCATTCCAGCGCCGCCACCGTACCGGCTGGCGTCACGGTGCCCAGATCATAATGCGACCCCGGCAGGATCGGTCCGCTCTCGCTCCACCTTTGGGTGATGGTGACGGGGGCCTCGTCCTTGACGGTGATGATGGTGCGGCGGGTGGTGAAATCCTTGGGGCCATCGGGGGTCAGGTATTGCTCCGGATTATCCGGGTTCACCTTTTCCAGCACCACATCCTGATCATCCAGATAGGCCGAGGTCAGGCCCCAACCCAACCGTTCCGACCGCCCCAGCAGCACCACCGGCATCCCCGGTATCGTCGCCCCGATCACATCACCCGAGGCCAGGTTCAGCCGTGCCAGATACCAGATCGTCGGCGCGGTGAAGCCCAGATGCGGGTCATTCGCCAGGATCGCCCCCCCCGCCGCCGACCGGTTCGGCATCGCCGCCCAGGCGTTCGATGCCCCGGCAAAGGCGGCCGTGCGAAACGGTGACAGGGGGGCGTTCAACTCGGCCATCCGCGTGGACGCCCGCCCCGGCACGACGCCCGGCACCAGATCGGAATACTGCGGCAATGCGGCCACCGCCGACCCCGGATCATCGGGCAGAATGTCGCGCAACCGGGCCGGCGACAGCAGCAACGACATCTGCGCCCGCATCACCTCGGTCTCCAGATGGGACGACAGTTGCACGGCCATCAGCTTGATGATCGCAATCGAATCCGCCGGGGCCCAGGCGTCGATCTGGGTCGAGAACAAAAAGAACTCTGGCGCGCCCCGGCCCAGCGCCTGGCTGTTGACCTGTTCGATCCAGGAATTCACGCCCCGGGCATAGGCCTCGAGTGCAACCGTGGTCTGCGCGTCCTGCACGTCGACCGAGGACAGCGACAGCGTGTAGATGTCCAGCCGTCGCATCAGTTCGTCAATCCGCAGCGTCCGCGAGCCAAAAATCTCGGACAGGCGCCCCTGGGCCGTGCGCCGCAACATGGTCATCTGCCACAGCCGGTCCTGCGCATGGGCAAAGCCCAGGGCAAAGAATACATCGGCGTCCGTTTCGCCAAAGATATGCGGCACGTCGTTGTTGTTGCGCACAATCTCGACCGGGGCTGAAATGCCGTCCAGCGTATAGGCCGCGTTATAGTCGGGCAGGGACCGCGACAGGAAATAGTAAAAGATCAGCCCCATCAGCAGACCCAAGACCACCAGTCCGACAAAAATGCGCATAAGCCAGCGGAAGGCAGTCAACATGAGGGGGCCTGTTCTTGACGGCGGAAATGGTTTCCCCCCTTAGTCGATCCAGAGGCGTGGGGCAATGTTTGGAGGCGGTCATGGCGAAACTGGCATTTCTGGGGTTGGGGGTGATGGGCTTTCCCATGGCGGGCCATCTGGTGGCCAAGGGGCATCAGGTGACGGTCTATAACCGGACCCCGGCCAAGGCGGCGGCCTGGGTCGCCAAACATGGGGGAACCTCGGCCCCGACCCCGCGTGAGGCGGCGATGGGCGCTGAATTCGTACTGGCCTGCGTCGGCAATGATGACGACTTGCGGTCGGTTTGCCTTGGGCCCGATGGAGCCTTTGCCGGGATGGCGCCGCGGACGATCTTTATCGACCACACCACGGTGTCGTCCGAGGTGACGCTGGAACTGGGCGCCGTCGCGCATGAGCAGAAAAAGGGCTTTGTCGATGCGCCCCTGTCGGGCGGGCAGGCGGGGGCCGAGAATGGCGTGTTGTCCATCATGTGCGGTGCGGTGGAGAGTGATTATGTGCAGGTCGAACCGATCTTGCAGGCCTATGCCCGCATCTGCAAACGTCTGGGCGGGCCGGGGTCGGGGCAACTGGCCAAGATGATGAACCAGATCTGCATCGCGGGGCTGGTGCAGGGTCTGGCCGAGGCTTTGGCCTTTGGCGAGAAGGCGGGTCTGGACGGCGAGGCGGTGGTCGAGGTGATCAGCCAGGGCGCCGCTGGCAGCTGGCAGATGGTGAACCGGCACAAATCTATGCTGGCAGGCAAATTCGACCATGGCTTTGCGGTCGACTGGATGCGCAAGGATTTGGGGATTTGCCTGGCCACCGCCAACCAGATCGGGGCCAGCCTGCCTGTGACGGCGCTGGTCGATCAGTTCTACAAGGATGTGCAGCGGATGGGGGGCAACCGCAACGACACCTCCAGCCTGATCCGCCGCCTGAGATGAGTGTCCACGTGTGGACAGATTGACAAAGCCAACGATATCAATCGCTTGTAATCATTTGTTCATGGAATGGAAAGGTTTGTCCCGCGCATCGGGATGCCGCCGCGATTGTGTCCGGATTGCGAACGCATTGTGGCGGGATTGTGGGATTGAGTCCCTGCCCGCCGTGGTTCATCAGGGGGCAAGGCTCCCCCTGTTCCGGGCTTGGGTCGCAGGGAGACTCATATGAAGGCGCGTGTTTGTCTGACCTCGGTGGCAGCATTGTTTCTGGCGGCCGTCTCGGCCCAGGGGGCGATCCTGAAAAGCTATGATTTCACCACGGGTCTGGGCGACACCCTGACGAACGGCAATGACCTGACGGCAAGTGGCGGCACGGTGGCCGGGGGGCTGTATGCCTTTGGCGCCAATCAGGGCCTGCGCCTGGACGATGCGCTGCCTGATGCCGACACCTATGCCATCGAGATGCGGCTGCGCTTTGACGATTGCATCGCCGGCTGGGCCAAGCTGCTGGATTATCAGGACCGCGCTTCGGATGACGGGCTGTATCTGTGGGGCGGGCAGGCAATATTCTTTCCGATCGGCGACAAGTTCGGCGCCGTCAGTGCCGGGGAGTTCTTTACCCTGGGGTTGGAGCGGGTGGGCGGTCTGCTGACCGCGTTCTTGAACGGCACCCAGGTCTTTTCGATGCCGGATGTGGACGACAATGCCGTGTCCGGCGGGAACATCCTGAACTTCTTTGTCGACGATCTGACCTGGGACCAGTCCGAAAGCTTTGCCGGGGCGGTGGATTTCATCCGCATCCACGACGACCGCTCGACCTTTGGCATGTCACCCGTGCCGGTTCCCGCCACGCTGCCACTGTTGATGGCTGGGTTGGGACTGGTCGGCATGATGGGGCGCCGCCGCAAGGCGTTGCCAAAGGGTTAGTTTCGAAAAACTAACCCATTGATTTCACCGCATTTCGTAAAGTGTCCAGATCTGGACGCCCTGTTATGGGATGATCCGGCTGTATTTGACCCCGGCGAGCGTTGCCCCGGCAATCAGGCCCTGCTGGCCAAAGACCAGGCCGATCACGGGGTCAAGTTCGGTGGTTTCCTTGCCCAGCGAGCCGCCCTGTTGCGGGGTGGCGTATCGAATGTCGGCCCCGGCGGCCCAGCCGTTGCCGCGGCGGAAATTGGACAGCGCATCCTCGGTCATGAAGAACAGGGCGTGGGCATATTGCTGCGCGCCGATTTGCAGGCCGATGGTGGCGCGGGTGGCGGAATAGTAATCAACGGTAACGTCGTTGATCCGCAGCGCCCCCCGGCCATATCCGCCGCCCAGACCAAAGCCGATTTCGGTGACCAGCGGCATGAACAGGATGCCTCGGGCGTCGCGGGCCAGATCCTGGGTGCCGGGATAATTCGAGAACAGGTAATCCCGCGTCGCGTCCACCCGGGCATCGACCTTGGCCGCGCCGTCGGAATTGACGCCATTGCCGACCAGTGCACTGTCGCAGGCCGCCAGAAACCCGGCCGCGCCCAAGCCCAAAAAACCCCGACGGGATACTGTCATGATTTACCTCTCGCCTCGTTTCGGGCTCTGCTGGCCCTTGGAACGCAGTATAGCGCAGGGCAGGGCCGCTGTCATGCCCCGCAACACGATTAAGCAAGGCCCCGCCGAAGGGCGCGGGCCACCTCGGGCGCGAAATAGGTCAGGACGCCATCGCATCCGGCGCGGCGAAAGGCCATCATGCTTTCCAGCATCGCCTTTTCGCCGTCGATCCAGCCGTTCAGGGCGGCACCCTTGATCATCGCATATTCACCGGACACCTGATAGGCATAGGTCGGCGCGCCGAACATGTCCTTGGCGCGGCGGCAGATGTCGAGATAGGGCATGCCGGGTTTGACCATGACCATATCGGCGCCCTCCTGCAAATCACGCTCAATCAGGCGCATCGCCTCGTCGCTGTTGGCGGGGTTCATCTGATAGGTTTTCTTGTCGCCCTTGAGCGCGCCCGAGGCCCCTACGGCATCGCGGAACGGGCCGTAAAAGGCCGAGGCGTATTTGGCGGCATAGGACATCAGGACGACGTCCTTGTGCCCCGCCATCTCCAACGCAGAGCGCAGGGCGCCGATGCGGCCATCCATCATGTCGGAGGGGCCGATGATGTCGGCACCGGATTCGGCCTGGACGAGGGCCTGTTTCACCAGCGCCTCGAGCGTTTCGTCGTTCAGGATCACGCCGTCGCGGACAAGGCCGTCATGGCCAAGGGCGCTGTAGGGGTCGAGCGCCACATCCGTCATCACGGCAATCTCGGGGACCGCAGCCTTGATGGCGCGGATGGCGCGGTTGGTCAGGTTGTCGGGGTTCCACGCCTCGGCGCAGTCTTCGGTTTTATGGGCGGCGTCGGTGTAGGGAAACAGGCAGATCACAGGGATGCCCAAACCCGCCGCCTCCTCGGCCGCCTTGACGACCAGATCGACTGACAGCCGGTTGACGCCGGGCATCGAGGCGATGGGTTCGCTGAGGGCGGTGCCGTCGCGCACGAAGACCGGCCAGATCAGATCGTTCACCGACAGAGTGTTTTCCTGGGCAAGGGCGCGCAGGGCCGGGCTCTTGCGGGCGCGGCGAAACCGGGCGGCGGGGAAAGGAGCGGTGATCGGGCGCATCTGGGGTATCCTTGCACGGTTAGGCTTGCAGCTTTGGCTTCTGCCTGCCATGGAAAGGCGCGCCGCTCAAGCTACCTCAGGGGCTTGAATGGGCTCTGACGGGCAAAAGTGACGGAGACGGCGGGTGAACTGGTATCAGATGCTGTTCGATCTGATCGACATGCGGTCGTTCTCGAATCTGGGGTATTGGATTGCGCTGGGGGTCATCTGGTCCTCGGCCAGTCATTGGGTGCTGGGCGTGCCCCATGATTTGATCCAGCGGGCCCGGCGCGAGGGGGCGCAGGTGCAGGCCGATGTGGAAACGCTGGTGCGGATCAATGTGGAGCGGATGCTGCATGCGTCGCGCAACCACGGGCCGGCGCTGATTGGCGGGACTAGTTTTCTGGCAACGGTGCTGGGGCTGCTCGGGTTTCTGTATCGGGTGGAGTTTGCGCAGGCCGTGCTGATGATTTTCGTGCCGCTGGTCGTATTGGCCTATCTGTCGCTGCGCACCTCGGTGATGATCGAGGCGGGCGAGGGGCAGGGCGAGCGGCTGTTTCGCCGGCTGGGTCGGCATCGGTTGAGTGTGCAGATCCTGGGGATGGTGTCGCTGTTGGTGACGTCGATGTATGGCATGTATGTCAACATCCAGTTCAATTTGCCGGGTTGAGGGATGGCTGATCGCATTCTGCTGGGCGGCGCGCCCGAGGGGTTTGACGCCAGGTTGCTGGCCCGCGAGGCGGCGCGGGGGCAGTCGGTGATCCATGTCGCGCGGGACGATCGCCGGATGGAGGCGATGCGGGTTGCCCTAGCCGTGATGGCGCCGGGGCTGCCGGTGCTGGACCTGCCGGCTTGGGATTGTCTGCCCTATGACCGGGTATCGCCGAACCCGGAGATTCTGGCGCGGCGGATGTCGACCTTGGCCGCACTGGCTGCGGGGTTGGCGAAGCCGGTGGTGTTGTTGACCACGCTGAACTCTGCGACGCAGCGGTTGCCGGCGCGGGAGGTGATGCAGGGGTCGTCCTTTGTCGCATCGGTCGGCGACAGGGTTGATGACAAGCGGTTGAAGCGGTTCCTGACGGGGATGGGGTTTTCGCCGGTGTCCACGGTGGCCGAGCCCGGCGATTATGCGCTGCGGGGCGGCATTGTGGATATTTTCCCGCCGGGGCGTGGCGGGCCGGTGCGGCTCGACTTCTTTGGCGATCAGCTGGATGGGGCGCGGCGGTTTGATCCGGTGACGCAGAGGACGACGCAAAAGTTGAGCGCGGTCGAGTTTGCGCCGATGTCCGAGGTTATTCTGGATGAGGCGGCGATCACGCGGTTTCGCCAGAATTACCGGGCCGAGTTTGGCACGGCGGGGTCGGATGATCCGCTATATGAGGCCGTCAGTGCCGGGCGCAAGCATCAGGGGATGGAGCATTGGTTGCCCTATTTCCACACGCGGTTAGAGACGCTGTTTGATTATCTGCCCCAAGCCTCGGTCATGCTGGATGATCAGGTCACGGCGTCGCGCCTGTCTCGGTGGGAGGGGATTGCCGACCAGTATGATGCACGGCATGAGGCGCTGACGGCCAAGGGGCGGCTGGATTCGGTTTACAAACCCTCTCCGCCGGACTTGCTGTATCTGAGCGATGCGGCTTGGGAGGCGGCCTTGGCCGACTACCGCGTGATCCAGCTGTCGCCCAATGCGCAGGCACCGGGGCCGGGGGTTCTGGATGCCAGCGGGCGGATCGGGCGCAGTTTCGCGCCGGAGCGGCAGCAGGAAAACATTAGTCTTTTTGGGGCTTTGGCGGATCATCTTCAGACTTTGCTGCAAGAGCGGCAGGTGGTGATTGCCTCATGGTCCGAAGGGGCGCGCGAGCGGTTGAAGGGGTTGTTGCAGGATCAGGGTGTGCGCAACCTGACCGAGGTGAAGGATTTCCGCGAGGTGCCGGATGGGCGCGGCGGGCTGTTTCTGATGATCTGGGCGCTGGAGGCGGGGTTTACCGCGCCGGGGTTGGCGGTGATTTCGGAACAGGATGTGCTGGGCGACCGGCTGGTCAGCAAACCGCGCAAGAAGCGCAAGGCCGACAATTTCCTGCGCGA
>CAMBWO010000181.1 GCA_945871285.1 Pseudorhodobacter antarcticus | reverse complement strand
CAGCCTGACGGGGCAGTATCTGTCGGGCGCGCGGGAGATTCCGGTGCCGCGCGTGCGGCGGTCTGGGTCGGGCAAGAAGCTGACGGTGGTGGGGGCGACGGGGAACAACCTGAAGAACGTCACGGCCGAATTCCCCTTGGGCAAGTTTGTCTGCGTGACCGGGGTATCGGGCGGTGGCAAGTCCACCCTGACCATCGAGACGCTGTTCAAGACGGCGGCGGGCCGGGTGAATGGCGCGCATGAGACGCCTGCGCCGTGTGAGACGATCAGGGGGTTTGAACATCTGGACAAGGTGATCGACATCGACCAGCGGGCGATTGGCCGCACACCGCGCAGCAACCCCGCCACCTATACCGGCGCCTTTACCCCGATCCGCGACTGGTTTTCCGGCCTGCCCGAGGCCAAGGCGCGGGGCTATGGGCCGGGACGGTTCAGTTTCAACGTCAAGGGTGGGCGGTGCGAGGCCTGTCAGGGCGACGGCGTGATCAAGATCGAGATGAACTTTCTGCCCGATGTCTATGTGACCTGCGAGACGTGCAAGGGCCACCGCTATAACCGCGAGACTTTGGAAATAAAGTTCAAGAACAAGAGCATCGCCGACGTTCTTGATATGACATGTGAAGAAGGACGCGAGTTCTTTCAGGCCGTGCCGGGCATCCGTGACAAGATGGAGGCGCTGTGCGAGGTGGGTCTGGGCTATATCAAGGTCGGCCAGCAGGCGACCACGCTGTCGGGCGGCGAGGCGCAGCGGGTGAAGCTGTCCAAGGAGCTGTCACGCCGCGCCACCGGGCGGACGCTGTATATCCTGGATGAACCGACCACCGGCCTGCACTTTGACGACGTGCGCAAGTTGCTGGAGGTGCTGCATTCGCTGGTCGATCAGGGCAATACGGTTGTGGTGATCGAGCACAATCTGGACGTGATCAAGACGGCGGACTGGATCATCGACATCGGCCCCGAGGGCGGCGACGGCGGCGGTCTGGTTCTGGCCACCGGCACGCCCGAGGCGATTGCTGCGGTCGAGGGCAGCCACACCGGGCGGTATCTGAAAGACATGCTGAAACCACGGCGGGTGGCGGCGGAGTGACAAAATCCTTGAACAAGGATTTTGCAAATCTTTTAAGCAAAAGATTTGGTCGCCGCCAACCGTAAGGGTCAGGCCTGCTTCATCGGGCAGGTCGAGATGCCCAGGATGGAATAGAGCGGGCACCAGCCGACAAGGCCGGTGAGGATGGGCACGATGCCGATCAGTTTGGCATAGTGCAGTGCGCCGGTGCCTTGATCCATGAAGAACCACACCAGCAGGGCGACGCCGACGATCACACGCAGGGCACGGTCCACGGTGCCTTCGTTGGTTTTGAACATGACTTTCTCCTTTTTGACGGCCCCGATTGTCGGGGAATGTGGCCATAATAGCCAAACCGGCGTTCCTGTCTGTGATCAGGTCACAGTTCCGCCGTGGCGCGCCGCCGCAGGATGTCGGGTTGCAGCAGGCGGACATGGCCGCGGTCATTGGTGGTCAGCCCCTCGCGGGCAAAGGCATCCAGACGCCGCGAGACGACCTCGCGCGCCGAGCCGATCCGGGCGGCAAGTTCGCCTTGGGTCGCGGTCACCAGATTGCCTTGGGCCAAGTCCAAAAGCGCCGCCGCCAGACGCTGTTCCACCCGGCCAAAGGCGACCTGTTCCAGCACGCGTGTAAGGTCGGCCATGCGGCGGCCAAAGGCGCGCAGGACAAAGCCGCGAAAACCTGAGTCGTCCTCCATCAGCGCCAGGAATTGCGGTCGGGGGATCAGGACCAGGTCAACCTCGCCCACGGTCACCGCCTCGCCGGTATAGCTTTCGTCGCCCAGCAGGCCCAGCGTGGTCTGGATGCAGCTTTGCCCGGGATCGACGGAATACAGCAGGATCTCGCGGCCCGAGGCGCCGATCAGGGACACGTCGATGCGGCCACGCAGCACGATGACAAAGGCCTGTGCGGCATCGCCGGCATGAAACAGCGTGGTTCCGCCGGGCAGGGTGCGGAGGGGCAGGGCGGCCAGGGCGGCGGCGCTGTGGGGGGCAAGGGCAAGGGCGGCATACCAGGACATGGGCCAAGTCTAGGGGGCGTGCGGGCGTTAGTCCACCAGTTGCAGCAGGTCCCCGAGCCGGGTTTCGGCCAGACCCAGCACATCCAGCACGGCGGCTTCGCTGTCCTGGATCTTCACCATGACCGAGTTCAGCCCATCCCAGGATTTTTGCGCCATATGGGCCATCTCTTGCCCCGGCCGGGTGGGGGCATAAAACAGCACCATCATGTCATCGGCGCCGGGGGCCAGATTTTCCAGAATGCGCGCCTGCATCTTGAGGAGTTTTACAAAGTCATGTTCGACCCCCGTCACGCTGGACAGGTCGCACAACTGGCGCATCCAGGGGCGATAGTCGGGGTGGGCGGTGGCCGCGGCCACGATATCCATCGATTCCTGCAAGGTGACCTGGCCTGAATAGCGGAACAGGACCAGCTGGCGTTGGGGAAGGATGTGAAACGTGACTGACAATTCGGACCTTGCGTTTTGGCGCGGGCAACGGTGCCGGGACCGACATAAACGTCAATTCGTCGGTTGATCGTCGCTTGCGGCTGATCTGCGTAAGTGCGTGATCGCATGAATCACCCAAGAATGTGTTCATCAAATGGATTTTTCGGGGAAGGGTGATGAAGATGTCTCTAAAGTCCTTGTTGGGCGCCGCCGCAATGGCCGGATGTGTCGCCAGCGGTGCATCGGCCGCCACGGTCGGTTTTGAAAATATCCCGGGGCGCAATACCGTGGGCGACTTTCTGGCCGACCAGTTCAGCCTGAATATCGAATCCTTCAGCCCGACGCAGGTGCTGGTCCAGCTGGTTTCGGCGGTCAATGCCGGCAAGAACTATTTCATCAGCGGGGTCTTTGTGGCCGACACCGGCGATGTGCTGGGGGGCGAGCTGACGGCGTTTAGTGCGGAAAATTCGTCGCCAGGCAACCTGTTCAACTATAACCTCAAGAATTTTCCGCAAAGCAATGCCATCGGGTTCACCGAAACCGCGGCCTATATCCGGCAAACCGGTGGGGGCAGCTGCACGGCCAATACCTGTGGCATCCAGCCGGGCGAGATCGTCGGTTTCCTGTTTGACGGATCCGTGGCCAATGTGCTGGCCGCGCTGGGTGACGGGTCGTTGTCCTTTGGGTTGCAGGTCAAGAGCATCGCGCTGAGCGCGTCGGATTCCTATGTGACGCCGTCACATGTGCCGGTTCCGGCAGCGGGGGTGCTGCTGTTGGCGGCACTGGGCGCCTTCGGGCTGTTCCGGTCGCGCCGGGTCTGACCCAGGTTCAACAGAGGCGAGGGGGCGGTCGGTTTGGCCGCCCCTTGGCCTTTGGACAGTCTGCCGACGAGTGCCGGGACCGACGGGACATCAATTCATCGATGGGGTGCGTTCCGCTGATCTGCGTGAGTGCGTGATCCCCTGAGTCACCCAAGAATGCGGTCATCAAGTGTTTTTTTCGGAGAAGGGTGATGACGATGTCTATAAAGTCCTTGTTGGCGCCGCCGTAGTGGCGGGATGTGTTGCCAGCGGTGCATCGGCTGCCACGGTTGGCTTTGAAAATATCGCCGGGGGCGATACGGTGGGCGACAGCCTGGCTGGCCAGTTCAGTCTGAACATCGAAACCTTCAGCCTGACGCAGGTGTTGGTCGAGGTCATTTCGGCGGTCAACACCGGAGCGAACTATTTCATCGGCGGGATTTATGTGGATGATTCCGCAGATGTGTTGGGCGGTGAGGAGACGTCGTTCAGCGCGGCCGAGTCCTCGCCGGGCAACCTGTTCGAGTATGACCTGAAGAATTTCCCGCAAGGCAATTCCATCGGGTTCACCGAAACCGCCTCCTATATCCGGCAAACCGGCGGGGGGATCTGCACGGCCAATGCCTGTGGCATCCAGCCGGGGGAATATGCCGGTTTCCTGTTTGACGGCTCCTTGGACGATGTGCTGGCCGCGCTGGGCGACGGGTCGCTGGCCTTTGGCTTGCACGTTCAAAGCATCGGGGACGGCGGATCTGATTCCTATGTGACGCCGTCGCAGGTGCCGGTTCCGGCAGCGGGGGTGCTGCTGTTGGCGGCCCTTGGTGCCTTCGGGCTGTTCCGGTCGCGCCGGGTCTGAGCAGGTTTGGCATGGGCGAGGGGGCGGCCGGTCTGGCCGCCCCTTGGCGTTGGGATCAGCCGGCGCGGATCACGCCTTTCATGTTGGGATGGACCTTGCAGAAATAGGCGTGGTCGCCCGCGGCGCCGATTTTCACCGTGCCGCTTTGGCCCTTAGACAGCCTGCCGGTGTCAAAGCTGCCATCCTTGGCGCTGCCAGTATGGGGGGCGCTGTCCATGTTGGTAAAGGTCACGGTGTCGCCCACCGCGACCCTCAGGTCGGCGGGGGCGAATTTCATCGACTGGATTGCGACGTTGTGATTGGTCGCAGCCCGGGCGGTGAGGGCGGGCAAAGTGGCGGCGGCGGTCAGGCCGAGCAGAACGGAACGGCGATTCACGGGGGTCATGCGAAAATCCTTTCTATAATACTGACGAAAGGATGAGCCGGACGCGGGCCAAAATCAAGCTTTCAGCGCAAAAGGATTGATGAGAAGGGGCGCGATCCCGCCGCCGTCAAGCCTGAGGGCGGCGGGTCGCTTGGGGGTGCAGATCAGTCCATCGGTTTGAAGTTCAGGCTTGCGCCCTCTTTCAACCCTGACGGCCAGCGGGAGGTGATGGTTTTGGTGCGGGTGTAAAAGCGGAAGCTGTCCGGCCCGTGCTGGTTCAAATCGCCAAAGGCCGACTTCTTCCAGCCGCCAAAGGTGTGATAGGCCAGGGGCACCGGGATGGGCACGTTGATGCCGATCATGCCGACGTTGATGCGGTTGGCAAAATCGCGCGCCGTGTCGCCGTCGCGGGTGAAGATGGCGGTGCCGTTGCCATATTCGTGGTCCATCGCCAGTTTCAGCGCCTCCTCGTAGGTTTTGGCGCGGACGGTGGACAGGACGGGGCCGAAGATTTCCTTTTGGTAAATCTCCATGTCTGACGTCACGTGGTCAAACAGGTGGGGGCCGACGAAAAAGCCGTCCTCATAGCCCTGCAGTTTGAAGCCACGGCCATCGACGACCAGTTTGGCGCCAGCGGCGAGGCCGGATTCGACCAGACGCAGGATGTTGGCTTTGGCCGCAGCGGTGACGACCGGGCCGTAGTCGACGTCATTGCCGCCGGTATAGGGGCCGACCTTCAGCTTTTCGATGCGGGGGATCAGTTTGGCGATCAGGCGGTCGGCGGTTTCATCGCCGACGGGCACGGCGACCGAGATGGCCATGCAGCGTTCGCCCGCAGCACCGTAACCGGCACCCACCAGCGCATCGGCGGCCTGGTCCATGTCGGCATCGGGCATGATGATCATGTGGTTCTTGGCGCCGCCAAAGCATTGGACGCGTTTGCCATTCGCCGTGCCACGGGAATAGATGTATTGCGCGATGGCGGTGCTGCCTACAAAGCCCACGCCGGCGATCTGGTCGTTGTCCAGGATCGCGTCGACCGATTCCTTGTCGCCGTTGATGACCTGCAACACGCCGTCGGGCAGGCCGGCCTCTTGCATCAACTCGGCCAGCATCAGGGGAACAGAAGGGTCACGTTCGGACGGCTTGAGGATGAAGGCGTTGCCGCAGGCGAGCGCCGGGCCCATTTTCCACAAGGGGATCATGGCGGGGAAGTTGAAGGGGGTGATGCCGGCGGCGACGCCGATCGGCTGGCGCATGGAATACATGTCGATGCCGGGGCCGGCGCTGTCGGTGAACTCGCCCTTCAGCAGATGGGGGGCACCGATGCAGAACTCGATCACCTCCAGCCCGCGCTGGATGTCGCCCTTGGCGTCGGGGACGGTCTTGCCGTGTTCGGAGGACAGGGCGAGCGCCAGCTTGTCCATGTCGCGGTTCAGCAGGCGGACAAACTCCATCATCACGCGGGCGCGGCGCTGCGGGTTGGTAGCACCCCATTTGATCTGGGCGCGGGCGGCGTCGGCGGTAGCGGCGTCCAGTTCGGCCTTGGAGGCCAGGGCGACCTGGGCTTGCACTTCGCCAGTGGCGGGGTTGAAGACATCTGCCGTGCGCCCCGAGGTGCCTGCGACATGTTTGCCGTTAATCCAGTGACCGATCTGTTTCATGGTGATCTCCCTTTTGCGACACAATAGCCTTGCGGAAATGCCGAGGAAAGGGGCAAGATTTCAGAGGGGTTTTGCGTTTTTGCAAAGAAAGATGGGCGAATCGCCCATCCTACAAGGGGTGCCATGGACTGGGACGATTTGCGCATATTCCTTGCGGTGGCGCGGGGGGAAAGCCTGTCGGCGGCGGGGCGGGGGTTGAAGATTGACCCCGCCACGGTGGGCCGCCGGGTGGCGCGGCTGGAGGATGCGATGGCGGTGCGGCTGTTCGTCAAGGGGCCGCAGGGCTATGCCCTGACGGGCGAGGGCGAGCGGCTGGTCGCCCATGCGGAACGGGCAGAGGCGGCAATGGAGGGGGCGGCCGAGGCGCTGACGGGGCCCGAGGGGTTGACCGGGCAGATCAGGATTGGAGCGCCAGACGGCTGTGCCAATTACCTGCTGCCGCAGGTTCTGGCGCGGATTTGCGATGCCAATCCGGGGTTGGAGGTGCAGATCGTCGCCTTGCCCCGCGTCTTTAACCTGTCCAAGCGTGAGGCGGATATGGCGATTGCGGTGTCGCAACCGCAAGCGGGGCGGTTGACGGTGCAAAAGCTGTCGGATTACCGGCTGCATCTGGCGGCGTCACGCGGGTATCTGGCGGCGCATCCGGTCAGGGCGCAGGATTTGGCGGCGCATCGGTTTGTGGGCTATATCCCCGACATGATCTTCGACAAGGAGTTGGATTATCTGACGGCGATCGGGGTGGGGGCGGTCGCCTTGGCGTCCAATTCGGTGTCGGTGCAGCTGAACTGGCTGCGCCATGGGGCGGGTTTGGGGGTGGTGCATGATTTCGCGCTGCCGGCAGCGCCCGAACTGGTGCGGGTGATCCCCGATCAGATCAGTCTGACGCGGGCGTTCTGGCTGATCCGCCATGCCGACGATGGGCGGGTGGCGCGGCTGAACCGTTTTGCCACGCTGCTGACGGCGGAGTTTCGAGCCGAGATGCAGCGGCTGGAGGCTCAGGTGCCGCTGCACGAGGGGTAGGGGGCGCCCTCGCCCGCGACGGGGTCGCACAGGCGCATCAGGCCCAGCGCCGCGGCGCGGGGCAGCCAGAGGGAGGGGTCGGGATCGGGGGCCTGGGTCAGCGCCGGGCCGCGTTCGGCCCATTGCAGGGAATAGATCGCCGTCCGGCCTTGGACGATGACAAACACCATCGCTTCGGACTGCGCACCAGTCGAGCCGCAACCAACATAGCCCGCAAAGGCCGACGCAGCCCCCGGAATGGCCGGGGTGTCCAGCCGCAGCGCGGCAAAGGTTTGCGGGCAGGCGGCCTGATAGCCCGCAGCCAGGCGCTCGGCAAACGCCTCGACCGTCAGGCGTGCGGCCAGACCTTCGGCCCCCGTCACCGTCACCATCTGCGACCAGTCGGCCACGCTTTCGCGGCGCGGCACGAATTCCAGGATATAGGAGCCTTGCCGTTCGCTTTCATAATCGGCCTTGAAATCGGCCGGCGTCTGAAAGACGACCAATTGGCCATAGATCGGGGTCACATGGGTCAGGACATCCCCCAGCGCAGGGGCTGCGATCAGGGTGAGGGCAAGGGCAAGGCGCATCGGCATACTCCCGTCGTTTTGGGGTCAGCATAGCGCAAGGGCGCGGCCAGCCAAGCGGAAGCTGCGCACCCCGGGCGCGGGAATTTTGATTAACCTTGACAGAATCCTGCACAGGGCAGACCCTTGGAACGACAGCAGAAAGCGAGGCTAACATGCTCGTCAGTCAAATCCTGAAATCCAAATCCGATGATGGGGTGATCACCATGCCGCCCGGTACCACGGTGGCGCATCTGGCGGAAATGCTCTCGACCCGGCGGATCGGGGCGGTGGTGATTTCGCGCGATGGCAAACGGGTTGACGGCATCGTGTCCGAACGGGATGTGGTGCGCGAGTTGGGGCGGCGCGGGCCGGCCTGTCTGGGCGATACGGTCGAGGCAATCATGACGGCCAGCGTCACCATTTGTGCCCGCGACGACCGGGCCGACGATGTGTTGCAGCGCATGACCGACGGGCGGTTCCGCCATTTGCCGGTGGTCGAGGCGGGGCAGATGGTGGGGCTGATCTCGATCGGGGATGTGGTCAAGGCGCGGCTGTCGGAACTGGCGATGGAGAACGACGCGCTGGAGGGGATGATTAAAGGGTTCTGACCCCAGTCGTCTTGTCAGCTTGACGGGGCCTGCGGACAGTCTGGTGAGGACCTAGACCGGAACAGGAGCATTTCAGCATGGCATTTGACGGCAGCACGATCATTGCGGCAACACTCGCGACCTTTGACTTTGGCCAATTTTCCGACACATTCACCGTTTCAGGCGCGGACGTCGATATGGTCCGCATCGACCTGGTTGCCGGGGTGCACTATCTTTTTGATGTCGACAGCGGGGCATCGGGCAGATTTGTATCTGCGCATCTTTGATGCCTTTCGGATATGACGACGATGCAGGGGCGGGCGAGGATCCCGAGGTGATCTTTGCCGCGCCGGTCCTTGATGATTACTATATCGGCATCTCCGGCGAGGGCAATGCGGCCTATAACCCGGTGGACGCCACCGGGGCCGTTGCGGGCGCGGTCGGCGCTGTCGAGGTGATCGTCCACCGCAACCCCACGCAGATCGGATCGTCCCTGGGCAACCTGCTCAACGGCAGCGAGGCCGCCAATTACATCGTCAGTCTGGCCGGGAATGACACGGTGTCGGGCGGCGATGGGCGCGACACGCTGGCCGGCGCGATGAAAACGATCAGATTTCCGGTGGCAATGGCGCGGATCAGATTTTTGGCGAACAGGGCAATGATGTCCTGAATGGCGACAACGGGCTGGATGTGGTGTCGGGGGGGCTGGGCAATGACACGATCGACGGCGGCCGGGGCGGCGATGTGTTGTCTGGCGGCGTGGGCGATGACAGCCTCTCCAGCGGCATCGGCTTTTTCGTCGA
>CAMBWO010000180.1 GCA_945871285.1 Pseudorhodobacter antarcticus | reverse complement strand
TGGCGCGGATGTATGTGCGCTGGGCCGAGAAGAAGGGCTACACCGTCGAGTTGCAGTCCGAGACGCCGGGCGAGGAGGCGGGGATACGCTCGGTCGCCTACAAGATTTCGGGGCACAATGCCTATGGCTGGCTGAAGTCGGAATCGGGGGTCCATCGGTTGGTGCGGATCAGTCCTTATGATTCCGCCGCGCGGCGGCATACGTCTTTCAGCTCGGTCTGGGTTTATCCGGTGGTCGATGACAACATCGAGATCGACGTGCAGGACAAGGATATCCGGATCGACACCTATCGCTCCTCGGGGGCCGGGGGCCAGCACGTCAACAAGACCGACTCGGCGGTGCGGATCACGCACTTTCCGTCTGGCATCGTGGTGACGAGTTCGGAGAAGTCGCAGCATCAGAACCGTGACATTGCCATGAAGGCGCTGAAGTCGCGGCTGTATCAGATGGAATTGGACAAGCGGAACGCGGCCACGCTGGAGGCGCATGAAAGCAAGGGTGAGGCGGGTTGGGGCAACCAGATCCGGTCTTATGTCCTTCAGCCCTATCAGATGGTCAAGGATCTGCGGACCAGCGTCGAGACGAGTGACACAGGCGGGGTGCTGGACGGCGATCTGGACCGGTTCATGGCGGCGACGCTGGCGATGGATGTGGCGGGCAAGAGCCGCGCCGAGGCCAACGCCGAGGAGTGAGCGATGCAGTTGATCGCCACCCTTCCCGCGGATTACCGGGACTTGCGGGGGGCGGATCAGTGGCGCGGCTATGCCGTGCCGCCGGGTGGGCTGGAGCCGCCCGAGGTTCTGGACATGCTTGTGGGTTGGTCGGCGCGGTTGCAGGCGGCGCAAGGCTGGGGAACCTGGGTTGCGGTGCGGCAGGGCGAAGTGGTCGCCTCGCTGGCCGTCAAAGACCCCGTGGCGGGTGGTGCGGTCGAAATCGGCTATGGCGTGGCCCCGGCGCGGCGGGGGCTGGGGGTGGCCATGGCGGCGGTGCGGGCGCTGCTTCCGGTGCTGGCCGGGCACGGGGTGCGCCTGGTGCGGGCCGAGACGGCGCAGGGCAATCCGGCCTCGGGGCGGGTGATGCAGAAGGTGGGCTTTGTGCGGGTCGGGGACAGGTTGGACCCGGAGGATGGTATGCTGGACCTGTGGGAATGCCGGTTGAGCCCAAGCGGCGATAATTTGGTTTGAAATGCGGGGGCACGGGGCTAGTCTGACGGCAAAAGCGGTCAGGGAGGACCCGGGTCATGGTGGATTTGGCTGAGGCCCCGTCGATTGAAATTCTTCGGGCTGATGGCAGTGATCTGGTGGCCGCGTTGCGGGCGGGATGGCGGGACCTGCGGGGGGCGCCGCTGTATGGCATCCTGTTCGCGCTGGTCTATGTGATTGGCGGCTGGGTGATGCTGGCGGTGGCGTTCAGCGGGTTGGTCTGGGTGATGATCCCCGCCTCGGTCGGCTTTCCGATACTGGGGCCGTTCATTGCCTGCGGGTTTTACGAGGTCAGTCGGCGGTTGGAGCGGGGGCAGCCCCTGGTCGCGTCCGAGATCATCGGGGTGGTGTGGAGCGAGCGGAACCGGCAGATCCCGATGATGTCGGCGGTGATCGTGGTGTTCTTTCTGTTCTGGAATTTCCTGAGTCACATGATTTTTGCGCTGTTTCTGGGGACGGCCACGCTGACCAATGTCAGCACTTCGGTCGAGGTGTTCCTGACCGGGCCGGGGATGATGATGGTGGGGTTCGGCACGGCGGTGGGGGCGGTGTTTTCGGCGGTGTTGTTTTCGCTGACGGTGGTCAGCCTGCCCCTGATGATGGACCGCGAGGTGGATTTCATCACGGCGATGCTGACCAGCTTGCGCTGTGTGATGGCGGCGCCGGTGGTGATGCTGGGCTGGGGGGCGATCATTGCGGTTGCCCTGGGGGTGGGCATGGCGACGGGATTTTTGGGGCTTTTTGTGGTGTTGCCGTTGTTTGGCCATGCCTCGTGGCATTTGTATCGGCGGTTGGTGGTGTGAGGGGCGTTCACGCGTGGGACGTTTGGAAAAGAATTTGAGATCAGTGGGTTGCGTTGCGCGATTAACCTGAGGTTAACCCATGAAAAAAGGTGCGCAATGACTGCGCACCCTACGGGGTGACCCGGTCAACCTGAAATCAGGCGTCTTCGCCGGAGGCTGTGGGGGCCGGCAGGGCGGTGCGGCCGGTGGCCAAGGGGTCCTCTTGCCGCTGCACGGAGCCTTCGAAATGGGCGCCGGATTCGATGGCGATGGTCTTGTGGATGATGTCGCCTTCGACGCGGGCGGACGAGGTGAGACGCACCTTCAACCCACGGACCTTGCCGATCACGCGGCCATTGACCACGATGTCATCGGCGACAATCTCGCCGCGGATCGTGGCGCTTTCGCCGACGGTCAGCAGATGGGCGCGGATGTCGCCTTCGACGGTGCCCTCGACCTGAATGTCGCCCGAGGTGCGCAGGTTGCCAACCACGGTCAGGTCGGACGACAGGATCGACACGCCGGCCTTGCCCTTGGTGGTGGGGGTGAAATCCATCGAGGGTTTGGTCACTGGAGCCTCCGGGGCCTTGGGTTTGTCGCCTTCGCCCGCTTTGGGACCCGGTTCATTGATACGGCTTTTAGAAAACATTGTTCGCTGCCCTTATGAAGGTCATCGGATTGACGGCTGATCCGCTGAGACGGACCTCGTAGTGTAGATGTGTGCCGGTGGACCGGCCAGAATTGCCCATATCACCGATCCGTTCGCCGCGCGACACCTTTTGACCGACATCCACCCTGATCTGCGACAAGTGGCCGTAGCGGGTTTCGATGCCGTAGGCGTGCTGGATTTTGACAAGGCGGCCATACCCCCCCTCCCATCCGGCATAGGTGACGGTGCCATCGGCGGGCGCATAGATCGGCGAGCCATAGTCGCCGGCAAAATCCTGACCCTCATGCTTGCGGCCCGAGCCGTTGATCGGGTCGTTGCGATAGCCATAGCCCGAGGTCATGCGGAACGAGGTTTGCAGCGGCATCCCCAGCGGCACGCGGTAGGCCGCCATGCGGTAGAGGTTGAGGTTGTCCAGACCCGACAGGATGGCATTGGCGCGGGTTTCATCGGGGCTGCCCGACAGGCCCATGGTCGAGAAGGAAATGGGCGACAGCGGGCCACCCTGACCGGAATAGCCGGAGCGGGCGGAATCGATCAGCTGGTCGGGGTTGAGGCCCGCATCGCGGAACATCTTTTCCAAAGGTTCCACCGAAATCGTCAGCGCCTCCTCCAGTTTTGAGAAGATGACGGCGTTGCGCGCCTCGAGTTCGGCCTTCTTCTGGGCGACGGCTTCGGTTTCCTGTTCGGCGCGGGCAACCTCGGCCTGTTTGGAGTCGCGTTCGCGGGCGGTTTCGGACAGGGCTGCAGTGATCATGTCCAGCGTGATTTCGGTGTCGCGGATGCGGCCCATTTCGGTGTTGGCAACACCGGTCTGGGCGGCGAGGTCGGAGGCGACGCGGGTCGCCTCATCCCGGGCGGCGTCGCGTTCCTGGATCATGCGGCGCAGGGTGTTCTGGATCACGTCGATCCCGGTTTCCAGCTCGCGTCGGCTGTCTTCGGTGGCCAGCAGACGCTCTTGCATCTGCGACACCTGGGTCAGGGCGAGGGCAAAGCGTTCCTGGGCACCGGAGGCCTCTGAGACGCGCAGGTCGCGGTCATCGGACAGGGCGTTGAGGCGTTCCTCATACAGGGCGGTTTGCCGGGCGATCTGGTCGCGCGAGGAGCCCGAGTTGATGAAATCCATCATCAGGACGGCGGTGGCAAAGGTGGTCCAGAACAGCACGACCACGGCGACGCCGGCGATGGTGGCCTGGGTGATGGGGCGAAGGCGGATGAAGCGGGTCGCCTCATCCGATTTCAGGAACAGACGCTGTTCGGGAAAGAACCGTTCCAGCGTCAGATTGATCCGATAGGAAAGTCGCGTCAGCACTGGGCGTTGTTCCGGTCGTTTGAGGGAAAGGGCACAAAAACATTCGCCCCTTCGAGCCACAAACGTGGCGGGCGGTGGTGGGTTTGATTACCGAGCGGGTGCCGTTGCTGCAACAAGTTTGGGCGAATGGCTGATTTTGGCTGCAACAATCCGCCATATGGTCGGCGGATTTTTGCCGATGGGGTCAGGGTGCCTCGGTCAGAGGCCAGTAAAAATCGGGGGGGATGCCCGCCTCGGCCCGTTTTTCGTCGTTGAAGGGGGGTTTGAGGGTGCCGTGGAAATAGCGCCGGACCAGGGTGTGAAAGGCGTCCTTGGGGTCAAGGTCGGCCTTGCCACACAGCCAGTTGAACCATTTGGAGCCGTAGGCGACGTGGGAGACCTCCTCGGCATAGATGGTTTCCAGGGCGGCGAGGGAGGCGGTGTCGCCTGCGGCGCGGAACAGGGTGATCATGCCGGGGGTGACATCAAGGCCCCGCGCCTCGAGCACCATGGGCACGACGGCGAGGCGGCCAAGCAGGTCCTGGGCGGTATCCTCGGCGGCCTGCCACATGGTGGCATGGGCGGGCAGGGCGCCGTAGTGGGAACCCTGCGCCTCGAGGCAGTCGCAGATCAGGTTGAAGTGTTTGGCCTCGTCATCGGCCGCTTTGACCCAGTCGTCATAAAAGCCAAGCGGCATGGGGGTGGCGGTGAAGCGGGCGATGATGTCCCAGTGCAGATCGACGGCGTTGAGTTCGATATGGGCGACGGCGTGCAGCAGCGCGATGCGCCCGGTGGGGGAACCGGGCCGGCGGCGGGGCATGTCGCGGGGGGGCAGCAGTTCGGGACGGGGGGGCCGGGCGGGTTGGTCGGGCGGGCTGGCCTGGCCGATGGGCAGGGGCGTGCCAGCGGCGCGGGCGGCCAGCCAGGTGGCGGCATGGGTGCGGCCAAGGGCGGTCTTGGCGCGGCCATCGGCGGTGGTCAGGACCTGAACCGCCATTTGGGCCAGGGTCATCATGCGCGGGCCTGAAGGTGGGCCAGCACCTCGGCCGCGTGATCCTTGACGCGGTCGACTTTCCAGATGTGTTCAAGGGTGCCGTTCGCGTCAATCAGGAAGGTCTGGCGCAGGACGCCCTGGACCAGTTTGCCAAAGAACAGCTTTTCACCATAGGCGCCCCAGGCTTCCATCATCTGGCTGCCGTCGGAGAGCAAAGGCAGGGTGATGCCCATCTTGGTGCGGAACTTGGCGTGTTTGGCGACCGTGTCCTTGGACAGGCCAAGGACATCCACCCCAAGGGCAGCGAACTGGGGGGCGAGGGTGTTGAACTCCATCACCTCATTCGTGCAGGTCGGGGTGCCGTCGGCGCCGTAGGTGAAGATCACGACGGGGCGGCCGCGCAGGGCGGACAGGGTGACAAGGGTGCCGTCGTCGCGGGGCAGGGTGAAATCGGGGGCCATCTGGCCGGGCGTCAACATGGGCGGCTCCTTGCTATTTGATCGGGTATTGTTTTGCCATCTAGTTGCCTTTGGTTGAAGATAAAGGCAACCACGGGTTCAAGAACCTGAAACGGGCGAAAGGGCGGCGATGACTGCGGCTGAAGATGGGGACGACACGACCCCTTTGGCTGACGCCGAGGTGCCCCGCCGCAAGCGCCGCCATCGCACGGGCGTGGGGGGGCGGTTGATCCTGCTGCTTCTGGTGTTCGGGCTGGCGTCGGGGGTCTATGCCATGGTGGGCAAGCAGGTGGCCCTGCCGGTCTGGGCGGTGGCCGAGGTTGAGGCGCGGGTCAATGCGGCGGTGGGCGATGCGCTGCCGCAGGGGGCGGTGTCGATCAGCGGGATTACGGTGATGATCGGCGATGACTGGGTGCCGCATCTGGTGATGGAGGATGTCCGTCTGCTGAGGCCGGATGGCGGGACGCTGCTGGCGCTGCCCGAGGCGCAGGTGACGCTGGACCCGGGTGGGTTGATGCAAGGCGCGATCCGGGCGCAAAGCATCCGTATCGTGGGGGCGCGGCTGGCGGTGCGGCGGGATCGGGAGGGCCATTTCGACCTGAACCTTGGCAGCGGCGACGGGCCGCAGATCGACAGTCTGGCGGCGCTGTTTCAGGCGGCGGACGATGTCTTTGCCCGGCCGGCGCTGGACCATCTGACCAACATCACGCTTGAGGCGCTGTCGCTGAGCCTGACCGACCTGCTGGCCGGGCGGACCTGGGAGGTGGGTGACGGGCGGTTGGCGATCGAGAACCGGCCGGGCGAATTGGCGGCGGAACTGGGCATGTCGCTGGTGTCGGGGGGCGCGACGCCGGCGCAGGCGGTGGTGACGGTGGTGGCGGGCAAGGGGGCGGGGTCGGCGCGGATCACGGCGCAGGTCGATCAGGTCGCGGCCAAGGATCTGGCGTCGCAAACCGCGCTGCTGGGCTGGCTGGGCATTCTCGATGCGCCCATTTCGGGCCAGATTGCCACGACCATCGGCACCGAGGGGATCGAGGCGCTGTCGGGGCGGCTGGATATCGGGGCGGGGGCCTTGCAACCCAACCCGACGACGACGCCCATTCCGTTCGATCAGGCCAGCCTTGGGATCGGCTATGATCCTGCGGCGGGGCGCATCCTGTTGACCGAACTGTCGGTGCAAAGCGAGACGTTGCGGGTCAAGGCATCCGGGCGGGCCTATATGGTGGACGATCAGGGTCAGCCGATCACCGGGGTGCTGTCAGGGCGCAGGCCGGCGGCCTTTTTGGGGCAGATGGCGATTGAAGGGTTGGCGGTGGACCCGGCGGGGCTGTTCGAGACGCCGGTCAGGTTTTCGCAAGGGGCCATCGACATGCGGCTGCGGCTGGACCCGTTCGTGGTGGATGTGGGCCAGATGACGATGGTCGAGGGTGACAAGACCCTGACCGTCAAGGGCCAGCTGGCGGCCGAGGCGGGCGGTTGGCGGACGGCGCTGGATGTCACGGTGAACGAGGTGACGCTGGAGGGGTTGCTGGCGCTGTGGCCAAAGCGTCTGGTGCCCAACACGCGGGCCTGGATTGCGAACAATGTGCGCAATGCCGTGCTGGACAATGTGCAGGTCGCACTGCGCATCAAGCCGGGGCAGGCGCCGGTGGTGGAACTGGGTTACAGTTTCACCAATGCCGATTTGCGGTTCATGACCCAGATGCCGCCGATTTCGGCGGCGGATGGCTATTCGACCATCGTTGGGCAGACCTATACCTTTGTGGTGACCAAGGGCGTGGTGACCCCGCCCGAGGGGGGCGTGGTGGATGTGGCAGGCACGGTGATCACGGTGCCCGACATCAGCATCTATCCTGCCACGGCGAACATCGACCTGAAGGCGCGGGCCCCGCTGACGGCGATGCTGTCGCTGCTGGATCAACCGCCGTTTCATTACATGGAAAAGGCGCGCCAACCGGTGACGCTGGGCACGGGGGCGGTCACGGTCGCGGCGCGGATCAGCCTGCCGCTGATCAAGGCGATCCAGCCCGGTCAGGTGCAGTTCGCGGTGACGGCGCAGGTGGCGGATTTCGTGTCGCAGGTCGTGGTGCCGGGGCGGCAGGTGACGGCCCCGCTGCTGGAAGTGCGGGCCGATCCGGGCGGCATGACCATCGCGGGGCCGGGGTTGATTGGGGCGGTGCCGTTTGATGTGACCTTTGCCCAGCGTTTTGGGGCGACGGTGACGCCTGCGCGGATCGAGGGCACCGTGACGCTGTCGCAGGCGGCGGTTGAGGAGTTTGGGCTGGGCCTGCCCAAAAGCATGGTCACGGGGTCGGGTCCGGGGCAGGTGGTGGTGACGTTGCCGCGCGATGCGGCGGGGCAGTTGCGGCTGACCTCGGACCTGCGCGGGATCGGGCTGGCGATACCGGAGCTGGGCTGGCGCAAGGGCACGGCGGCGGCGGGGCGGCTGGAGGCAGAGGTCACGCTGGGCACCGTGCCCAAGGTGACGGCGCTGAGTGTTTCGGGGGCGGGGTTGACGGCGCGGGGTCGGGTGGACCTGAAAAGCGACGGCACGCTGGACAAGGCGCGGTTTGACAAGGTGACTTTGGGCGGCTGGCTGGACGGCGCGGTCGAGATCACCGGGCGGGGGACGCGGCCCGTCGGATTGGCGGTGACCTCGGGCAGCATCGACATCCGGCGGTTTCCGGAGAATCGCGGATCATCCGGGTCGGCTGAGGGCAGCCCGATCACGGTGCGGCTGGAGGCGCTGCGGGTGACGGATGGGATAAGGCTGACCGGGTTTGACGGCACCTTTGCGCTGACGGGCGGGTTCAATGGTGATTTTCGCGGGCGGGTAAATGGCAAGGCCGCCGTGACGGGGGCGGTCGGGCCGTCGGCCAATGGCACGGCGGTGCGGATCAAATCGGACGATGCGGGCGATGTGATGCAGTCGGCGGGGATGTTTTCGTCGGCCTTTGGCGGGGAGTTGGACATGGTGCTGGTCCCGCGCAAGACCGCAGGGCAGTATGACGGGACGGCGCGGATCATCAATCTGCGGGTGCGCTATGGGTCGGTGATGGCCGACCTGCTGAGCGCGATTTCGATTGTGGGGCTGCTGGACCAGCTGAACGGCGACGGGATCGTCTTTGGCGAGTCGCAGGCCGAATTCTTGCTGACGCCCAATGCGATTGACGTGCGCAACGGGTCGGCGGTCGGTGCCTCGATGGGGGTGTCGCTGGAGGGGGTTTACCATTCGGACACGTCGCGGCTGGACATGCGCGGCGTGGTGTCGCCGATCTATATGCTGAACGGGATCGGGTCTATCCTGACGCGCAAGGGCGAGGGGCTGTTCGGCTTTGCCTACCGCCTGCGCGGCACGGCCGAGGCGCCGGATGTGCAGGTGAACCCCCTTTCCATCTTGACACCCGGCATGTTCCGCGACCTGTTCCGCGCCCCACCCCCCACCGTCAGGAGCGGCGAATGAAGCTGAGTGATTTCGATTTCGATCTGCCCGAGGGGTTGATTGCCACAAGGCCCGCGCGGCCCCGCACCGCCGCACGCCTGCTGGTGGCGGAAGGGGACGCCATCCGCGATCTGCATGTGCGCGATCTGGTGGGGGTGTTTCGGGCGGGCGACCGGTTGGTGTTGAACAACACCAAGGTGATCCCGGCGCGGCTGTTTGGCACAAGGGCGCGGGGGGATACGGTGGCGCGTATCGAGGTGACGCTGCTGGAGCCGCAGGTGGCAGGCTGGCGGGCGCTGGCCAAGCCGCTGCGCAAGGTGGCGGTGGGCGAG
>CAMBWO010000179.1 GCA_945871285.1 Pseudorhodobacter antarcticus | reverse complement strand
GGATTTCAGCTCGGTATAGCCATTGCCAAAGGCGTCGCGGCGGGCCTGATCGGACAGGTAGATCCCACCGGCAAGGGCCAGCACAAAGGCGGGCATACCGACCCGCATCGTGACGCGAAACACCGGGGTCAACCACAGCCGCTGCATCCGGTAGGCCCAGCGGCTGGGGGCCGGATCGCGGCGCAGGGGCAAGGCGCGGCCTAGCGATTGCATGAGGCGTCCTTTACGATCCAGTCGCACAGGGCGGGAAAGCTGATGCCGCAATGTGCGGCCTGTTCGGGGGCCAGCGAGGTTGGCGTCATGCCGGGCTGGGTGTTGGTTTCCAAGAGGATCAGGCCCGCAAGGCCACGCCCCTCGTCCCAGCGAAAATCGGTGCGGCTGAGCCCACGACACCCCAGGGCGCGGTGGGCGCGCAGGGCATAATCGAGACAGGCCGCGGTGATTTCGGGCGGCAGGTTGGCCGGAACCTCGTGGCGGCTGCCACCAGGTTTGTATTTCGCATCAAAGTCATACCAGCCGTCCGTGATGATGTCCGTCACGGCCAGGGCGCGGTCGCCCATCACCGATACGGTCATCTCGCGCCCCGGCGCATAGGTTTCCACCATCACGGTTTCGGGCATCGTATCGGCCAGACGGGGGGCGTTCGACCCTTCGCGCACGATGTAGACGCCGACCGAAGAGCCTTCGTTGTTGGGTTTCACCACATAGGGCGGCGGCATCACGTGACTGCGGCTGACCACATCGCGAGAGGCGAGTTTGGAGGCGACGACGGGCAAGCCTGCCGCCGCAAAGGCCGCCTTGGCGCGGGCCTTGTCCATGGCAAGCGCCGAGGCCAGCACGCCCGAATGGGTATAGGGGATGCGCAGCCATTCCAGCAGGCCCTGCACGCAGCCATCCTCGCCCCAGCGCCCGTGCAAGGCATTGAAAACACAGTCAGGTTTGATCTGAATCAGGCGCGCGGCCAGATCGTGGTCAGCATCAAGCTCGACCACCTCATATCCTGCCGCCCGCAAGGCAATGGCGCATTCACGCCCAGAGACAAGCGACACTTCCCGTTCTGCGGAAGGCCCACCCATCAGTACCGCCACGCGGGGGCCCGCTGTTGCAGAACCGCCCACCATCACTGCCTCACCCGGACTTTGCCGGATTTTATTGTTTTTTTGCCGCCGGTTCGCCGACGCGCATGATTTCCCACTCTAGTGTGATACCCGTCGCGGCGTAAACCTTTTTTCGCACCTGTTCGCCCAAATTTTCCAGATCAGCGGCAGTTGCGCCACCTGCATTGATCAGAAAGTTGGAATGCATCGGGCTCATCTGCGCGCCACCCAGGGTTGCGCCGCGCATTCCGGCATCGTCGATGACTTTCCAGGCCTTCAGCTCATGCGTGTCATCGGCGCGGCCGGTCGAAGAATGGCCGATGGGGTTGCGAAAGGTGGACCCGGCAGAGCGGTCCTTGGTGGGTTGGCTGGCGTCGCGTTTGGCGATTTGGTCCAACATATGGGCTTCAAGGGCCGGTGGCTCACCAGAGGTTGTGGTGAAGGTGGCTTGGGTGATGACCCAGCCCTCGGGAAGGGTCGATTGGCGATAGGCCAGATGCAGGTCGGCCTTGGTCAGGGTTTTCGCTTCGCCCTGACGGGTGACCACGCGGATTTCGTCAAGGACATCCGCGACATAGGACCCATAACAGCCCGCGTTCATCCGCACCGCCCCACCGATCGAGCCGGGGATGGTGCGCAGGAAGGTCAGGTCGCGGCCCGCCTCCGCAGCGCGGCGGGCGACATGGGCATCAAGGGCGGCGGCCCCGGCGATGACCTTATCCCCTTGAATTTCAATGGAATTGAAGCCGCGACCCAGACGGATCACCACGGCGCGGATGCCACCATCGCGCACGATCAGGTTGGAGCCCACACCCATCGGAAAGACCGGAATGGCCGGGTCCAAGGCGGCCAGAAATTCACACAAGTCCGCCTCATCCGCAGGCTGAAACCGCCATTCGGCCGGGCCGCCGACCCGCAGCCAGGTGAGGTCGGACAGGGGCCGGTTCGGCGTCAGAGTGCCACGGGGGATGGGGAGGGTTTGCATAGGGGTTTGTTAATCAGCCGTCCGCCGCAACGCAAGTCCCGGCAACGGACCGGGTCGATGGTTCCCGAAAGGGGAGCGACCTTCAGACATTGCCGGATGTTATTCGGCGGGCGGGCGGCGGACCAGAGCCTTGGCCCGGCGGGCGAGGAAATAGACGGGCCACCGCAGCACAGAGGCCCCACCGGCCAGGAACAGCAGCCCCAACAGCGGGCCGTGTTCATAGGTGATCCAGCCCAGGATCGGCACGCCCAGGGTGATGAGCATATAGGCATTGCGCCAGTGGTGGTCACGCGAGGGGAACATCGCGATCACATTGGCGGCGATCAGCCAGGACAGGCCGGCAATCAGGGACAGGCTCATGGTGTGCCTCCGGGCGATTTGGGGCGGAGTTCGGGCGGCTGGTCGGGCAATGGCAGGCGGAGGGCCCAGCGGATGAGGTAGTTCAGGGGGCGGCGGAACATCGACAGGAAGGCGAAGGTTCCGATGGCGACCCAGAGCCAGCCGTGGACAGAACCGATCCAGATGAGGAGGATGGGCGCCGCGATCAGCAGGGGGATGCCGGGATAGCGTTGCAGGCGCATCGGCATCATCGCCGTGATGGCACCCAGAACGACCCAGATGGCCCCAAGGATCAGCGGAGTGTTCATGACGCGACCTGCGCGGCAAGACCAAATTTTTTCGAAAGAAATTGCAAAAATCTTCGAAGATTTTTGGCGCTCATGCTGCACGCTCGATCAACTTGGCGGGCAGGGCATTGGCCCAGGCTGATATGGAGCCTGCACCGAGGCAGACGACCATGTCGCCCGGTTGGGCCTGTTCGCGGACGAGGCGGGCGAGGTCGGCCTCATCCAGCAGGGCGCGGGCGTGGCGGTGCCCGTGGGCGATGAGGCCTGCGACCAGATCATCGCGGGAGGCGCCGGGGATCGGGTCTTCGCCCGCCGCATAGACATCGGCGATGGCGACGACATCGGCTTCGTTGAAGCAGGTGCAGAAATCCTCGAACAGGGAATGCAGGCGGGTGTAGCGGTGGGGCTGGTGGATGGCGATGATGCGGCCCTTGGTGGCCTGGCGGGCGGCTTTCAACACGGCGGCGATTTCGACCGGGTGGTGGCCGTAGTCGTCGATGATGGTGACGCCGTTCACCTCGGCCACCTTGGTGAAGCGGCGGTTGACGCCGGCGAAACCGGCGAGGGCTTCGCGGATTTCGGTGGCCTTCATGCCCAGATGGCGGGCAACGGCGATGGCGGAGAGGGCGTTCGAGACGTTGTGGTTGCCGGGCATGGGGAGGGTGAGAGCTTCGATCTTTTGGCCCTGGCCTTCGCCTTGCAGCAGGACGTCGAAATGGGCCACACCGTTTTCATAGGTCAGGTTCACCGCCCGGACATCGGCCTGGGCGTTGAAGCCGAAGGTGACGATGCGGCGGTCGGTGACGCGGCCCACCAGCGCCTGCACCTCGGGGTGGTCGGTGCAGCAGACGGCGAGGCCGTAGAAGGGGATGTTGGAGACGAAATCGTAAAAGCCGCGGCGCAGTGCGTCGAAGGTGCCCCAGTGTTCCATGTGTTCAGGGTCGATGTTCGTCACGATGGCGATCGTGGCGGGCAGGCGGTTGAAGGAGCCGTCGCTCTCGTCCGCCTCGACCACCATCCACTCCCCTGCCCCGGCGCGGGCGTTGGATCCATAGGCGTGGATGACGCCGCCGTTGATGACGGTGGGGTCAAAGCCGCCCTTGTCCAGCAGGGTTGCGACCATCGTGGTGGTGGTGGTTTTGCCATGGGTGCCCGCGATGGCGATGTTGGAGCGCATGCGCATCAGTTCGGCCAGCATTTCGGCGCGGCGGACGACAGGGAGTTTGCGGCGACGGGCCTCCTCCAGTTCCGGATTGCCCTTTTTGATGGCGGAGGAGATCACGATCACGGCGGCGTCGCCGATATTGGCGGCGGCCTGGCCTTCGAAGACGGTCGCACCGAGGGTGACGAGGCGGTCGGTGATCTTGGAGGCGCGGGCGTCTGACCCTTGGACGGTATAGCCCAAGGTCATCAGCACCTCGGCGATGCCCGACATGCCGATGCCGCCGATGCCGACGAAGTGGATGGGGCCCAGTTCCATTGGCAGTTTGGTGGCGGCGTTCATGCGGTCAGTCTTTCCTGAGGGCCTCGACCAGGGCGGCGAGGCGGATGGTGGCGTCGGGGCGGCCTTGGGCCAGGGCCGAGCGGGCCATCAGTTCGGCGCGGTCGGGCGCGGTCAATATGGCGGTGATTTCGGCGGTGAGGGTGGCGGGGGTCAGGCCGGCTTCGGGCAGGATCACGGCGGCGCCCGCCTCGGCCAGGCCACGGGCGTTGGCGGTTTGGTGGTCGCCGGTTGCGGCGGCGAAGGGAATCAGGATGGCGGGGCGGCCGATGATCGAGATGTCGGCGACAGACGAGGCGCCGGAGCGGGAGATGACCAGTTGCGCCTCGGACAGCCTGCGCGGAATGTCGGTGAAGAAGGGTTCCACCTCGGCCGGGATGCCGGCGTCGGCATAGGCTTGCACGACGCGAGGCAGGTCTTCGTCGCGGGCCTGATGGGCGATGCGGAGGCGGTCGCGCAAGGCGGGGTCAAGGCCAGCGATGGCGGCGGGAACCATGTCGGACAACACGCGGGCGCCCTGGCTGCCGCCGATGACAACCACGCTCATCGGATAGTCGCCGGGGGCGATGTAGGGGGCACCGGCGCGGTCGAGGACGGTTTGGCGGACGGGGTTGCCGGTGGGTTCGCCGGTGACGCCATCGGGCAATGCGGTGGGCCAAGTGCCGCAGGCGACGGTGTTGACGCGGGTGGCGAAGGCCTGATTGACGCGGCCGAGGATGCCGTTTTGTTCGTGGATCATGCGCGGCAGGCGCAGGATCACCGCCGCCGACAGTGCGGGGATGGTGGGATAGCCGCCAAAGCCCACCACGACGGCAGGTTTGTCCCGCCAAAGGCGGAAGGTTGCGGCGACGATGCCGGCGGCGATGCGGAGGGGGGCCAGCAGTTTGGCCAGAACGCCGCCACGGGCGAAGGTGGCCGAGGAGACTTGGGTGATTTCAACGCCTTGGGGGAAGCCGGAGGTGTAGCGCGCGCCACGGGCGTCGGTGGACAGGCGGACGCGCCAGCCTTTGGCCAGCATCGCCTCGGCCAGTGCCTGGGCGGGGAACATGTGGCCGCCTGTGCCCCCTGCGGCGATGAGGAGCAGGGGTGCCATCACCGGGACCGTTTGAAGATATCGGCAAACTCGCCCTGTGGCCGGGTGCGTGTCAGGGCCAGCAGCATGCCCACGGTGATGCCTGCGGCAATGACGGAGGAGCCGCCATAGCTGACAAAGGGCAGGGTCATGCCCTTGGCGGGCAGCAGGCGGACGGCGACGCCGATGTTGATCATGGCTTGCACGCCAAAGATGCAGGCAAGGCCGGTGCCGGCCAGACGGACGAAGGGATCGCGTTCCTTCATCAGGCGGAACAGGGAGCGCACGACCACGGTGCAATAAAGCGCGATGATGACGAGGACGAGGATCAGGCCGTATTCCTCGGCTGCGACAGCGATGATGAAATCGGTGTGGGCGTCCGGCAGGGTCCATTTGACCTGGCCCTGCCCCACGCCGACGCCGAAAAAGCCGCCCTCTTGAATGGCGTTGGTGGCGTAGCCGATCTGGCTGCGCGGGTCGACATCGGCGTTCATGAAACCGTCGATGCGGCGGGCGAAGTGTTCGGAATGTTCATAGGCAAAGGTGCCGCCCATGAAGACTGCGCCCAGGATCAGCGCGATCAGCAGCATGGGGGCACCGGCCACGAAATAGATGACACCCCAGCCGAACAGCACCAGCATGGATTGGCCAAAGTCGGGCTGCATCGCCAGAAGGGCGACGATGATCAGCGTCAGGAACAGCGAAATGGATTTGCCGGGCGGGCCGTTCACCTCGGCCGAGGCGGCCATGAGCCAGGCCGAGACAATGATGAAGCCGGGCTTCAGAAACTCGGACGGCTGGAACGAGGCAAAGCCCAGCGAGAACCAGCGCACGGCGCCCTTGCCGAAGTCGGTGCCCAGAAAGGGCAAGGCGGCGAGGGCGAGGAAGGACAGGGCAAACCCCAGCACGCCAAGGCGGCGGATCATGTCAGGGGTCAGCATGGAAAAGCCGACCATGACGGCGATGGCGACCGAGCCGAAGAACGCCTCGCGCTGAACATAGTAGAATTGCGGCAGGCCGTTGCGGCTGGCCAGGGGCACCGAGGCGGCCAGACCCAGCAGCAAGCCGATGCCGAACAGGCCAAGGATGGCTGTCAGCGACCATTTGTCGATGGTGCGCCACCAACGTGGAAGCACCGGCTCGCGTGCCCTTGCGGGCATCGAGCCATAGACCATTTCCGTCATGAGACGACCGCCTGTCTTGCCTATACTGCCGATTTGCCCGGGTTTGCCCCGGATCTGAGGAAACTTTAGCGAAGATTGCACGGTCTGACTAGCCGGAAACGGGGCTGGCGTGGCGATTGGAGGGCAGAGATTTTTCATGCAAGGGGTTGCGGGAGGTCCGATTTTCAAATTAGCAAGCGGTGATCCCAGAAAGGGTTGATGATGCGTTCAGGACTGCACCTTTCCCGTTCGCATCAGGTCTTTGCCAGCTTTGCGATCTATTCCTTTGCGATGGGCAACATCTTTCCGCGTCTGGGCGATGTGCAAACGCAGATGGGGGTGACGACCGGGGCGCTGGGGCTGGGGTTGATCGGGGCGCCGGCGGGAACGCTGATTGCGCTGACCTTCGCCTCGCCCATTCTGGAGCGGGTCGGGTATCGGTTGGCGTTGTTGACCGCCATCCCGCTGGTGGCGCTGTTCTATGCGGTTGCGGTTCAGGCGCCGGACCCGCTGACATTTTTCGCGCTGCTGGTGCCGGTGGGCATTGTGGTGGGCTGTGTCGAGATCATGGTCAACATCGAAGCCGACCGGGTCGAGCATCTGGTGGGGTACCGCATCATGAACCGGTCCCATGCGTTCTGGAGCATCGGGTTCTTTTCGGCGGGGCTGGTGGGGGCCTATGTCGCGTCGATGGGGATCAGCCCGCAGGTGCATCTGGCGTTGAATGTGCCGGTGGTTGTGGTGGCGATTGCGGTGTGCCTGTGGGGGTACCACCCTGCCCCGCCCCGCCCGGCGACCAGCACGGCCAAGCCGCCGATCTTTGCCACTCCGACCCGCGCCATTCTGGTGCTGGTCGTAGTGACCCTGCCCGCGATGATTTTGGAAGGGGCCAGCATGGACTGGTCGGCCATCTACATGCGGGACGTCTTTGGCGCGAGCCCGTTTCTGGCCGGGATTGCGGTGGCTTGTTTTGCAGCCTCGCAGGCGCTGATGCGGTTCTTTGCGGATGGTGTCGTCGACCGGTTTTCCCCGGCATCGGTGGCGCGGGTGCTGTTGGTGGTGCTGATGGTGGGCTGTGTGGTGGTGGCCGTGTCACCCTGGCCCTATCTGTCGCTGGCGGGATTTGCGGCGATGGGGATGGGGACGAGTGCGATTTTCCCGCTGGCGATGTCGGCGGCGGCGCAGCGGACGGACCGGCCTGCGGCGCTGAACATTGCCGCCTTGGCGCAGTTTTCGTTCATGATGTTCCTGCTGGGCCCGCCCCTGCTGGGCTATGTCGCGCAGACGCTGGGGATCCGGACGGCCTTTGGCATCGGGCTGCCGTTGATCCTGGCCAGTCTGATCCTGGTGAAATCACTGGGGTCGGGACGGCAGTGAGGGCCGCCGCCCGCAGGGGGCGACGGCAGGTTATGGGGGCCTGGTCAGATGAACAGGGCGGAGACCTGACTGTTGCTCATCACGCCGATCTGGGTCGAGGTGAAGGCGCTGACCTGGATGTCGGTCAGCGCGCCGATATCGGCGGTTTCCAAGGCGACGATCTGGTCGGTGGTCAGGGCGCCGATCTGCGTTGAGGTCAGGCCCGCCATCTGGGCCGTGGTCAGGGCCACGATCGCCCCGGTCGTCAGGGCCGTGACCTGGGTGGTGCCCATGGCCGCGATCTGGGTCGTGGTCAGCGACGCGATCTGATCGGTGGTCAAGGCGGCGGATTGATCGGACGTCAGCGCCTTGATCTGGTTTGCGGTCAGACCCCGGATCGCCGAGGTGGTGAGGGCGGCAAAATCCTCAACCTCCATCTGTGCGATGACGGCGGTGGACAGGGCCGCGAGTTGCGACGAACTGAGCGCCCCGGCCTGCGCGGTGGTCAGGGCCACGATGTCATCGCTGCTGAGGCCCGTCAGCGAGCCCACGGACAGGGCCGCGACCTGGGCCGTGGTCAGGGCGCCGACCTGATCGACCCCGAAGGCCGCGACCTGGGCCGAGCCGAGGACGACGACCTGGGCTGTCGTCAGGGCTGCGACCTGATCGGTGGTCAGGGCGGCCATGTCGGCCGTCGTCAGTTTGGTCACCTGGGTTGTGGTCAGGGCGACCATCTGGTTGGTGGTCAGCGCCGCGACCTGGCCCGTGGTCAACGCCGCGATCTGGGCCATGGTCAGCGCTTGCACGGCAGAGGTCGTGAGGGCGGCGACATCCTCGGCCTCCATCTGGACCAGAACGGCGGTGGTGAGGGCGGTGATCTGGGTCGAGCTGAGGGCACCGGCCTGATCGGTGGTCAGCGCGACGATGTCATCGGACCCCAGACCGGTCAGGCCCGCCGTGGTGAGCGCCGCGATCTGGGCCGTGGTCAGGGCCGCGACCTGATCGGTGTTCAGCGCCCCGGTCTGGACCGAGGTCAGAACCGCGATCTGGCCCGTGGTCATGGCGGCGACCTGATCCGCCGTCAGGGCCGCGACATCGGCGGACGAGAACTTGGCGATTTGTGACGTGGTCATCGCGCCAAGCTGGTCGGTGGTCAGGGCGGCGATCTGGCCGGTGGTCACCCGTGCCGTGGAAAGTGAGGCCAGTTGTGCGGTCGTCAGGGCTGCCACCTGCGTTGACCCAAGGGCAGCAAAGTCGTTGGTGCCAAGCCCCTTGAGGGCCGCCGTGCCAAGCGCGGCAAGGTCCGCAGCCTCGATCGCCGCGATGATCGCGACGTCGATCGCCGCAAGTTGGACCGAAGTCAGGGCCGCCGCCTGGGTCGT
>CAMBWO010000178.1 GCA_945871285.1 Pseudorhodobacter antarcticus | reverse complement strand
GCTTTAACTTGTCATCCACCGTGTTGACGGTCACACTCCCGGGGTCGCCCCCGGGAGTTTTCATTTGATGGTGCCGCCGCTTTACACAGGGTCCGTTCCGGTGTTCCGCCACTATCTGGGGCAGGCGATGCGGATGATCGAGAAGGCGGGGCCGCAGGCCCTGGCGGCGCAGGTTGCCGATGCCTTTCCGGCGGGCCAGCAGTTTGCGACGGCCGCGGCGTTTGCGCTGCGCATCGCCTGCCCGCTGGCCGGACGCGAGGTGCCCAGCCTGCCCTCGGCGCTGGCCCCGCGTCTGGCCGTGGTGCGGGCGACCCTGGGCGCGATGCGGCCGGACGAATTTCTGGGGGCCGAGCAGCGCCGAATCCTGCACCGCGCCGGGATGGCGGAACTGGACCAGAGTGCCGCCGATTTCCTGTTCCTATACGGGCTGCCCAATTTCATGTTTCATCTGACGATGGGTTATGCCGCGCTGCGATCCGTCGGGGTTGGCTTGGGCAAGGCGGATTTCGACGGATTTCACGCCTATCCTCCAGCGGGTTAGGCCTGTAATATCATTGCGCAAAACAGGAGGGGTCATGGGCCGGAAATTTGGGGTCGAGGTGGTGGGGTGGCAAGTGCCGGTGCGGCCGGACGGGGCGGTGCTGGAGGGCGACTATGCCCGGCTGGAGCGCATGGACCCCGACCAGCACGCGGCGGACCTGTTTCGCGCCTGTTCGGGCCATGACGCGCTGTGGGATTACCTGCCCTATGGTCCGTTTTCCTCGGCCTCGGCCTATCACCGCTGGGCCAAGGACACGGCCACGGGCACGGACCCCTTGTTTTATGTGATCCGGTCCAAGGACACCGGGCATTGCGGCGGGGTCGCCTCTTATCTGCGCATCACCCCCGAGGCGGGGTCGATCGAGGTCGGCCACATCAACCTGACCCTCGAATTGCAGCGCAGCCGTGCCGCGACCGAGGCGATGTTTCTGATGATGGATTGGGCCTTTGCCGCTGGGTATCGGCGTTATGAGTGGAAGTGCGATGCACTGAACATGCCGTCGCGGCGGGCGGCGCAGCGGTTGGGGTTCTCCTATGAGGGGGTCTTTCGGCAGGCCACCATCGTCAAGGGCCGCAATCGCGATACGGCGTGGTTCTCCATCATCGACAGCGAGTGGCCCGCCCTGCGCGAGGCCTATCGCGCCTGGTTGAACCCGCAGAACTTTGCCGAAAGCGGCCGCCAATATGAACGTCTGTCGGACCTGACGCGGCTTGTGCGCCCCGGATCGGACCCCGCGCTGGAGTGATGCCTTGTCCCTTGGGGCCGTGTCAGGTGTTACAGGTCGGGCCCGGAACTGCCAAAGGCCGCCTGCGCCCCGGCAAGCCTGCGTTGCAGCAGGGCGCGCAGGGTTTCAAGGCGCCCCGAGGTCGATGGCGCCTCGGCCGCTTCGGCCAAGGCCGCGTCATGGGCGTGACGGGCCACCCCGCTGAGAAAGCCTGAGAGGTAGGCGCGGGTTTCGGGGTTGGTTCCCGCCTCGATCAGGGCGGCGGCGCGGGCCAGATCGTCGCGCAGGGCCAGGGTGTCGGGGTGCAGGGGCGCCTCGGGGCCGGTGGGCAGGGCGGCGCTGCGCTCGGGCAGGTGGCGGATCAGCAAGGATTGAAAGGCGGCAAGGCTTTCCAGCGGTTTGTCCAGAAACCCTGCCGCCCCTGCGGCCAGGGCCGAGGCGCGGCCGGTCGGGTCGCCCGAGGTGCCCAGGATGACCACCGGAGCCCCGGAACCGACGATCTCGCGAATCAGCGCCTCGCCCCGGCCATCGGGCAGGCCCAGATCGACGATGACGACATTGGGGCGATAGAGCCGCAAATGCGACCGGGCGGCGTGGATGGTTTCGGCCCGGCGCAAGCGCGCCCCCAACCGCTGGCACATCAGGCGCAGCGCCTCGGAGGCAAAGCGGCTGTCCTCGACCGCAAGGACGGTGATGCCGCGCAGGGGCAGGGCGCTGATCATCTCGCGCCCCGATCCCAGCACGCTGGATCCGTGCAGGGGCATGTCGGGCAGTTCCACGGTTATGGTGTTGGGCATCGCGTCCCCCTTGCTTGCGGTTCTGCCATTGCAACCACAGCTTCGCTAACCGCGGGTTAATGACGCAGGCAATCGCCACATTTCCCGCGCGCCCTTGTCGGGACGCCCCCAAGCCCCCATAAGCATAGGGTGAACCCGGAGAGCAGAATGATCGGCCGTCTGAACCATGTCGCCATCGCCGTGCCTGACCTTGCGGCGGCCACGGCGCAATATGCCCAGACGCTGGGGGCCGCGGTGACGGTGCCGCAGGATCTGGCTGAACATGGCGTGACGGTGGTTTTCGTGACGCTGCCCAACACCAAGATCGAACTGCTGGCGCCCTTTGGCCCCGCTTCGCCGATTCAGGGGTTTCTGGACAAGAACCCCTCGGGCGGCATCCACCATCTGTGCTATGAGGTGCCCGACATCCACGCCGCCCGCGACCGGATGCTGGCCGAAGGGGCGCGTGTGCTGGGGGCGATCAAGACCGGCGCCCATGGTAAGCCGGTGCTGTTCCTGCACCCCAAGGATTTCACCGGAACCCTGATCGAACTGGAGCAGGCATGACCATCACTGGCGCCTTTGTGCTGTATTCCGTGACCTGGTTCATGGTGTTCTTCTGCGTGCTGCCCCTGCAGTTCACCTCGCAGGCCGATGCAGGCACTGTGGTTCCTGGCACGCCACGCTCGGCCCCGGCAGAGGAAAACGTTGGTCGCAAGGCAAAGATCACCACTTTGGTCGCCACCGTGATCTGGGCCGGGATCTGTGCCGTGATCCTGTGGGGCGGCATCGGGATCGACGATCTGGACGTGTTCGGGATCATGACGCGGGGGTGACTTGTAGGATGGGCGATTCGCCCATCTTGGCTACCGTTGCAGGCGGTGGAACAGGTGGGTAAAGGTCGCCACCCCCAGCACCGGCACCAGCAGGTTCACCAGCGGAAGGGACAGGGGCGCCGCCATCAGCACGCCCGCGAGCCACACCTGGCCCGCATGACGCTGCCGCAGGGTCCGCGCCCCCTCGCGCCCCAGACGGCGCGCTGCGACAAGGGTGAAATACTCGCGCCCCAGCAGATAGCCGTTGATCCCCCAGGCCAGCACCGGCATCAGCGGCCCGGCAAAGGGCCACAGCACCAGCGAAATCAGGCTGACGACCAGCAAGACCCCGAGCAGGCCCAGCGTATCGACCAGCGAGTCCCAAAACCCCAGGCCACGGGCTGGGGGCAGGCCGGGGTAGTGCCGGTCCTCGACCGCATCCGCGACCTCCTCGAGGAAGAACGCGGTAAAGGCGGCGGCGACGGGCACCATCAGGAACACCGACAGCACCAGCACCAGAGCCAGCGACCCCCAGCCGAACAGTGTGGTCAACCCATCGACCGGGCCGACAAAGGGGATCGTCACGCTGCCGGGGAGGAACAGGTCCACACCCCAGATCAGCGCGGCATAAATCGCATAAAGCAACCCCAGCGCCAGCATCACCCCCAGCGCCATCACCCGCAGGATGCGCCCGTCGCCGATCTGGCCCAGCGCCTTGAGGAAATCGCCCAGGATCATGGCGCGGGCCAGGTGACAACGCGGTCAAGGTCGGGGCGGGCACGGTCGGGGCCGTCCTCGGGCGGGGTGCCGATATGGACGATGCCGGCGACCGTCTCACCGGTCCCACAGCCAAAGGCGCAGGCGGCAAAGACCGGGTCATGCGCCGTCCAGCCCGTCAGCCAGTTTGCCCCCCAACCTGCCGCCTCGGCCGCGTTCAGGATGTTCATGCACAGCGCGGCGGAGGAGGCGACCTGCTCGACTACCGGTTTTTGATCCCCCTTGGGCGAGGAGATCACCACCACGGCCAGCTGACCCAGGTCGAACTGCCCGCGCCCCTTGGCCACCTTTTGCGCGTCGCCGCCCAGTTCCAGCGCCCGCGCCTCAGCCAGACCGGCCAGCCGTTCCATCCCCGCCCGGTCCACCACGATCAGCCGCCACGGCTCGAGCTTGCCATGGTCGGGCACGCGCAGCGCGGCGGTCAGGATGGCGCGCAGGGCGGCGCGGTCGGGCACCGGGCCTTTGAACAGCTTGGCCGGGCGGGACCGGCGGGCGGACAGAAAGGCAAAGGCGGCGGGGTTGGCTATGATCATCGGACACCTCGTTTCGCCCAAGCTTAAGCGGTGTCGCGGGCCCCGCGTCAAGCCGGGGGTTGAGGTTGCACGGCTGCCGATGTCAGATGACGCATGGCCAAGGGGAAGCAGATCAAGGGCGTCTGGGCGGATCTGGCTGTGCCGGGGGCGCGGCTTGATGTGCGCGTCACCCCCAACGGCCGCGCCAATCTGGGCACCCGTGACGGCACCGCCCTGCGCATCAGCGTGACCGCCCCACCGGACGAAGGCCGGGCCAACGCGGCGGTGACGGCCCTGCTGGCCCATGCCTTGGGCGTTGCCCCCAGCCGCCTGACCCTGATCAGCGGCGCGACATCGCGGGACAAGGCGTTTCGCCTGGAGTGACGGCTATTTCAGCCGATAAACCCCTTCGGGCAGGTCCAGCGCGGCGGCCAGATCCTTGACCTGCACCAGTGACAGGGTAATCCGCAGCGGGGTGTCGGTGATGGGATCGACCTGCTGGATCACGACGCAATCCTCGAACGCCTCGATCGTGACATCCTCTTCCAGATGCACCGACCCCTCATCCACCAGGGTGATCACGGTCGCGTCAAAGTCGTGTTCGATTGTAAACATGGGGCAATCCTAGCGCCGCCCGCCGCCCCGCGCAATGCGGCATGGCTTGATCTGGATCAAGGATTGCCCCCGGCTTTGCCCGCATCCTGAGCGGGCGCAATCACAGGAGCATCCATGGACCTTGCAACCGCACCTTTGGCCTGGGGCCTGACCCGTGGCATGGCCCGCACCTTGGGCGTCAATCTGGTCGAGGCTGTCACCGATGGCTGGTATTCCCGCGCCGAACTGGCCCGTCTGGTTGACTCCTGCGCGGCCTGCGGGTTGTCGCAGGCCTGCACCGCGTGGCTGGCCGTCACCCCCAAAGCCGAGGCCCTGCCCAGCTTTTGCAGCAACAAGTCGGAAATCGAGGCGCTTTCCGTCTGATCGTCGATTTACAGGTCCGCCTTGATCCGGTCAGATGCCCCAGAATTGAGGCTGGGGCAGGAGGGGACCATGAAATCAACGCTGACGGCCGAATTGCGGCGTCTTGCGAATACCGCGACCTGGTCCTGGGAGGGGTGGTGTGCCGCCTGGGCCACCGAAAAATCGTTGCGTCAGTGGACCTTGGTCAACGCCCTGTCCGCCGTTCTGGCGTTCAGCCTGGATCTGGAGGCGGGCGAACGCGGGCTGATCCTGGCGCTGGGCTTGCTGGTGCTGGCGGCCGAACTGGTGAACAGCGCCGTGGAAGAGGCGGTGGATTACATCAGCACAAACCACGACCCCCGCGCAAAGAAGGCCAAGGATTGCGGATCGGCCGCCGTGGCGGTGACCGCACTGGCCGGGGGTGTGGCCTGGGTGGTGATCCTGATCGGCTAGGGCGTGTCAGGCGTGGCGCAGCAGGTTGACCGACCAGCAGGCCATGCCCAAGAACACCACGACCTCTGCCACCGGCAGGACCATGCCCGCCGTCGCCTCGGGCAACTGTCCGTTCATCATCAAGAACAGGCTGACCAGCATCACCAGCGCGCCCGCCTGATGCAGCCAGAAATGCGCCCGGCCCAGCATCGTGCCCGCCATGCCCGGCATCACCCGGTAGGCGAGGCCGAACAGGGTCATCAAGGTGAACCCCAACAAGTTGATATGGGCATGGACTGGCGCCAGCGAATGATCGCCACTGCCGCCCATATAGCTGCCCAACAGCACGCCAACCAACAAACACAACGACCCGATCACCAGAAACCCACGCGAAATGTTCATGACCTGACCCCCGTGACGCGATTTATACCCCTGCCCCCAGCTTATCACGAAACCGTTACCACTCAAGGGTCGATGCAAGGGGCGTTATTTCTGGTAGATGCGGATGTAATCCAGCGTAAAGGTCGCGGGCAGCACGGTGTCATCGACCGCACCGGGCCAGGTGCCACCGATGGCGAGGTTGACCAGCAGATAAAACGGCTGGTCATAGGGCCAGGCCTCGCGGCCCGTGTCGGGGTTGCGAAAGCGGACATAGGGCATGTCATCGACGCTGATGGTGATGCGGTCGGGGGTCCACAGCATCTGATACAGATGGAATGTGCCGCAGGGGTCCTGCACCGGCATCCGCCCGCCATTGCCGGAGGTGCCCTTGGTCGCCTGGGAATGCAGGGTGCCATGGACGGCCTGATCGGAGTTGATATGCTCCATGATGTCAATCTCGCCGCCCAGGGGCCAGGGATCGCCCGAGGCGCCCAGCATCCAGATCGCGGGCCAGGTGCCCTGACCGCAGGGCAGGCGGGCGCGGGCCTCGACATAGCCATAGGTCCAGGTGGCAAGGCCCTTGGTGATCAGTCTTGCGGAACTGTAATCCTGACCGCCATGGTCGGGCGCGTCTGACAGGCGTTCGTGGCGAGCGGTGATGTGCAACATGCCGTCCGATTGCACCGAATTGGCGGGGTTCGCGACGGCATAGTATTGCTGTTCGTTGTTGTACCAGCCGGTTGCGTTGGCTTCGGTATCATAGGTCCATTTGGTGGGGTCGGGCAGGCCGTCGGCGGTGAATTCGTCCGACCAGACAAGGGCATAGCCATCGGGCGGGGCGGCCAGAGCGGGCCCCGCTGCGAGGCACAGGGCCAGCAGGGGGGCGCGCAGGGTCACCTTAGCGGCGACGGTCGCGGCGGGCCGACATTGGCTGGAACGCGACGCCGACATGCGCCTCGCAATAGGGTTTGCCGGCGACGGAGGGCAGGCCGCAGAACCAGAAATCCTCGGTCGCGGGGTCACCGATCGGCCATTTGCAGGTGCGCTCGGTCAGTTCCATCAGCGTCAGCTTCTTGGCGCGCTTTTCCACCTCGCGCACCGAAGCCAGCGCCTCGGGGCTGATTTCGTTGGCCGAGGGTTGCGGCGGCAGGGGTTGGCCGGCGGGGATGATCGCCTTGCGCATCGGAATCGGCAGGATCGGCGCCGGGGCGGCTGCGGCCGGGGTGGGCTGCGGCGCGGGCTGCGGGGCAGGGGCGGGACGCGGGGCCGGTTCGGCGGCGCGCACGGGTTCGGGTTCCGGCTCGACCGGGCGGGGCGGTTCGACGACGGGGGCGGCGGCGACGGGCGCCTCGACCTCGTCCTCGTCATCCTTGCCGCCGGGGCCGACGCGGTTGGACAGGCCCAGACGGTGCACCTTGCCGATCACGGCGTTACGGGTGACCGCGCCCAATTCCTTGGCGATCTGGCTGGCAGACTGGCCTTCGGCCCACATCTTTTTGAGCGTCTCGACGCGCTCATCGGTCCATGACATGGGGCAAACTCCGGGTTTTGGCCTTCTGGGGCCATTCTAGACGGGACGTCGGTGGATACAAGGGGTGGGGGGCAAGTTCAAGCGGAAAGGGGTTGGACGCTGTAGGCGGTTGCGCTATCAGGCGCGGGTCAACAAGGAGTTACCACATGTCAGGCCACGGCACCGCCCTTCCGATGACCGCCCACAAGTCGGGGCCGCTGCGCGGGACCGCCTCGGTGCCGGGGGACAAGTCGATCTCGCACCGGGCGCTGATCTTTGGCGCGATGGCGGTGGGTGAGACGCGGATCACCGGTTTGCTGGAGGGGCAGGACGTGCTGGACACGGCGCGTGCGATGCAGGCCTTTGGCGCGGTGGTGCAGCAGCAGGGGCCGGGAGCCTGGACGGTGCAGGGCGTGGGCGTGGGCGGGTTTTCGGAGCCTGCGGATGTGATTGACGTCGGCAATTCGGGCACCGGGGCGCGGCTGATCATGGGGACGATGGCGACGACGCCGATCACGGTGACGTTCACCGGGGATGCCAGCTTGCGCAAGCGGCCGATGGGGCGGGTGACGGACCCGCTGAGCCTGTTTGGCACGCAGGCCTATGGCCGCAAGGGCGGGCGGTTGCCGATGACGGTGGTGGGGGCGGCGCACCCGGTTCCGGTGCGCTATGCGCTGCCGGTGGCCTCGGCGCAGGTCAAATCGGCGGTGCTGCTTGCGGGCCTGAACGCGCCGGGGCAGACGGTGGTGATTGAGCGCGAACCGACGCGGGACCATTCGGAGCGGATGCTGCTGGGCTTTGGCGCAGAGCTGACGGTCGAGAAAACGGCGGAGGGCAATGTCATCACCCTGACCGGCCAGCCCGAATTGCGGCCCCAGTCGGTGGCGGTGCCGCGCGATCCGTCCAGCGCGGCCTTTCCGGTTTGCGCGGCGCTGATCGTGGAAGGGTCGGACATCTTCGTGCCGGGGGTCAGCCAGAACCTGACGCGCAACGGGTTGTATCTGACGCTGGTCGAGATGGGCGCGGAGATCGAGTTTCAGAACCCGCGCACCGAGGGGGGCGAGCCGGTGGCGGACCTGCGTGTGCGGTTCAGTGGCGACATGAAAGGCATCGAGGTGCCGCCCGACCGGGCGCCGTCGATGATTGACGAATACCCGATCCTGTCGGTGGTCGCGGCCTGTGCCACGGGGCGCACCGTGATGCGCGGTGTCAAGGAGTTGCGCGTCAAGGAAAGCGACCGGATCGACGCGATGGCGCGGGGCCTTGAGGCTTGTGGTGTCCGGGTCGAGGAGGATGAGGATACGCTGATCGTCCATGGTCTGGGCGCGGGCAATGTGCCGGGCGGGGCGACGTGCGCGGTGCATCTGGATCACCGGATCGCGATGTCGTTTCTGGTGCTGGGCATGGCGGCCAAGCGCCCGGTCACGGTGGACGATGCCTCGCCCATCGCCACCTCCTTCCCGATCTTCGAGGGGCTGATGACCGGGCTGGGGGCGACCCTCAAGCGCGACTTGTAGGATGGGCAATCTGCCCATCTTCCACGGGGGGTGACGATGCGGGCGACATGGTACGTTTGGGCTTTGCCTCTGGCGACAGCGCTGGCTTATGGCGTGCTGGTGCTGTGGTTCGGGCCGCAGGTGCAGGCGGCGGCGGGGGGGCTGATGCCGTTCGATTTGCGACCGATGGGCTATGATCTGGACGCGGCCCGGCTGTTTTTGACAACGCTGACGCCCGAGGGGCGCGATGTCTACCTTGGGCCGGTCCGG
>CAMBWO010000177.1 GCA_945871285.1 Pseudorhodobacter antarcticus | reverse complement strand
CGCGCCGCCTCTTGGCCCGACAAAACGGCCCCGTGGGCGGTGCCCCAGTGGGCAGGAGAGCAGGCCTCGCCTGCAAAGACCAGCCGACCTTGCCAATCCGCGCCTTGCAGGGCGGGGCGGGATGCGGGTGTGGTGCCGACGGCGTTGTAGGAATAGCTTCCATGGGTAAACGGGTCTTGCGACCAGCGGGTAATCTGGGCACCGATCGGCGCCGGGAAGTTGGGGCCGAACATCGATTTCAGGGCCTCATGGGCCGCGGCGATCATGGTGGCATCAGAGAGCTTTTCCATCTCGCGTGCCTCTTCGGCGGCGTGAAAGCTCATCAGAACCGGCGCTCCGGTGGCCTGCGTCAGGCTGACCCATTCAGCCCAGTAGCCAACTTTAGGGCCAGTCCATTCGATCCAGTCGACATCATCAGGCCATGCGGCACGGTCAAAGCGCAGCAAGCATTTGTTCAGCAGCCCCATGCCCAGCGTTTGGATCGCTGCCCGGCGTCTGGCGGCAAGCGGTTTGGCAAAGGCGATGTCGCCGGCCTTCAGCACCCCGAGCGGCACCGTGACCACGACATGATCGGCCGTCAGCACGCCGCCATCGCGTAGGGTCACGCGCGCGCCGGTTTCTTCGGGCGCAATTGCGGCGACGATCTGGCCGGTGCGGATGTCGAGACCCTGCGCCAGATACTGTACGATCTGCTCATAGCCGCCGGGAAACAGCACGTCGCCGCCGTCGAACTCGGCGCTGTCGTCAAAATTCCAGACCGAAACCTCTGACGCGCCGCCGCCATATTCGGCCGCGATGGATCCGCTCAGCACATGGCGGACCTGCTTCTGGGTCTCGTCGTTCAGGCGCGTCCATTGGCCAGTCGACATGATCGCCTCTTCCAGCGACTGATCGAGGTCACGGTCTTCGGCGCGTGCGCGCGCAGCCTCGACGATGTCGTCGGTCAGATCATAGGCCTCGGTCAGATCGACCTCTTGCCCCGAAGCGCCTATCGCCACCCCGCTGTCATAGCTGGTGGGCACAGTTTTTGCCCCTGCCTGTCTGGCCAATTCGGTCAGGGGGTTGCCCTTGACCCCATGGATCCAGCTGGCGCCAAGGTCCATCGGCAGGCCGGGCCAATCATGCGACGTCCAGATGCGCCCGCCGATGCGGTCGCGCGCTTCCAAAATTGTCACCTTTGCCCCGGCAGCAACCAGATCGCGGGCGGCGGAAAGTCCGGAAAGGCCGGCGCCGACCACGATGATGTGCTTGCCGGATAGGCCGGTGGTTTGCGCCTGCGCGGCGCGGGCGGCAACAAGGGCGGAAAGCGTGGCAAGCAAGGCGCGGCGGGTCATGGTCATCTGTCGCTCGATTGGTCAGGAGGGTTGCCGTCGCTAAAGAGATGCGGCATGCCACGCAAGGGGCAAAGGTTCTGCTTGCCCTAAAGCCCCAACCCTGGATTTCCCAAGTGGTCGACGGATTGCCGGCAAGGTCGCCCGAATTTGCCCGCCGATCAAGTGTTTTTCGCCCCGAGCGGTGTCGGCGGTCGCGCAAACGCCTGGAGTTGGGCGGATCAAGCTGCGAATCCGCGTCATCCTGGCCCGGCGGCCCCGTTTTTCAGCGCATCGGACAGACCTGTCCTGCCGCTTTCGTCCAGTTTGGGTCAGGATCGCGGTGAAGCGCACAGCGGTGGCGCTCGAAGGCGCTGGATGGCGACGAGGATGGCGCGCACCATCGGGCCGGTCACCGCGACCTCGGCCAGTTGGAAGGTGATGGCGCGGGCGTGACGCACGACGCGGGCTCCGATCTTGATCAGCTTGAGTTGTAGGCTAGTCATTGACCAGTCGGCCATCGCCTCGGGGAGTTCAACGCAGCGTAGGAATGTTGCCAGATTGTAAGCCAATGCGTGCAGTTGCAGCCGCACCTCGTTGACGCGGAACCGCTTGCACGACAGCCGGGTCCAGTGGAAGGCGCATTTGCCTTCCTTGATGTGCTGCTCGGCGGTGCCACGCTGGTTGTAGGCTGGCCTCGCTCACCCGGTCCGTGGTGTTCGGTGCGCCGGACGTCGCCCTCATCGACCTGCCGCAACTCGCCGAGGACCAGCCTGCGCACCGGCCGATGGCCGCAACCCATGCTGTTTCTTGGCCGGGCGAGTTGGCGGTGTTCCGCAGCCCCTCGACCACGCTGAAGTAACCACCGTGGACGCTTGCCTCATCTCGGGCTGTCGCGTCGCCTGCTGTTTAAGGTTGGAATACTGAGTTCTATTGAATTCATTGGATTTTTCTCAGAGAAGGTTCGCCCGCAGTCGCGTTCCCTCCGCCAATCACCATTGAAATCATTGAATAATTTTGTGATTTGCGTGCTGTGCCCCACAAAAAACCCCACAAAGAAAATATGCTTACCACGGGTCAGGCGGCGAAGCGGCCACCTTCCACGAGTCGGGCGTGGCCCAGCAGGGTCAGGGTTTCGAGAAGCGGTTGGACGGTGGCGGGGCGCAGGCGTTGGAAGCGGCGGGCGATTTGTTGGGGGGTGGCTTGTTCCATGTCGGCCAAGACCCCGCGCAGGGCTGCGAATTGTTCGGGCAGGGATTTGGGCCAAGGGGCGGTGCCAGTGGGTTCGGTCGGGCCAAGGTCCATCGCGGCGGTTTCGCCGGTTGGGGCTGTGGTGCGGCCTGCGGGGTTTTGGTAATCGGGGCGCAGCCAGCGGACAAGGCCACGGGCCTCCTCGTCGGCGCGTTCGTGGTTCAGGTCCACCAAGCGTTGCAGGATTTCGGCGTCGGGCAGGTCGGCGGGCCAGCCATAGGCGGCGGCCACCGTGGTATCTATGCGGTCGTGAATGTCGCGCAGGATGCCGATCAGGCCCTGTTCATAAATCTCGCGGTCGCGGCCCTCGATCCGGTCCCCGGCGCGGAGTTTTTCTAGGACGTTATACATGCCGGTCAGGGTCAACTTGGGGTGGGCGGCCTGTTGCGCTTTTCGGTGGGCGTCGAGTTCCTCGCCCAAGGCACGCAGGCGGGTGGTCTGCGCGCCGTTGTGGGTTGGGAAGGGGAAGGGGTCGAAGCATTCGGATTTGGGATACACGGGCCGATCCTCTAGCAAAGCTCCTTGCCCTTTGAACCAGACAGCATGTGGTCGCGAGGACAGAACCGAAAGAAATTGGGCGTCCTCTAGTGCAATTATCACCAGCTTATGCTCAGACCTAACTTCGCTGGAAACAAATGAAAACATACGGTGTTTCGATGTTTCTGTTGTGACAATGTATCTTCGAAGCTCGGCCATAGCAGGGCGGATTTCTGTTCTTGGTCGCCCGAAAATCCACCACTTCTCTCGGAAAGTCTTGTCTTCCTTTACTAAACGATCAGGCAGAACATGATCTTGCAAATACTGATATGCCTCCGGGAAGCGCTGCCTCGCCTCATGCTCCGAAAGGCCGTAGAAGTCCAAAACCCAATTATCAAGCGCAAGCTTGTTCTGCTCGGCACCTTTCAAAAACGGACCACTATACTTTTCGAGGCCCAGTCTAGTGCCCAGTCCAAGAGAGGGCATTAGCGACCGGGGAACAACGAATCCTTGACCGGAAAGCATCACACCATTCGAAGAGAGCGACGCATTCGACTTAAGTTTTGCTGCAGAAGTAATGTCAGCTCCAATAGTCAAGTTTGCATGTATTTTGCCGACTGATGCTGAAAGCGAGACAAGAACGCCCTCCCACTCATGGGCCGAAGGTTGCTCAGTTACCACCGCCGAAATTACACCAGCCCGGCGGCCGAACGCCGCCACAGTCATCGCGATTCTCACGTCTGCGCCGTCGCTGGAGTCAACCCACGGATGGTCGGGTATAGCAAACACTATGGAAATTGGGCTTTTTTCGTCTGAAAGGTATCGAGTTGGGATGCGGCGGTTGAATGTTTGTCGGAAGGAATTGGTAGTAATAAGCCCGAACCTCTTGGCAGCATTGGACTTCACCGCCTCGGCAGCGCGGTTCCACCAATACATCACAAAGTCCACGCTCTCAGGGACCTTCGGGTAAGCTGTCCGAAGCGCTTCAACATAGCCATCCCCCAAGAGCGTCCGCATTGGCTCACCCTTTCCAATGAAGGGCGGGTTGCCGATGATGAAATCAGCCTCGGGCCACGTAGCGGCGGTGGGTTTGAGGTAGTCATAGACCTGCACGCGGGCGGCGGGGTCCGGCACATCCTCGCCCGTTACCGGGTGGCGGATCATTGTTTCGCCATCCCATCGGGTGACAGGTTTGCCTTGCGCATCCAGCCGAGGCTTGCGGCTGGCCCAGGTCAGCACGGCATCGCGGTTGTCGATGTTCTTGAAGTCGCGCAGCACGGGTTCGGCTGGGCTGGCACGGCCATGGGTGCGGAAGTGCCATTGCAGATAGCCGATCCAAAGCACCAGTTCGGCCACGGCGGCTGCCCATGGGTTCACCTCTATCCCCAGGAATTGGTGGGGGTCCACGGTATAGGTCGCCTCGCCGTTTTCCTGAATATGGATGATTTGCTGTTGGTCGCCCAATTCCCGCAGCAAGGCTACTACCTCGCCCTCCAGCCGCTTCATCAATTCAAGGGCGACATACAGGAAGTTGCCCGATCCGCAGGCCGGGTCCAGAACTCGGATGCTGCACAATCGCCCGTGAAAGGCGCGCACGGCGGCGCGGGCCTCGTCCAGTTTGCCCTCGCGGTTCAGTTGCAGGGTGGTGGCTTGGGTGATGGCCCAATCGGCGCGCAGGGGTTCCATCAGGGCGGGGGCGACAAGGCGGTCGACATAGGCGCGGGGCGTGTAATGCGCGCCCAGCTTGTGCCGCTCCTTGGGCAAGAGGGCGCGTTCCAGCAAGGTGCCGAAAATGGCGGGCTCCACCTCCTGCCAATCGCGGCTGGCGGCCTCGATCAGCAGGGACAGTTGGACGGAATCGAGGGGCAGGGCATCGGCATCCTTGAACAGGCCACCGTTGAAGCGTTTGAGGTCGGTGGTCAGGACCGGGGAAAAGCCGCCGGTGTTCATGGTTTCCCACAGCGATTTCAACATATGGGCAGAGTGTTCGGGATGGCCGCGCAGGCGTTTCAGCAGGTCTTTGAAGCTGTCCTTGGGGATGAGTTCGACGTCCTCGGCAAACATGGTGAACAGGCAGCGCATGAGGAAACGGGCAACGGTATCGGGCGGGTGGCCCTTGCCCTCAAACGACAGGCCAAGGGCGGCAAGGCGGTCGGACACCTCGCGCGTGACGCGGGCGGCGGTTTTGGCGGGGTCGAGGGCGTGGGGGTTGGTCCAGATCAGGGCAAGGCGTTCGCGGGTCTTTTGGTCGCGCAGGTCGTCCAGTTTGATTCGGTAGCGGTTGCCATCTGGAAACTGGGTGTAGCCCTGACCCTGACCGGAAAAGTCGGCATACACCTCGATCACATGGCCCACATCGACAATCATCAGGAAGGGCGGCCAGCCGTCCTCACGCGATACGGCGCGGGCATAGGCGTCGGCCTGATTGCGGGCGCGAAACATGGTGTCATCCCAGGCTCGGGTGCCGCGCTGGCCGTGGCCTCTACGCAGGGTAGCGGGCGGAGCGGGCAAGCGGGACAGTTGCGCCTCGGGGTCAGGTTTCGCGCCTTCGGTGCCTTGCTTGGCCTCCATCACGAAATGGCCCGCGCGGTAAAGGTCGATAAAGCCGGGTGACTGGTCGCCGGTGTGCAGGAAAGTTACAGGGCGTTCGAAACGGTAACTGTCTGCGGTGCGGTCAGCCGTGGCAGGGCTGGGCTTTGGCACGCCCAACAGATCAGTCAGTTCGTTGGCAAAGGTCTGGAAGTTGGCCCGTTCGCTGCCACCCGAATTGCGCCAACGGGCGATGAAAACCTCAATATCCAAATCTGATACCCGCCTAAATGTCTGGCGCAGTAAGGCGCAAAATTGAGGCCCCGACTAGTGGTTGTTTCAGGCGGGACGATAAAACTTTAAATGTTGCGGTTTATGGCAGGGTTGATGCCAAGCCGGTCTTCTGCCGGGGCGCTGTAGAGACTGAAGCACCCCTGGGGGCGGCCTATGCGTTGACCAGGTGCATCGTCGCGGACCAGCATCCATTCCATGAAGAGACTATTTCCCGTGTTTGATTCTCCCGCCCATGCGCGCGCGGGGCTGTCCGAAATGCTGTATTAGCGATGAAGCTGCGCTACCCAACCCGGTCCCCAGACTACCCGGCCAGACTTGCTACCCCCCTGCCGCCAATCCCTGAATTGGAGACGCATACAGGAACTTATCCAGCCGGTACCGAATCCTCACCCTGTAGAGACTTCAGCACCCCCGGGGGGCGGTCCAGTCCTTGACCAGGAGCATCGGCGCGGACCAGCGTCCATTCCATGAAGAGACTTTACCCCGCGTCTGATTTCCCGCCGATGCGCGCGCGCGTGAGGCTGTCCGAAATCCTGTATTAGCAATGAAGCTGCGCTACCCAACCCGGTCCCCCAACTGCCCGGCCAGACTTGCTAACACCCCCTGCCACCAATCCCCAATTGGAGGCGCATACAGCGGCTTAACCAGTCGGTCCTCTGTCAAGTCGGGCAAAAGACTTGCCCGCCCCTACCCCCGTAAGGGCACGGGGTCGAGGCCCCCGGCCAAGCTGCCGGAAGATAACGCCCGAACGACCTATAACACGATCAAGTGAACATCAGTGCCCCACTGGCGGACCTAAGTGTCGTGTTTTTGCCAGAGTTCGAAAGCGGACCGATTGTCGCCTTGCGGAAAACTTGACGCTTCTGCGACCCGAGGGTTAGCCCTATCTGCATTGGAGACATAAAGGGGTGCACCATGGCAATTATGAATCTTCTTATATTTTTGGTGGGTATTGGATTTCTTTACGAGGGTCTTTCAGTCTTGGGCCATGCTGAAACCTCCATCCATCAAGTCTACGGCGGAGTCATGTCGGGTTCGGGTGGTGTCATCCTTGCCATCGGCTGCCTCTTCTTTGCAATCGCGTTCCCTGACAAGCGCAACTAGGCCGAGGCCCAACCTCTTCCTCCCCCTACCGAGTCGCCCCTGTTCCCTAAGCGGGCGGTGATTTTGCTGCTTGGAGCAATGGCGCGTGACACCGAGTTAACGCGCAGACCAGTATCAAATATTCGTTGCTGTTGTGTTGTCAGCTTTGGCAGTATGGCAGAAATCCTTGAAGCAAAGTCGATCATGCACCACAGACGCTTTTCATAAGATGTAGGAAGCCCAATGAAACTAATCGTTACTTTGCTCTTTCTGACAGCTCAGCCCACTTTGGCAGAAACCGTGACGCCCACCCAGACCGGGCCTTGGATATTTTTGTCAGAGCCCGACGCCATGACCGACGAAGAAGTCCTTTCGGTTCAGGTTGCGTCAACGGAATTTCTGCCCGCCGCTAGGGCACAACCTGCCGGGCCCGCTTTTCTGGCGATCTGGTGCGCCGACAATCAAACAGATGTTTCCATCTGGTTCAATGGGCAGTTCATGGCTTCGTCTAGCGGCCATGACCGCTTGGACTACAGGGTCGACAAAGTCGACGCCGCAAGGGTCAACATGGAAGCGGACAGCACCCACGAATTCTTGGTACTTTATGGGGGCAAGAAGTCGATTCCGTTCATTAAGGCACTCTTTGGCGGGGAAAAACTGCTAGTTCGCGCCACACCTCTCAATCAACAGTCGATTGATGTTACCTTTGCCATCAGCAACTTGGAGGAGGCAGTTAAGCCGATTCGTGAGGCCTGCAAGTGGTAGGTGGCCCCGCTACATCATTCACATCGGCCCCTAACCCAACCATTGTGCGGGCATTTCCAGAAGCGCGGGTTTCGCTGAATTGACCCGGGGCGGCCCACGTCTTGGGTCCTTCTTAGCAAGGTCGAACTGCGGGTAATTCGCGCCCCGACGTTTGCCTCGGTAGATAATTTCATAAGGGGGTTTTCCAAAGGTCGGCGGGCAATGGTGCGCTAGACAGCGCCGCTGACAGCGCGGGCCATCCGGGCCAGTTCTGTGCCAAGACGACGGACAACTGAAGGATCTTTTGTCTATTGGATCAAGAACGAGGGCGTGCCGGGAGCGCAGTTTTGCTCTACCGGCACGCCCAACCCAGAACATGGCTGGCCAATACCAACCACGCGGTCGGCGAAAGTTCGAGCCGACCTGGTGGGCTCCGAGCGGGTTCGCCGCCATCCCCACCGCCGCGCTTGATCCGGCCCACGGTCCGGCGTCTCCTGCGGTCCCCGCGCTTTTCGGGTCCGGGTCCCCGTAACGTGATCCTCAATTCTGGACTTCAATTGCTTGGGGGGACGGTCTCGCCCGCAGAGACTTCGGTGATCGACTGGAACTCGCTCAAGAATTCGGCGTAGTTCTGCGCCAAGTACCGCACGACCCGTGCATTGCCGAGTAGTTTGCCGACATATCCCTTGATAACCGTCAACTGCAGATGATCTTGTCCGTAAGTATCTTGGATGGAGGCGATCCCTTCCTGCAATCGGGCCAGTTCGCGCTCCATGCGTGCCATCGCCTCGGGTGTGATCCCCTTGACCTTCTTTGGCTTCGACGCCTCGACCAACTGCGCCTGAGGCGTGCCGACCAAGATGGCATTGGCATACGCAACCGAAAAGTTGTTCGCGTTCACAAGAAGTTCTGCCGACTCGATTTGGCGCAAGGTCTTCATCTTACGCAGCGCGTCGAAAACGGCAGCAGTGCAGGGTTTATCCTTGAGGATTGCGACAGCTTCCTCGCAGATCCCATCCAGCAGCTTTGCTTTCCGCATGATGCTGTGCGCGCTTAAGTCAAGCGCGGCTGCAATCTTTTCCTCTGACACGCCTCGCTCGATCGCCTTGAGGATCATCTTATGTTCCTGAATCGGCGCAAGCCGGCTGATCTGGCGATTGTAGGTGAAGGCTTCGTCATCAGTGGAGATCAGGCATTCCACCTCTTGCGCGCCCGAGTCCTTCAGCACTTCGATGCGCATGTGGCCGTCCAGAAGCAGCCAATTGTCCGCGACCTCGGGGTTTCGCGCAACGACCGGCGGCTCAACAAGGCCGATTTCAGCGATGGATGCGGCGATCTGCCGGTACTTCCTGCTGGATTTCGCAGCCTTGCTCATTGTCCGGAGGGGCAGGATCGCTTCAATGCGCAGGGTGATACATTGGTCCTCGAACCCTTGAGTGACCCCGCGGGACGAACTGGGTTCTCGCCTCACGACTGCGCCCCGTCGATGACGGCCTGCGCCAGGTA
>CAMBWO010000176.1 GCA_945871285.1 Pseudorhodobacter antarcticus | reverse complement strand
ACCCCTTCGCGGCCCATGCCCTGCACGGTGCGGACGGCGTGGATGCCTTCGGCCAGGGCGCCGTTGACGGCCGAGTTCGTCTCATGCGCCTTGATGAAGGCGTCGCGGGCCATGGGCAGCCAGAAGATGCGGACGACGAAGAGGATGGGCAGGACGGACAGGGTGATCAGGCCCAGACCGGGGTCGAGGTAAAGCATGATCGTGATGATGCCGAACAGCAGGACGATATCGCCGACGGAGAGGACCGAGGTTTCGAGGAATTCCTGCATCGAGCCGACGTCGCCCTGAAGGCGCGACATCAGGCGGCCGACCTCGGTCTTGTCCATGAAGGACAGGGAGACGCGTTGCAGATGGGCGAACATGGCGCGGCGGATGTCGAAAAGGACGTTCTCGGCGGCGCGGCCCACGACGGATTCCTGCACGTAGGAGGCGACGAAGTTGATGGCGATCACGAGGGCGAAGGTGAGGAGAGAGGCCTGCAAGACAGCGGCGGAGCCGACCATCACGCCCTGGTCGATGGCGTGGCGGATGATCATCGGGATGGCAAGCTGGGTCAGGGTAAAGACCAGCACGGCGACGACCGAGATGATGAATTCGCGGCGATAGGGGCGCACGAACAGGCCGATGCGGCGGATGATCTGGGGGTCGAAGACGCGGCCGAACATCTCCTCCTCGATCCGGTGCGATCCTACGACGGCGCGCAGGGTGGGGGCACCGGGGGCGGATTGGCGGTCGGATTGATAGTCGGTGGCGGATGGATCGCTCATGTGCCCTCGCGGTCGGAGCCGTGAGTTTGCAGGTCAAAAAGCTCGCGGTAGCGGCCGTTCAGGGCCAGGAGTTCGGCATGGCTGCCCTGTTCGACGACGCGGCCCTTGTCCAGAAACAGGATGCGGTCGGCGTGGAGGAGGGAGTTGAGGCGGTGGGCGATGATGAGGGTGACACGGTCGGCGGCCCCTTGGGACAGGGCGGCGCGGATGCGGCCTTCGGTATTGGCATCGACGGCGGCGGTGCTGTCGTCAAAGATCAGGACCTGGGGTTCGGGCACCAGCGAGCGGGCGATGGCGACGCGCTGACGCTGGCCGCCCGAGAGGGAGGAGCCGCGTTCGCCGACGACGGTATGGTAGCGGGATTTGAGGCTGGCGATGTGGCTGTGGATTTGCGCCTGGGTGGAGGCGTCTTCGATTTGCGGCACGGCGGCGAGGGGGTCGGCGTAGGCGATGTTGTTTTCAAGGGTGGTGGTGAACAGGAACACATCCTGCGCCACGACCGACACCGCCTGACGGAGCGAGGACAGGGTGACATCGCGGATGTCCTGACCGTCCAGCGTGATGCGGCCGCCCGTCACATCGTAAAACCGGGGGATCAGATGGGCGAGGGTGGATTTGCCCGAGCCGGGCGGGCCGATGATGCCGATCGTCTCACCCCGTTTGGCGGTGAAGGTCAGGCCGGACAGGACCTGGGCATCCGGCGCGTTCGGGTAGGCGAAATCGACGGCGTCAAAGCGCAGTTCGGCGGCGGTGACCTGCAGGTCGGTGGCGCCGGGGCGGTCGGCAATCGCGGGGTCGAGGTCGAGGAAGGCAAAGACGCGGGCGCCGCAGGTCGAGGTGCGGGCGAAGGAGTTGACCAGCAGGCCAAGCTGGCGGACGGGCATTTGCAGGATGGTCATGAAGGTCAGGAAGGCGGCGAGGGTGCCGACCGTCATGTCGCCCGCCATGACTTTGCCGCCGCCGATCCAGAGCACAAGGCCCATGGCGGCGAGGAAGGACAGGGTCATGATGCCGGTCGATTTCACGCGGATATCGACGCGTTCGTGGGCGAGGTGAAGGGCATTGGCCGAGGCCTGATCGAATTTTGCCAATTCATGTTTTGCCGCAGAAAAGGCGCGTACGACCCTGATTCCGGCCAGATTTTCCTCCATCACGCGGCTGAGGATCGACATGCGGTCTTGCAGGTCGCGCCAGGTCAGGCGCAGGCGCAGTTGTGAGACGGAGGAGAACCAGCCGACCACGGGCACGAAGCTGAGCGCCATCAGGCCAAGGAAAAAGTCGATTTGCAGCAGCATTGTGCCGCCAAAGCCGATGAGGACGGTCAACAGGACCAGACGCACGAGGCCGGTTGAAAAGAACTGACGTGCGCCGTCGAGGTCGAGCAGGCCAAGGGTGATCAGGTCGCCGGAATGGACGGAGTCGTGAAAGCCGAAGCTGAGGCGCTGAACCTGGGCGTAGTATTGCAGGCGCAACTCTACCCCGGTGTAGTGGTTGATCGCCTCGGAGAAGTAGTTCTGAAAGGTGGTGAACACCCCGCGCAGGACGGAGACGACCAGAACCAGCAGGGCGGTGGTCATCAGGGCGGAACGGGCGGCCTCGGCATTGCCGCTGGCGAGCAGTTGGGTCTGGTCGATGGCCTGACCGAGCAGGCGGGGGATCATCAGTTGCAGGGCGGCAGACAACAGCGTGGCCACAACGGCGAAGGTCACCTGCCACGGGTTCAGGAAGGCGATTTTGGTCATGCGCCACAGGGTGTGCAGGCCTGCGGCCCAGCTTTTGGCATCCGCGATGGCCATGACCTCATGCGGTCGGCGTTGCAGTGGGATTTGGGCAGTCACGTCGGGCCTGTACCTGGCTGACGGCGAAATGAATCACCGCGCGGTTATGTCCTGTTGACTACAATTTAATCACGGGGGCTGCCACCGCATAAGGCGGGCATGGGCAAGAAATCTGGTCAAAGCCCCGCGACATGGCGGGCGGCGGCGTGGCTGGCGGCGCGGCAGGCGGTATCCAGCCCCTGCCCCTGCGCCATCTGCGCGGCCAGCATGCCGACAAAGGCGTCGCCGGCACCGTGAGTGCTGACGACGGGCACGGGTTCGGCGGGGATCGTCACCGATTGGCCGCTTTGGCAAAAGGCCAGCCCCTGCCCGCCAGCCGTGACGACGACAGCAGGAAACCGGGCTGACAGCGCCTGCGCGGCGGCAGCTGCGCTGGGCAGGTCGGTGACGGGGGCGGTGCCCATCATCTCGGCTTCGACGGCGTTGACGATCAGCACGTCGATCAGGGCGGCGAGGTCAGCGGGCAGCGGGCGGTAGGGGGCGGCGTTCAGCAGGGTGGGAAGGCCGCGCAGGCGGGCCTGACGGGCGGCGGCGAGGTTGACCGCCTCGGGGATTTCGTTTTGCAGGATTAACAGGGTGACATCGGCCCAGACGGCGGGGTCGTCCAGCGTCTGCGGGTCGATGTGCAGATTTGCGCCCGAGACGATGGTGGCGGCGTAGTCGCCGGCGCGGTCCTGCAAGGCCACGCTCATCCCCGAGCCCAGGCCGGGGATTGTGGCGACGAAACGGGCGTCAACGCCACGGTCGCGCAGCGTGCCCGACAGGAACTGGCCAAAGGCATCGTCGCCGATGGCACCCACCATGCGGCTGCCGCCCCCGGCCCGCGCCACGGCAGCCGCCTGATTGCCGCCCTTGCCGCCAAATTTGGGATACCAGCGCGACCCGATGGCCGTTTCATCCCGGCGCGGCAGATGGTCGGTTTCGACCATGATGTCGTAGTGCAGGCTTCCGACGGTCAGGACTGTGGGCATGGCGCTTCCTTGGAGGCAGATGGTCGGCTGGATCAAGCGCAGAAGGTCGATTTCCCGTCAATCCGCACCTTGGCCGCGGCAAAATGCGCGCTATCCGATTGCACCGTCATACCTGACGCAATACTAAGCCAACAATCTTATCTTCCTTGTCTGGAGCCTTGTCGACGATGCGCGGATTGAAATCATACGGCCTTGCCCTGATCCTGATCTTGATCTTCGCGGGCTGGTTCCTGACGGGGATGCTGGTTCAGGGTGGCAAGGGGCCGCACGAGGGCGAAAAATCGGTGGTCGCGGCGATCGAGGGTCCTGACGGCGGAACGCTGACCAATGCGGTCAAGGCGTCGGGACTGGCGGCGGACCATGCCGAGGCGGAGGGCGCGGACCCTGCCCTGTCGATTGCCGAGCGCAATGCGACACAGGCGCAGGATGCGGGCCCGGCCCGTTCGGTGCGCACACGGACCTATGCGGTGCAGCCTATGGCGATGATGGTGGCGCTGCGCGGGCAGACCTCGGCCAAGGCCTCGGTGATGGCGGTGGCCAAGACGTCGGATACGGTGGTGTCGGTCGCGGTGAGGGAGGGGCAGGTCGTCAAGGCGGGCGATCTTTTGTGCACCCTGGACAACGGGACGCGGGCGGCAGGGGTCAATCAGGCCAAGGCGCTGGTCGCGCAGGCCGATGCGGCCCTGGCCAAGGCGCAGTCCGAGTTCCGGATCAATGCCGCGCTGCGCGAAAAGGGCCTGGCCTCGGCCAACAGCGGTGAAGCGTTCGCGGCCGATGTGACGGCGGCGGAGGCCAACCAGAAGGCGGCGGCCGTGGCGCTGGAAAACGCGATTGTCGCGTTGTCGAATACCGAAATCCGCGCAACGGTGGGCGGGGCGGTGCAGCGGCCGCTGGCAAAGGTGGGCGACATGCTGAACATGGGGGGCGTCTGCGCCTCGATCGTTCAATTGGACCCGATGGTGTTTGTGGGGGCGGTGCCGCAATCGCGGATCGACCTGGCCAAGCTGGGACTGGAGGCGGAAATCCGCACGATCAACGGGGCCACGGCCAAGGGTAAGGTGACCTATATCGCCGTCAGTTCCGACCCGGCCACCCGCAGCTTTGCGGTCGAGATCGAGTTTGCCAACCCGGAGGGGCGCATAAAAGATGGGCTGACGGCCGAGGCCACGGTGAACCTGGGCACTTTGCCCGCCCATTTGCTGCCGCAATCCGTGATGACACTGGATTCGAATGGCGATCTGGGTGTTCAATCGGTTGAGGAGGGCAAGGTGGTGTTCCATCCGATCACGATCTTGCAAGACACCCGCGAGGGGGTCTGGGTGTCGGGGCTGCCCGCCACAACGGATATCATCGTGCTGGGGCAGGAATATGTCTCGCCCGGCCAGAGTGTTGACGCGACGAAAGTGGAGTGAGCAAGCCATGGTAAACTTCATCGAAAGCGTTCTGCGGATGCCACGGGTCGTGCTGGCCGTGATGGCGATGCTGCTGATCGGTGGCGGCGTGGCCTATCAGTCGATGCCGAAGGAAAGTTTTCCATCGATCGACATCCCGTATTTCTATGTCTCGGTCAGCCAGAGCGGCATTTCGCCCACTGATGCGGTCAAACTGCTGGGCAAGCCGGTCGAGGACCGGTTGAACAATGTGGACGGGCTGGAAAACATCACGACCACGGCCAGCCAGGGCCATGTGTCGGTGTTTTTGGAGTTTTCGGTTGATACCGACAAGGACCAGGCGCTGAGCGATATCCGCGCCAAGCTGGACGGTGTGGTCAGCGAACTGCCCGCCGATGCGGATGAGCCCAGCATCAACGAGATTTCCTTTACGGACCGGCCGGTTCTGTCGGTGGCGATTTATGGCGACGTGCCCGAGCGGACGCTGATTGCCAAGGCCAACGAGCTGAAGGATGTGCTGGACGACATCGGTGACGTGCAGACCGTCGAGGTGCGTGGCACGCGGGACGAGGTGCTGGAGGTGCGGATCGACCAGTTGCACCTGGAGGCCTATGACCTGACGGCGGGGCAATTGTTCGACGCGTTGGCGCGCAACAACATGATGGTGGCAGGCGGCACGCTGGACAGCGGGCAAGGTGCCTTCAGCATCGAGGTGCCGGGGCTGATCAACGAGGCCAAGGATGTGTTCGACCTGCCGCTGAAGACGGTGGGCAACACGGTTGTGACCTTTGGCGATGTGGCGACCATCACGCGGACGTTCAAGGACGCCACCGAATACGCCTATGTCAACGGATCGCCGGCCATCACCATCGACGTGACGAAACGGCTGGGCACCAACATCATCGAGGTGTCCGAACAGATCCATGCCGCCACCGAAGCGGTGGTCAAGGATTGGCCGGCGGGCGTGGGGCATTCGTTCCTGCTGGACCAGTCGGTCAGCACCAAGAACCTGTACCGCACGCTGGAGGCCGCTGTTCTGACCGCTGTCGTGCTGGTGCTGGTCATGTGCATCGCGGCGCTGGGTGTGCGGCCTGCCATCATGATCGGCATGTCGATCCCGATTTCCTTCATGATGGCGTTTCTGGTCATCAACGCGATGGGCATGACCATCAACATGATGACCATGTTCGGCATGGTCATCGCGGTGGGCGTGCTGGTCGATGACCCCATCGTCGTCGTCGAATATGCCGAGCGCAAGCTGGCCGAGGGGGTGCCCCGGCGCGAGGCCTTTATCATGGCCGCGCGCAAGATGTTCGTGCCGGTCGTGTCGGCCACCGCCACCACGCTGGGGGCCTTTGTGCCGTTGCTGTTCTGGCCCGGCATCATCGGCAAGTTCATGTCCTATCTGCCGATCGTGGTGATCGTGGTCATGTTCGCCTCGCTGATCTCGGCCCTCATCTTCATGCCGGTGATTGGCGCGCTGATCGCCAAGCATGAACACGACCCCGAGGAACAGGCGCGGGCCGAGGTGGTGATGTTCCCCGACAAGTTCGACCCCAAAAAGGTGGGCGGCATGATCGGGGTCTATGTCCGCATGATGGCGCGGCTGATGAACCGGCCGTTGCTGACGCTGCTGGCGGGCTTTGCCATCGTCGGGTTCACCTTTGTCTATTACATCCAGCACCCGACGGGGATGGAGGCGTTTCCGGCCTCCGAGCCCGAGGTTGGCACGGTCAGCGTGGTGACACGCGGCAACTATTCGCCCATCGAGATTCGCGACATGCTGCTGGAGGTGCAGGATCAAGTGCTGCAAGTGCCGGGCATTCAGGATGTCATCATGGGCTTTGGCGGCGGCAACGGCTCGCCGCCCAACACCATCGGCAACCTGCAATTGCAGCTGCAACCCTGGTCGCAGCGCGTGCCCGCCGAGGAAATCTTTGGCGAAATCCGCGAGCGGGTCAAAGGCATCTCGGGTCTGGAAGTGCAGATTGCCGCCGAGGAGGGTGGCCCTCCGGCGGGCAAGGCGATCAACCTGCGCGTCGAATCCACCGTGCTGGCCGATCTGGGGCCGTCGGTCGAAAAGCTGCGCGGGTTCATCGAGAATGATCTGGGCGGCGCGATTGACATCGAGGATGGCCGCCCTGCCCCGGGCATTGAATGGAAACTGGCGTTTGACCGCAACGAGGCGTCAAAATACGGCGTGTCGATCCGCGATCTGGGGCCCTATGTCCAGTTGGTGACGGATGGCGTTCGCTTAGGCTCTTACCGCCCCGAGGATGCGACGGACGAATTGGACATCATCGTCCGCCTGCCCGTCGATCAGCGCAGTCTGGACGCGCTGGATTCGATGCGGATCGTGACGGCGTCGGGGCTGATCCCGGTGTCAAACTTCATCACCCGCACGGTCGAGCCCAAGGTCGGCGCGATCACCCGGTTGAATGGCATGTATTCGATGGATGTGGCCGCCAATCTGGAACCGGGTCTGATGGCCGCCGACAAGGTGGCCGAGGTGCAGAACTGGGTGGACGCGCAGGCCTGGCCGGGCGATGTGAAGGTGGTCTTTGGCGGCGCGGCGGAACAGACGGATGAGACGAACGCCTTTATCATGAAGGCGTTTGCGGCGGCGATGTTCCTGATTTTCCTGATCCTGCTGATCGAATACAACAGCTTTTATCAGGTGTTTGTCACGCTTTCGACCGTGATCATGTCGATCTCGGGCGTGCTGCTGGGCATGGTTGTCACGGGGATGAGCTTTTCGGCCATCATGACGGGCCTCGGGATTGTCGCGCTGACCGGGATCGTGGTGAAGAACGGCATCGTGCTGATCGACACTTATAACCATTACAACCGCGATGATGGGGTCGAGCCGGTCAAGGCGATGCTGCTGACCGTGGCGCAGCGCATTCGGCCCGTGCTGCTGACCGCCATCGTGACGGCGGGCGGGGTCATTCCCATGGCGTTGAACATCGAGTTCGACTTTATCCGCCGCGAGATTGTGGTGGGTGGCTTGTCGGGGTCATGGTTCACGCACCTGTCGGCGGCGCTGGTGTCGGGGCTGTTGTTCTCGACCCTGCTGACGCTGGTGATGGTGCCGGTGATGATCACCGCGCCGACGGTGGTGAAACGGCGGGCGGCGGCGCAATGGGTTTGGGTCAAGGCGAAACTGGCGCGCAAACCTGCCGCGCCGCCCGCCCCGGAAGAACCCGAAATCCACGGCGAAGTCGTGATGCGGACCGCTGCCGAATAGGTCAGCCAAAGGCCTTGCGCAGCAGGGCCATCTTGGCCGGATAGGCGGTGGGCGCGACCATGATCGCCGTGAAATCCCCGGCGGCGATGGGGTCAGGCTCCGCCTCGGTCAGGCGGAACAGGGTCAGGGTGAACAGCTCCAGATCGGGCTTGGTGCTGGCGCCTAGGCGGCGCAGCGTGTCCATGCTGCCTTGCACCCAATCCTCGAGCGCCATGCCGGGAAAGCGGGCGGCGGCATCAGGGGAGTGGGTGCGCAGGGTGCCTGCGATTTCCTGTTTCCAGCGCAGCAGGGTGCCGGTCTCAAAGGCGCGGGCCAGGTCTGGGCTGATGGTCAGCATGTGGCGGCCTCGGTCAGGATGGCGGCGAGGGGGGGGACGGGGCGGTCGGGCATCAGGGCGGCGGCAACCTGTTCGCGCGGCAGACCAAGGCGGCGGCTGTCGCGGTCCAGTGTCGCCAGGGAGGCGCTGCGTTCGGCGGCGGCCATATGGGCGGCGGCGGATTCGAGGGCAGCGGCGTCCACATGCGGGGCGGCGATGGCCCAGGCGCGCTGGGTGCGCAACAAGGCGGCAGCGTTGAGGAGGCCCGTCATGCCCGGCACATCGCCCGCGTCATTCCAGCCGAACCGGGCATAGAGGCTGCGGTCCTGCCGGGTCAGCGCCAGGGCACGCTGGCGCTGGACCAGGGCGACAAGGTCGCGGTAGCGGTCGGCATCGGCGATGATGGGGGCGGCCCAGGCGGGAGGGTTGGGTTGGGGCTGACCGCGAAAGGCCAGGGTGAAGGCAACGGCACCCGGCACATCGCGAAAACGGGCGCGCCAAAAGGTGGTGGCGGGACAGGCGCTGTCGTCAAATGGCAGGCGGGACAGGGCATTCAAGACGGTCTGGGCCTGAGGGCCGAGGGCGGCTTCGAAGGTGGGGCGCAGGTCGGTGCTACGGTCGGGAATGATGCCCGTGGCGGCGAGGGTTTGGGCAAGGTTGATCTGGAGGTCGGGCAGAAGGTGGGCCAGCACGGGTTGGGCGCGGT
>CAMBWO010000175.1 GCA_945871285.1 Pseudorhodobacter antarcticus | reverse complement strand
GCGCCCAGGCCGTCCTCATCCCAAAGCAGGCTGCGGCTGGCGGCGTGATAGACAAAGCGGCCGTGGGGGCCGTCGGGCGCGCCGCTGGTCACCAGCCAATCGGCATCGGCCTGCGGGTCCAGCCCCAGATCGGCGGCGCGGAATACCAGACGGTCGGCGCTGGTGAAATCGGCAATGCGGTCGGTGTCGGTGGGGTCGATGTCCAGGAGGAACTGGTCCGCCCCGCTGCCGCCCTTGAGGCGGTCATTGCCCGCGCCGCCCTCCAACCTGTCCGCCCCTGCGCCGCCGAACAGCGCATCCTTGCCGCCCTCGCCATAAAGCCGGTCATTGCCGAGGCCGCCATACAGGCTGTCGTCATCGGCCCCGCCGCCCAAGATGTCCTGCCCGCCCGCGCCATCGGCCCGGTCATCGCCGGCGCCGAGCAGGGCGACATTGGCGGCGGCGGTGCCAAGCCAGCCGTCATTCCGCGCGCTGCCTTGATAGCCGCCATGCGCCCCGACCATAAAGCGCAGTGTGCCGGTGGTCGTGGCACCCAGCGAATCGGTCAGGGTATAGGTCATGATTTGCAGGCCGGTGGCCAGATCGCCGGCGTGATAGGTAAAGCTGCCGTCGGGGGCCAGGGTCAGGATCGAGCCGGTGCCGTGCAGCACCTGACCGGGCGTGACGGTAAGGGCATCGCCGTCGGGGTCGCTGTCATTGGTCAGCACCGTGCCGCGGACCTGCCCGCGATAGGCGAGGCTGTGGCAGTCGGTGCCCGCCACCGGGGCGCCGTTGACGACGGTCAGCGTGACATGGCCGGTGGCACTGGCCCCCAAGGGGTCGCGGGCGGTGTAGTCAAAACTGTCTTGCCCGGTAAAGCCAGCGGGGGGGTGGTAGGCAAAGCTGCCATCCGTGGCCATGGTGACGGTGCCGCCCGCCGTGGTGGCCCAAAGGCCTGCAGTGACGGTGAGGGCTGCGCCCTCGTCATCGCGGTCGTTGGTCAGGACGGTGCCGGTCAGGCTGAGGTCATGGGGGGTGGTGAACGCATCGTCGCCGGCGACGGGTGCATCGTTGACGGCGGTGACGGTCAGGGCGACATGGCCGGTGTCCTGCGCGCCCAAGGCATCGCGCAGGGTATAGGCAAAGCTGTCGTCCCCGCTGAAGCCGGCGCGGGGGGTATAGGTGAAATTGCCGTCGGCCAGGATGCGGACAAGGCCGCCTTGGGCGGAGAAGACCGTGTGATTGACAAGGTGCAGGGCGTCGCCCTCGGGGTCGCTGTCGGGGCCTGCGCCAGTGTCGGCCAGCAGGCTGCCCGCGAGGACGGTATCTTCGGTCAGGGTAAAGTGGTCATCGGCGGCGGTGGGGCGGTTGTTGGCGCCCGGGGTCGGGGTGACGGTCAGGGTGACGGTGGTGGTGGTAAAGTTGAAATCGGCATCCACGAGGGTGTAGGTGAAGCTGTCCACCCCGGAAAAGCCAAGCGCCGAGGTGTAGTCGAACTGCCCCGAGGTGTTCAGCGTGATGTGGCCGCCCTCGGCCGTGGTCAGGGTGGTGGCGGTCACGATCACGGGGTGGGGATAGGACACGGTGCCCTGAATGGTCAGCAAGGACAGCAGGCCGTCGGCAAAGAACGCGCCCAGAAAGCGGTCGCCATCGGGGGCCAGCGTGGTCACGGTGCCCGCAACCCAGCCCAGCGCCGTGCCATCGGGGTCGTGATCCGCCCCAAAGCCGTTGTCGGCACCCAGATGCCCGGTCAGGGTGGTGGCGGTGGGGCCTTGGGCGACCGCAAAGGCATCGGCGGCGGCGATTGGGGATAGGGTCATCTGGTCCTCCGGGGGGGGCTGTTCGCGGGTATAGGGTTTCACGGCGGACCGGGCGGACCCATGGACCAAGGTCCAGTGTTTGCGGCCCGGGCGTCCGACTTAGGTCGGAGCAAGATTTGGGTTTTTTGAACCGGGCGAATGGGCTAGGCTGCGGCAAAAGGGAGAACCGCGATGAAATTGCCGCATGATCTGATTGACCCGGATGGGTTGCAGGAGTTTTCGGTCGTCTTTACCGACCGCAGCCTAAACCACATGTCGGCGCGGTTTCAGGGGGTTATGCGCGATCTGTCGGGGATGCTGCGCGAGGTTTATCACGCCGAGGGGGTCGCACTGGTGCCCGGTGGCGGGACCTATGCGATGGAGGCCGTGGCGCGGCAGTTTGGCCGGGGCGAGGTTCTGATCGTGCGCAACGGCTGGTTTTCCTATCGCTGGAGCCAGATTTTCGACGCGGGCGCCTTTGCAGCGGGCGCGACGGTGGTGATGGCGCGGCAGACCGGCAACGGGGTTCAGGCGCCTTACACGCCACCGCCGATCGAGGAGGTTTGTGCGAAAATCCGCGAGGTTCGCCCCGAGGCGGTGTTTGCGCCGCATGTGGAAACCAGCGCCGGGATCATTCTGCCGGATGACTATATCACCGCGATGGCGGCGGCGGCGCATGAGGTGGGGGCGTTGATGGTGCTCGATTGCATCGCGTCAGGCTGCATCTGGGTCGATATGGCGGCGACGGGGGTGGATGTGCTGATTTCGGCACCGCAAAAGGGCTGGTCGGCCTCACCCGCTGCGGGGGTCGTGATGCTGTCGGCGCGGGCCGAGGCGCGGTTGGCCGAGACGGCGTCGAATTCATTCGCGCTGGATCTGAAGAAATGGCGCAGTATCATGGCGGCCTATGAGGGGGGCGGACACGCCTATCATGCCACGATGCCGACCGATGCGATGGTGGCGTTCCGCGATGCGATGGTCGAGACCAAGGCCATGGGGTTCGAGGCGGCCAAGGCGGCGCAATGGAAGTTGGGGCGGTCTGTGCGGGCGCTGCTGGCCTCGCGCGGGGTGATGTCGGTTGCCGCCGAGGGGTTCCAGGCGCCGGGGGTGGTGGTCAGCTACACCGAGGACGCGGGCGTGCAGAACGGGTCGAAGTTCCGCGCCGAAGGGTTGCAGATTGCCGCAGGCGTGCCGTTGCAGGTGGGTGAGGGGGCGGAGTTCAAGACCTTCCGCCTGGGGCTGTTCGGGCTGGACAAGCTGGCGGATGTGCCTGCCACGGTGGCGCGGTTGCAAAAGGCGGTCGAGGCGGTGCTTTAATGGGCAAGGATGTGGGCGAGGCGCTGCCGGATGCCGCCTTTCGGCGCGAGGTGCTGAAGGGGTCGATGATCGAGCCATCCTATGCCGGGGCGCTGAGCTTTTTTCGCCGCAAGTATACCCGCGATCTGACCGGGGTCGATGTGGCGGTGACGGGTATTCCGCTGGACACCAGCGTGTCGAACCGGCCGGGCACGCGGTTTGGCCCGGCGGCGATCCGCGCCGCCTCGGCCCAGCATGCCTGGGGGCCGATCTGGCCGTGGCGGTTTGACCCGTTCGACACGTTGGCCTGTGTGGACTATGGCGACTGCGCCTTTGACTGGGGTGAGCCGATGGCGACCCCGGCGATGATCGAGGCGCATGTGGCGGGGATTCTGGCGGCGGGCGCGATGACGCTGAACCTGGGCGGGGACCACTTTACCACCTACCCGACGCTGAAGGCCTATGCCGCCAAATATGGCCCGATGGGGATGGTGCAATTCGACGCCCACCGCGATGTCGAGGAGGATTCGGGCGGGCGGATCGACCATGGGTCGATGTTCTATTATGCGGTGCGGGACGGCATTCTGGACCCCAAGCGGGTGGTACAGGTCGGCATCCGCACCTGTTTTCACGGGGAGCGAACCCATGGCATGACGATCCTGCATGCCGACCGGGTGCATGCGATGACGGCGGAGGAGGTGGCGGCGGTGATCAAGGGCGTGTTGGGCGACGGGCCGTCCTATATGACGTTTGACATTGATTGCCTTGACCCCGCGACCGCGCCCGGAACGGGCACGCCGGTGCCGGGGGGGCTGACGTCTTATCAGGCGCTGTCGATCATCAGGGCGATGAAGGGGTTGGATTTCAAGGGGATGGATGTGGTCGAGGTGTCACCGCCCTATGACCATGCCGAGATGACATCCAATGCGGCGGCGATGATCGCGGTGGAAATGCTGTGCCTGACGGCCTGGTCGCGGGGGGCAAGGCCAGGGTGACTTGTAGGATGGGCGATTCGCCCATCTTGGTTACGGTGAGGAAGATGGGCGAATCGCCCATCCTACAAGTGCTTCTTCACCTGACGCCAAGGCCCGCCTTCATCAGCGCCTTGCGCAACGGGCCGAGGGAATAGAGCGCGTTCAGTGCCCCGGCCCGCAGGTCACGCAAGGGGGGGGCGCCCAGCATCGAGGTGCGGTTCAGCAGGTCGATGCCCAGCACCCGGGCCTCGACATCCAGATGGCGGCGGCGGTGATAGGCATCCAACATCGCGGCGGAGCCGAGGTCGTGGGTTTGGGCGAGGTCAAGCAGCGCGGCAAGGTCGGCGAGCGACATGTTCAGGCCTTGGGCGCCGATGGGCGGCAGCACATGCGCCGCCTCGGCCATCAGGGCGACGCGTTCGCCCGCCATGCGTGCGGCCAGTTGCGCGATGATGGGCCAGGCGAGGCGGCGGGTGGCGAGGGTCAGGGGGCCCAAGATATGGCAAGAGCGGGCGTTGATCGCGGCCTCGAAATCGGGCACGGGCAGGGCGTTCAGGCGGGCCACCTCGGCCCCGGTTTCCATCCAGACCACGGCCGAACAGGGCATCCCGTCGCGGTCGGGCAGGGGGACGAGGGTGAAGGGGCCGCCGGAGCGGTGAATCTCGGTTGACACATTCTGGTGCGGCACCGTGTGGGTCACGGCAAAGGTCAGCGCCTTTTGCCCATAGCGGAAGGTGCGGACGGGGATGCCCAGGGCTTCGCGCATCGTCGAAGTGCGGCCATCGGCGGCGATCACCAGTTTGGCCTGGGCCGTGCTGCCATCGGACAGCGTCACCCGCGCTTCGGAGGTGCGGGTCAGCAGGGCGGTGGTGGCGGTGCCGGGGCGGAAGGTGACATTGGGCAATTCGGCCAGACGGGCGACCATTTCACGCCGCAGCAGCCAGTTGGGCAGGTTCCAGCCAAAGGGTTGGTCGGATATATCGGCGGCGTCGAAATCCTTGATCAGGCGGGGTTCCTGGCTGGCCCCGCCGGCGTCGATGATGCGCATGATTTGCAGGGGGGCGGCATGGGGTTCGAGCCGCGCCCAGAGGCCCGCCGCTTGCAGGACCGGGATCGAGGGTTGCAGAAAGGCGGTGGTGCGCAGGTCGGCGCCCTCCTCCGCCTCGGTGGTGACGGGGGGGGTGGGGTCGACGCAAAGCACCGAGTAGCCCGCCGTGCCAAAGGCCGCAGCCGCCGTCAGCCCCGCCACGCCGCCGCCTGAAATCACGATGTCCATGGTGAAGCCTCCTGACGTCATTCTAGCCCCCGCGGCGGGAAAGGCGAGGGGTCAGGGGCGCGACATGATGATCAACAGGACGAACATAACGGGCACCAGCGCAAGGGCGGCCAGCGTCAGCACCATCAGCCCCCAGGTTTTCAGGGCCAACACCAGAGCGGTCAGCACGATGACCGCGACATACCACAGGATGTGGATATCGGCCTCGACAGGGCGGCTGAGGGTGGCGCTGTGGGACATCGGACGACCTTTCGTGTTGGATGGTCAAAACGTAAGCCGGGCCGGGCCTGCCGCAAGCGGGGCCAAGTGTCGCAGCCGTCATGCCAGCCGAGCGAGGAAGGCTGTCAGGTCACTGGTATGGTGGTGGATGTGGCGGGCGGCGGTGGGTTTTTGCGCCACATGGACGGTGCGCAGGCCCATGTCGTGCGGGGCGCGCAGGTTGCGGGGGTCGTCCTCGAACATCGCGGCGCGGGCGGGGTCCAGGCCGTCCAGCCCAAAGACCACATCAAAGGCGCCACGTTCGGGTTTGGGCAGAAAGCCTGCATGTTCAATGCCATAGATCGCATCAAACAGCCCGGTCAGCCCGCGGGCGGCCAGCACGTTGCGGGCATAGTCCGCCCCGCCATTGGTATAGACGATGCGGCGACCGGGCAGGTTGGCGATGGCCTCCGCCAGGGCGGCGTCGGCAGGCAGGACGGTAAAGTCGATGTCATGGACATGGGTCAGGTAGGGGCCGGGGTCCACCCCATGTTCGCGCATCAACCCGGCGAGGGTGGTGCCGTATTTGTCCCAATAGTGCTGGCGCAGGCGGTTCGCCTCGGTCCGGCCGACGTTCAGGGCCTGCATGACCCAGTTGGTCATCCGCACCTCGATCTGGTCGAACAGCCGGAACTGCGGCGGGTAAAGCGTGTTGTCGAGGTCAAAGACCCAGGTGGTGACATGGTCGAAATGCTGTTTCATGGCGTCTGGTTAGCGGCTTTGGCGGGGTGCGGCAACGGGCGGGTTGTGAGCGCGGGGGCAGGCGGCTAGTCTGCGGCAAAAATGCGGGGGAAAACGTGGCTAAAGATGCCTATTCGCTGATCCTTGAGGCGATCGAGGCCGGGCTGTTCAAGCCGGGCGACAGGTTGGTCGAATCGGAGCTGGCCGAACGCTTTGGCGTGTCGCGCACCCCGGTGCGCGAGGCGTTGCAGCGGCTGGAGACGCAGTCGATGCTGGCGCGGGACGGGCGCAGTTTGATGGTCGCCAGTCTGGATCACAACCAGTTGGCGGAACTGTACGCCGTGCGGACCGAGTTGGAGGGGCTGGCGGCGCGGCTGGCGGCGCGTCATGCGACCGAGGAGGAGGTGCGGGTGCTGCGCACGATGGTCATGGAGGACCGGGCGTTGCTGGGGGGGGACCCGCGCCTGCTGAGCCAGGCCAACAAGCGGTTTCACAAGCAGATCCATTTGGCCTCGCACAACCGGTTTCTGGTGCAGCAACTGGATCTGGTGCGCCGGTCGATGGCGTTGATGGCGACGACCTCTTTTGCGGCGGAGGGGCGGGATGGCCCGGCCCTGACCGAGCATGAGCGGATCGTGGCGGCAATCGAGGCGCGGGACGGTGATGCGGCCTATCTGGCGCTGAAAACCCATATCTCCAAGGCCTATGAGACGAGGCTGCGGATTGATGCGGGTGAGGTGCGCGTGCGCTGACGGTCAGCCTTGGGCGTGCGACAGGGTGCCGTGGCTGGTCTTGTCCCAATAAAACGGGCAGCGCAGCAGCTCCCAAAACGCCTTGTAGGCGGCGAGGGCCTGCATGGGGAAATAGAACGCCAGCGTGGGCACCCAGAGCCAGGACAGCTTTTGCCCGGAGCGGTGCAGGCCGACGATGCCTAGGGTGATGTTCAACACCTCGGACAGGACGAACAGGGTGGCGATGGTCATGATGACGGTTTGGCTGAGCAGGCCTGCGACGGGGTGGCCGAGGCCCAGGTGCAGCGTCATCATCGACCACATCAGCGGCAACAGCAGCGCCTGTGACAGCGAGCCCAGGAACAGGATTTGAAAGCCCAGAAAGGCCCGGGGGCCCAGTTGACGCCACAGCAGCGCGGGGTCGCGCATATGGGTCAGGTAGGTCATCATATAGCCCTTGACCCAGCGCGAGCGTTGTTTGACCCACGGCAGGGCAAGGCAGTTCGCCTCCTCATAGGTCGTCGTCGCGATCACCTCGGTGCGGTAGCCGTGGCGGACGAGGCGCATCCCCAGATCGGCATCCTCGGTCACATTGTGCGCGTCCCAGCCGCCGAGTTGTTCCAACACCTCGCGGCGGAAGAACAGGGTGGTGCCGCCGAGGGGCAGGGGGAGCCCGAGGCGTTGCAGGCCGGGCAGGACGACGCGGAACCAGCTGGCATATTCGATGGTGAAGCAGCGCGACAGCCAGTTGCGGGTGGGGTTGTAGAAATCGAGCACCCCTTGCAGGCAGGCGACCTGGGGGCCGCGCTGGTGAAAGCGGGTGACGACCTTGCGGATCTGGTCGGGTTCGGGGGCATCCTCGGCGTCATAGACCCCGACGATGGAGCCGCGGCACTGGGTCAGGGCAAAGTTCAGGGCGCGGGGCTTGGTCTTGACCCGGCCACGGGGGGCGACGACGACGCGCATCCAGGGCGGCAGGTCAGCGCGGGCCAGGGCGGTGCGGGTTTGCTTGTCATCCTCCTCGACCACCAGAAGGATATCGAGCAACTCGCGCGGGTAGTCCAGACGGCCGAGGCGGCGGACGAGGCGGGCGGCGATGTCGCTTTCCTTGTACAGCGCCACCATGATGGACACGGTCGGCAGGCGGGCGATGATGGCGGGGTTGGCCGGTTCCGGGGGGGACGGGCGCAGGGTCTGGACCAGCGCGCCCAGTTTCATCGCAGCGGTGAAGGCCAGGGTCAGGGCGGACCACAGGATCAGGGCGGTAGCCGTCCATTGGAAGGTGGCAAGGGCCAGGGCGGTGATCAGGCCCAGCGTGACCCAGGTGCCAAGCCCCGCCTTGGCAAAGGCGCGGCAGCTTTCGCCAAGGGGCAGCAGGGTTTCGGCGGCACGGGCCAGGTGCGGCCCACGGGCGCGCAGCAGGGCCTGTTCGATGCGGTCGGGCGGGGCAAGGGCATGGGCGATGGGGCCGAAGGCGGCGATCAGGGTGGCGTAATGCTGCTGAAACGCCTCGACATGGGCGGTGGCGATGATGGTGATGCCGCCACTGTCGCGCCACGGCAGGATCAGGTTGGCAAGACAGAACCCGGCCCCCAGCCGGTCAATCAGCCGCGGGTCGGGGGGAAGGCTGCGCAGATCGGCCAGACCCACGCCGGTCTGGCGGTGCAGGGCGGCATAAAGCTGGTCGGGCGCCACATGGCGACCGGCCAGCAGTTGATCGACAAGGCGCCCGCCCGCGCTGAGCGCCTGAAGGATGTGATGGGGCGACACCACGCCGTCGCGCAACAGCGCCATCGCCAGGGCCTGATCGCCGTCGGGCGCTGCGGCGGGCGGGGCGGTGTTGGGAAGCCCGGCCTGAAAGGCAGGATCGCGGGCCTGAAAACTGCGCAGCGAGATGAGCGACATTCTATCCCCGGGCCGCCCGCCTGATGCGCGCGACCCGGACAGCTTGGGGCCCAAGAAGTTAAGGCAAGCTTAATGAACTGCGTCGGGTTGTTGATTTTTAGTGGATAGCTTTGGCCGGGCCGTTTGTCAGGCGGCGCGGCGGCCCCGCATGGCGGCGGCAAAGCGTTCGAACAGATAGTAGCTGTCTTGCGGGCCGGGCGAGGCCTCGGGGTGGTATTGCACCGAAAAGATCGGCTTGCCCGTCACCGCGATGCCGCAGTTGGAGCCGTCAAACAGCGAGACATGGGTTTCGCGGACGCCGGGGGGCAGGGTTTGGCTGTCAACGGTAAAGCCATGGTTCATCGAGGT
>CAMBWO010000174.1 GCA_945871285.1 Pseudorhodobacter antarcticus | reverse complement strand
GTTGCCATCCTCCTCTCCGGGGGTGGCTCCAACATGGTGGCGCTGGTCCGCGCCATGACCGGCGATTATCCCGCCCGCCCGGTTCTGGTGCTGTCCAACGTGCCGGGGGCAGGGGGGCTGGACCGCGCCGTCGCCCTTGGTATCCCCACCGCCACCGTCGATCACCGTGGCCGCGACCGCGCCGCGTTCGAGGCCGACCTGATCGCCACGCTCGACGCTGCCCGCCCCGATATCCTCGCTCTGGCCGGTTTCATGCGCATCGTCACCCCGGCCTTTGTCCAGCACTACGCCGGCCGGATGCTGAACATCCACCCCTCGCTTCTGCCGAAATACCCCGGCCTGCACACCCACAAGCGCGCGCTTGAGGCCGGCGATACCGCAGCCGGCTGCACCGTGCACGAGGTGACCGCAGACCTAGACGCAGGGCCGATCCTCGGTCAAACCCGCGTGCCCATCCTGCCTGGCGACACAGCGGACACCCTGGCCGCCCGCGTGCTGGTGCAAGAACACCGGCTCTACCCCGCCATCCTGCGCCATTTCGCGGAACGGACCTGACCGCCAAGGGGTCTCGAAATCCCTGCAAAGTTCTTCCAAGAAACCTGGCCTTGCCGAACCGGTCTGCCAATAAAAACAGGGGTTTCATTTTCGCCCCCCGCCCCCTATAGCCGATCAGGCGGGATGCCCCCGTCCTTTGTGAAAGTCGCCCCATGCGTGTGATTACCACCACCGAAGACCTTGCCGCCTTCTGCACCGCCGCCAAGAACGAACCCTATGTCACCCTCGACACCGAATTTTTGCGCGAACGCACCTATTGGTCCAAACTCTGCCTGATTCAGGCCGCCCTGCCCGGCAAAGACGGCGACGCCGTCCTGATCGACCCGATCGAGGGCACCGCCATGTCGATGGAACCGCTTTATGACCTGTTCCGCCACAAGGCGACGGTCAAGGTGTTCCACGCCGCCCGCCAGGACCTGGAAATCTTCTTTGTCGAGGGCCACGTCTTCCCCGAACCGCTGTTTGACACCCAGATCGCCGCCATGGTCTGCGGCTTTGGCGAACAGGCGGGCTATGAAACCCTGGTCAAGAAAATCGCCAAGGCCGATCTGGACAAGACCTCGCGCTTTACTGACTGGTCGCGCCGTCCGCTCACCAAACCCCAGATGGACTATGCCCTGGCCGATGTCACCCACCTGCGGGTGATCTACGAATTCCTCGCCGCCCAGCTGGTGAAGACCGGCCGTCAGGTCTGGGTCGAGGAAGAGCTGGCCATCATGCTCGACCCCGCCACCTACACCACCACCCCGGAGGAGGCCTGGCTGCGCGTGAAAACCCGCACCACCTCGGGCCGTTTTCTGGCCGTGGTCAAGGAACTCGCCCGCTTCCGCGAGGCCTATTGCCAGACCAACAACGTCCCTCGCAGCCGCGTAATGAAGGACGACGCCCTGCTGGAACTGGCCTCCACCCGTCCCACCACGGTTGAAGAACTGGGCCGCTCCCGCCTGCTCCTGCGCGAAGGCCGCAAGACCGAGATCGCCGACGGCATCCTCGCCGCCATTCAGGCCGGCATGGACACCAAGCCCGAGGATATGCCCAAACCCGACCTCAGCCGCGAACAGCTTCAGGTCAACCCGGCCCTCGCCGACCTCCTGCGCGTCCTGCTCAAGGCCAAATCCGAAAGCCTGGGCGTCGCCCCGAAACTCATTGCCTCCTCCGCCGATCTGGATGCCATCGCGGCGGGTGAGCGCGACGTCGAGGCCCTGACCGGCTGGCGGGCCGAGGCCTTCGGCGATGACGCCCAGCGTCTGTGCCGGGGCGAGATTGCCCTGTCCGCCAAGGGCAACGAAGTGCGGGTGGTGCGGCTTTAGCAAGCCGCGCCCCAAGGCCCTGTCAGCGGCGCGACGACAGCGCGTTGCTGGCACCCTGCACCACAATCGTGCCAACCCCCTGCAACGCGATGGTGCTGATCGCCGCCGCAACCGTGATCTGCCGCGAAGTGGGCGTGCCCGCCGCCATGGCTACCCGTGGCGGAAACACCCGGAATTCATACACCAGCTGCCCGCTCTCATCCAAAGGCTGGGCCACCAACTCGGCCTCCCAATAGCCCTGCGTCGGCGGCACGCCCGTCGCCCGCACAATCGCGCCGCCTGGATAGGGCTCCACCTTCAACAGCGTCACCTGCGCCACCAGCGCGCGCGGGTCCTCGGGCCGGACATACAGGTCCGTCACCACCGCCTCGCGCCCCGGCCCAAACCAGTTCAGCGGGTTGATGCGCGACTCGCGCAGCCGCGCACAGCCGGGCAGGGCCATCGCCAAAATCAGAACGGCAAGGATCGGCACTCTCATCGCAGGCTCACCCCAAATCTATCCCCCTTGGCTAGCCCATGCCGCGCCATTTGAAAAGACCAAGACCCGCTTTGCCCCATGAACGGCACTGGACGAACCCCCACCGCAGGATTACCTGTCCGCTACAGGAGACACCCATGGCCACCCAAAACTTCGAAGACCTCGCCGACACCTTTGAATTCCTCGATGACTGGGAAGACCGCTACCGCCACGTCATCGAGCTGGGCCGCGCCATGCCCCCCCTCGACGACGCCTTCAAGGTCCCCGCCCTCAAGGTCCAGGGCTGCGCCTCCCAGGTCTGGCTCCGCCCCCTCGTGGAACAGGGCCGCTTCGATTTCCAGGGCGACAGCGACGCCATGATCGTCCGCGGCCTGATCGCCATCCTGCACAACCTCTACTCCGGTCTGACCCTGGAACAGGTCCGCGCCGTCGACGCCCCCGCCGAACTGGCCCGCCTGGGCCTGAACGACCACCTCTCCTCCCAACGCTCCAACGGCCTGCGGGCAATGGTGGAACGGATCAGGCAAACAGCGGGGTAGGGGTAGGGTGCGTGATCTCACGCACCACCCTCCCAGACCCCATCCGGCCGCAATCTCACCCGACCCTCCCACTCCCGCCGTAGGGTGCGCTTCAGCGCACCGGGGGCCCTGGCTCAGGACATCTGCTCCAATGTGGAGCCTACGGATTGCCCCTCCAGATCAACTTAGTTGAAAAGCGACCCACTCGCGTCGTCCGCACCACGCACCGTAACCCCGCCAAACCCCTGAGGAGAGTGACTCATGTTCCTCAAATCAGACCAAGGCCGATTTCTCCAGCACCCTGCCAGAGAACCCGCCAACGCCGCAGAACCATGGGGCACAGCAACACCCTGCGACGCCGCCAAGCGCAGTCTGCAACCCATCCGCCCTCAAACCCGCTCCACTGTCACCGCCGGATAAAACGCCAAACACCCCGCAATCCCCTCCGCCCCGGCCTTGGGCGTCTCATAAGACCACACCACATTCGCGGCCTCCCCCACCGAGAAATAACTGGCCTCGCCCTTCCACGGACAACTTGTGCGGCGCGTCGTAGGCGTCAACACCTCCATCCGCATGTCGGCCCGCGGCACATAAACCACCGCCCCCCGCCCGCCCTCGGCCAAATGCAGCGCCCGCTCCGTCTCGCCGATCACCACAGCGCCCAAACGGATGCGGTAACGCCCTGCGGCAGGGGTGATTTCAATATGATTGGCCATGCGGTCCTCCTTGGGGCTTGAGGGGGATATAGGGTGAAAACCCCCAGCGCCAAACCTTTCCATCTGGTTAATGGAAGTTGGCAAGCCGTGGACTTGAAAAGGTTTTCCAAAATGTCCACGCGTGGACACTTTCACAGCGGCCTGCAAGCCCCCTCCAGCCACACCCGCGCGGCCTCCGAAACCCGCCCCTCCATCAACTCAAAAACCCGCCCATGATAGGCATCAATCCAAGCCCTCTCCCCCGGCGCCAGCATCTCCACCACGATCAAACGACGGTCCAGCGGCACCCAGGTCAGCGTCTCGAACCCCAACTGATCCCGATCATCCCCCCCCTCCAACCGAGGGGCCTTCTCAACCACAATCAGGTTCTCGATCCTTATCCCCCACTCCCCCTCCCGGTAATACCCGGGCTCATTCGACAGAATCATACCCGGCTGCAACGGCACCTCCGACAGCCGGCTCAACCTCTGCGGCCCCTCATGCACCGACAGAAACGCCCCAACCCCATGCCCCGTGCCATGGTTGAAATCCATCCCGGCCAGCCACAACGGATACCTTGCCAACCCATCCAGATCCCGCCCCGCCAACCCCCGCGGCCACCGCGCCCGACTGATCGCAATCATCCCCTGCAACACCCGCGTGAAACACGCCCGCGCCAGATCCCCCGGATCCCCCACCGCCACCGTGCGGGTAATATCCGTCGTCCCATCCAGATACTGCGCCCCCGAATCCACCAGCAACAGCGTGTCCGTCCCGACACCCTGGTTGCTCTCCTCCGTCACCCGGTAATGCATGATCGCCCCGTTCGGCCCGGCGCCCGAGATCGTGTCGAACGAAATATCATGCAGCGCATTCGTCGCCCGCCGGAACCCTTCCAACGCCCGCACCACATCAATCTCGCTCAGCCCCCCCTGCGGCAGAACCCCGTCCAACCAGGCCAGAAACTCCACCATCGCCGCCCCATCGCGCAGATGGGCGACCCGCATCCCCTCAATCTCGGCCGCATTCTTCAGCGCCTTGGGCAGACGACACAGATCATCGCCCCAAACCACCTCCCCGCCCGCCAGCTCCTGCGCCAGCAGGATAGGCGTCGACCCCCGGTCAATCCGCACCTTACCCTTGATCACCCTAAGGGCGGGCACAAAGCCCTCCACCGGATGCAAATTCACCTCCGGCCCCATATGCGCCAAAACCTCCGGTCCGAATTTGGCCCCTTCCGCAAAGACATCCACCCGTCCATCCTGATGCAGCACAGCAAAGCCCTGCACCACCGGGTTGCGCGGCACATCCGACCCGCGAATGTTCAGCAGCCAGCAAAGCGAGTCCGGCAGCGTGATCACCGCCGCCGCCTGGCCCGCCTGAACCAGCATCTCCGCCAACCGCGCCCGCTTGGCGGCCGAGCTTTCCCCCGCCACGGCATCCGGATGGACAAAGGACCGCCCCATCGCCGGCCCCGGTTGATCCGGCCAGACCGCATCCACAAAATTCCTGACAGGACGCAGACTTACACCGCGACCCTCAACCGATTTCTCAAGCTTCTCAATCTCCTCCGCCGTGTGCAACCACGGGTCATAGCCAACCACCCCCCCCGCCAGATGCGCAACAATCCACAGCCCGGGCAACACATCCGGCCAAGGCACCGGGGTGAAATGCGCCAGATCGACCTGCCCCTTGACCTGCGTCCGGTACCGCCCGTCGATGAACACCCCCGCCACATCCGGCAGCACCACACAAAACCCCGCCGACCCGGTGAACCCGGTCAGCCACTGCAACCGCTCATCCCGCTCGGCGACATACTCGCCCTGATGCGCATCGGCCCGTGGCACGATGAACCCGGCCAACCCCTCGGCCTGCAAAACCGCCCGCAATGCCGCCAAACGCCCCGGCCCCTGCGCAGGCGAGGCCACAGAATCAAACGTCTGAAACATGCCGCCCCTCCCATTTCATATTGGCACAAATATCCCACGGGGGAGGACTCATTGGTTCTTCGAACCAATGAGTCTCTGGGGTGTGAAACCCCCGGGGGCTCACGCCACCCGCCGCCCGTTCATGGCACGTGCCCGCTTTTTGGGGTCGCTCTCGAACAGCCCCGCCAGTTGTTCGGTCATTGCACCCGCCAACTGCTCGACATCGGTGATCGTGACCGCCCGCTGGTAATAGCGCGTCACGTCATGGCCGATGCCGATGGCAATCAACTCGACCGCCCGGCGTTTTTCCACCATGGCAATCACGTCGCGCAGGTGTTTTTCCAGGAAATTCGCGGGGTTGACCGACAGGCTGCTGTCATCGACCGGCGCGCCATCCGAAATCACCATCAGGATCTTCCGCGCCTCGGGCCGCGCATTCAGCCGCCGATGCGCCCATTCCAGCGCCTCGCCGTCGATGTTCTCCTTCAAGAGGCCCTCTTTCATCATCAGCCCCAGGTTGGGCCGGACCCGCCGCCACGGCGTATCCGCGGATTTATAGATGATGTGCCGCAAATCGTTCAGCCGCCCAGGCCCCTGCGGGCGGCCCGCAGCCAGCCACCGCTCACGCGATTGTCCGCCCTTCCAGGCGCGGGTGGTAAAGCCCAGGATTTCCACCTTGACCGAACACCGCTCCAACGTGCGCGCCAGAACGTCCGCGCAGATCGCAGCAATCGAGATCGGGCGACCGCGCATCGAGCCCGAATTGTCCAACAGGAGCGTCACGCAGGTGTCGCGGAACTCGGTGTCCTTCTCCTGCTTGAAACTCAGCGGAGTCGTCGGGTTCGCCACGACCCGCGCAAGGCGGCCCGCATCCAGCGTGCCCTCCTCCAGATCAAACAGCCAGGACCGGTTCTGCTGGGCCTGCAACCGGCGCTGCAACTTGTTGGCCAGACGTGAGACAGCGCCTTTCAAGGGTTCCAGCTGCTGGTCCAGATAGGCGCGCAGGCGTTCCAACTCGGCAGGCTCGGCCAGGTCCTCTGCCTTGATTTCCTCATCAAAATCCGTGGTATAGACGGCATAGTTCGGGTCGGCGTCGGAATAGGGGGCAGGGGGTGGCGGCTCCAGCGGCGCCTCGCCCTCGGGCAGTTCCGCCTCGTCGCCGGTTTCCATATCGGCGCTGTCTTCCATCGTGACCTGCGCCTGACTTTCGTCCTGCTGGTCCTCCTGGCTCTGCTCGGGGCTCGCTTCCGATTCCTCGGATTCGGCCTCGTCGGCGCCTTGTTCTTCGGGGTTGTCGTCGTCCGGATCATCCTCGCCGGTCTGATCCTCGTCACCGCGGTCTGGGTCATCGCCCAACTGGTCGCCATAGCCCAGATCCGAAATCATCTGCCGCGCCAAACGGGCAAAGGCCGATTGATCCTCCAGCACATGGTCCAGATTGCCCAGCGTTCCCGCCGCCTGCTCCTCGATGAAACCGCGCCACAGCTCCATCACATTGGCGGCGGCCTTGGGCAGCGGGCGACCGGTCGCCAGATGGCGCACCAGATAACCCGCCGCGACGGGCAGGGGGGCCTGGGCGGAATCGGTGATCTGGGCATAGCCCTTGCGGTCGGCCTCATGGGCGATCTTGGCGTCGATGTTGGTGGCGGTGCCGGGCATGGCGCGGGCGCCGACAGCCTCGCAGCGGGCCGTTTCCATCGCGTCAAAGATCTCGCGCGCCAGTGCCCCCGTCGGCGCATATTTCGCGGCCACCTTGTCGTTGTGGTATTTGCGCTTCAGCGCAAAGGCATCCGCCGTGCCGCGTGCCAGCATCACCTCGTCCCGCGTCATGCGGCGCGAGACCTGCGGCAGGCGCACGCCCTCCTTGTTCATGCCCGACGGGTCGACCGAATAGGTCACCGTCATGTCAGGATCATCCGCCATGGTCCGGGTCGCCTCGGCCAGGGCTTTCTTGAAGGGATCAGCGGGGTTGTCGGTTGGCTTGCTCATACACCAGATAAATCACTGGTGCTGATCTTGGGCAAGTCCCGGCGGCCAAAAAGCTGCAACCTTGTTGGCGGTGCAATGGCGCACAGACCACGCGCTTCCCTGCGGAATTGTGCAGAGCGTCAAAACGGCGCATCTGTGTCGCATCACATTCCCCCTGATCAGACTGGACAAGACCATGACCAAACCGAAAATCGCCCTCATCATCGGATCGACCCGCGCCACCCGTTTTGCCGACCTGCCGGCGCAGTGGATGCTGGCCCAGGCGCAAGCCCGCACCGACATGGATGTCGAACTGGTTGACCTGCGCGACTATGACCTGCCGTTCTTTGCCGAGATGGCCTCGAACGCATGGATGCCGACGCAAGACGCCAATGCCGTGAAATGGCAGCAGAAACTGGCCGAGTTTGATGGCTATATCTTCGTGGTGGCCGAGTATAACCGTTCGTTGACCGGTGCCTTGAAGAACGCGCTGGACCAGGCCTATGTCGAATGGGCGCACAAGCCGGCGGCGGCGATTGCCTATGGCTCGATGGGCGGCACCAGCGCGCTGCAACACCTGCGCACGATCGCGGTGGAATTGCAGATGGTCCCGGTCCGCAACGCGGTGCACATCGGCGGCGGCGACTTTTTCCGCGTGCATCCCGGCATGGGCGGTTCGGGCAAGATCTCCGACATCGAAGCCGGTCTGATGGCCTCGGCCAAGGCGACGCTGGATGATGTGGTCTGGTGGGCCAATGCCACGATGGCCGCCCGCAAGGCCTGACCTGCGTCAACTGATCATCAGGGCGGCGCATTCGGCCACCAACCGCGCCGCCCTTTTTGCTGCCCAATCCGCCGCAGGACCCCTGATGCCAAAGCGCGCCCGGTGCAGCAAGCGCGCGACGGCCTGCTTGGCCTCGACCCGCAGCGCCATGGCGTGAGTCTCGGCACCCGCGGGCGTAGCGGCCGTTAAAAGCTCTGCCACGGCATCCCGCCGGGTCCGTGTCTGGTCTGATCCGGCGTCTTGAACCAGCCACTGAAACTCCATGACGGCGGACAGGCGTCCGGTGCAGGCGGCCATCAGCGGTATCGGATCGGGCGGAGTTTGGGCCGCAATCGGCTGTGCCTGAGCGCACGCGACCAAGCAGAACGCAAGCCGGCAGGATGTGTTTCGCAAATCGCCCATAATTGCATCATGCAGGCAATTATATTGCCAATCAATGAAGCTCTTGAAAAATGCCAACCAAGATGGGCAAACCGCCTTTCCGCCCTGCGAAAAGGCGAACTGCCCATCCTACAAGTCACGCAGCAGACTGATGGCCCAGCCGCGCCTTGGCAAAGCTGGAATAGGGCCACAGGTCCGGGTCGGTCACCAGGCCATGACGCACCGGGTTCAATCGGCAATGCTCCATGGCGCGGCGAAATTCGTCCTCGGTCCGGATCATATGTTCATAAAACCTGCGCTGCCAAAGTCCGCGCTCGCGCTTGGCGGTGATGCTGGGGCGTTGCGGGCCAGGTTCGGCCACTGCATGGGTGAACCGGGCCTTGATCCGGCGCCAGCGTTCGGAATACCAGACCTCGCCCTCAGGTTCGGTCCAGACGGCATGCAGGTGGTCGGGCAACACGACCATCGCATGACAGGTCACCGGAAACTCCTGCACCGCCTTGGCATAGGCATAGCGCAGGGCGCCGATATGATCGGTCAGCGTGGTCGCCCCGCGCTGTTCCAGCCGGACGGTGAAATAATGGGTCGCTCCGGGGAGCAGGAATCGGCGATATTGGGTCATTCGCTAGATTTGGCGCAAAAGGGTTAACGATTGGTTGACCAAACCTCCCCGCGAGCCCGCCTTGTAGGATGGGCAGTTCGCCTTTCCCGACTGGGAAAGG
>CAMBWO010000173.1 GCA_945871285.1 Pseudorhodobacter antarcticus | reverse complement strand
CCGACTTCCGGCCATGATCGCGGCGCAAGCGGCCGACATAGCTCGCATGAGGTTCGACCGTCCCGAAGTCCTCGATCTGGCTGGCCAGTGCATCACATTCGGCCAGGTGTCGCGCCGCATGCTGGTAGCGACTGGATTTCCCGGCGTTCGGCCGCGAAACCGATCATCTCGCGCAAAAGGTCGGCATCAGGCGTCTTCTCAACAAGCGCCCGCAAGTTCATCATCTCGTCGGTCATCGGTGGTCCCTTCGGTTCTGGGTTGGCGTAAGCAACCAGACCCTACCCGGAAAACGCCGGTGACCACCTCAGCCACAACCTACACCACGCCCTGGGACATGATCTCTCAGCAAGCACGGTGCAGGTGATCTCGAAGCCGTTGCCGAAGCACTAAACGGCAGGCCACGAAGAACTCTCGGCTGGAAGACACCGGCTGAGGCTATGGACGAGATGCTGAAAAAAGGGCAAACGTTAGGTGTTGCGACGACCGGTTGAAACCGCCCAATACTGTTTGCACGACTACCAGAAAATCCTGCGTAAACATGGGCTGACGGAGTTAATGAGGGGAAAAGGGAAACTGCTACGACAAATCTGCTGTCGAGAGCCGCTGCAACTCCCTCGAAGCCGAACTGGTCTGGCGCAGAAAACGGCGGACCCGCCGAGAGGTCGAAGTCGCCCTCTTCGAATACATCAACGGCTTCCAGAATCCGCGACGCCGACACTCAGCCCTCGGCTGGAAAAGACTCGTGGCCCTCGAAAGCAAGGCCACTTAACTTGAACTCCTGACCGGATCAGAATCGGCGCAGGTCCATATTGTCCGCGCAAGCCCCCGAAGCGATCCGTCAACCGATACCATCGCCCCGGAGGGCCAATGGGCAGGAGCCAGTGCGCGCCTCAGACCAGATAGTCGAGGAAGACGGCGTCGGTCAACTGAGCCTTCGCCACGTCGAGCAGCTCAAGCGTCAGTGCGCCCTCCACCAAAGTCACGCCCGCCTCGGTCTGGGTCACAGTGTCGATATCCGTAAGGCGCGTGACGCCTTCCAGCTGCAGGAAATCCTGGCCCGGGTCGAAATCCCTGACCAAGACCGTGTCGGCGGATGAGGCGCCGGCCAAGATCGTGTCGGAGCCTGCGCCGACCCTGAGAGTTACATCGACAGACTGGGCGTCGCGCAGGTCGGCGGTGTCCGCACCAGCACCGAGATTGACCGATCCGGTGACACTGTAGCCGATGCGCGCCCAGTCATTGCCGTCGCCACCGCGCACGACCAGCCCGAGGCCGTAATAGATGTTCAGCCAGTCGTTGCCCCCGCCGCCGTCAAGCGTCATGCCGACCGATGGCTCCAGCCCGGTTTCCACGATGTCATCCCCCGCGCCGCCATAACCGGAGGCAAGGTTGTGCACGATGACGATGTCGGCCCCCGCGCCGCCGTAAAAGACCTGGCCCGGGCCGCCGCATTCCAGCCAGTCGTTACCGTCGTCGCCATAGATCGTGCAGGCGCCGATACCGTTGCCGTGGTCGGCGCCGCGACCCAGATGGTAGACATGGCCAGCAACGTGCCCGAACAGTCTGTCATCGCCGCCGCCAAGGGTCAGATCCAGGCCAATGAAGTCGTCCAAATTTAGAGTTCCGCCGGTGAAGAGGATGGTCTCCACCCCGATCACGTCGCGCGACAATGTCAGGGTCGGCGTCACGTCGGCTGTGTAGATCGCAAAGGAGCCTTCGCCGATTTCTACCGTGTCATTGCCGACACCGCCATAGATGTCGCCGGTATCGCTGTAGACGAAACCGCCGTAATACATGGTGTTCTGGCTTGCGACGATAAGGTCGTCCCCATCGCCGCCGTCGATCCCCACCACGCCGAGGAACTCGATCCTGTCATTGCCGGCACCGCCGAAGATGTGGCCGGCATCCTCGGTATTGTCGAGGTGGAAGCCCGCGAGGAGGTCATCGCCCTCACCACCGGACAGGGACCCGCCGGTAAAGCCTGAGAGGTTGTCATTCCCCGCGCCCCCGTCGATCGTGCCGCCGATCGCCGCCCCGGTCTCTGCCGACATGATGTCATTGCCGTCCAATAGGCTGGCATTGATCGAGGCCACGCTGCCGCCGACGGCCGCGGTCACATGGATGGTGTCAGCCTCGGCGCCGCCCTGGAAATCGAGCGCAAATCCGCGACCGGACTGCGCCTCCAACTGCGAAACGCCGTCGCCGCCGTTGATCTTCAGGCCCATGTAGCTGCCGCTCACGACGAAGGTGTCGTTGCCATCGCCGCCGTTCAGGACGGCATGCCCACCACCGCTGAGGATTTCGAAACGGTCGTCGCCCGCGCCCCCGCTCAGAAACGCGGTCAACTTGACATGGGTGTTGGCGATGACGAGCGTGTCATTGTCGGCGCCTCCATCCAGCGTCGCGCGGTCCGGGCCATTGACTTGCAGGACATCCGCGCCATCCTGGCCGTGCAGCGCCACCGCGCCGCCGCCGTAATAACCGCCCTGAAAGGTGATGTAATCGGCAGTCAGAGTATCGTTGCCCTCGCCGCCCCAGACGGTTCCGTCAGCGATGAAGGCATGGTCGTTCCCGGCCTCCATGAAGGCGATAACCTTGCCCCGCTCTCCGGTGACGCTGTCATCACCCGCGCCCAGATGCGTCGTCAGGACACCATTGGCCGAGGTCACTGTGTCGGCGCCGTTGCCGCCATAGACAAGGTCGTTTCCCTCGTCTGCAAAGATGATGTCGCGGCCATTTGCGCCCCGCATCGTGTCATTGCCTCCGCCGCCCGTAAGGGTGTCGGCCATGTCGCCGCCGACAAGTAGTTCGGCCCCCGCTCCGCCGATGAAGGTGGTCGCGCGCCGGGTCGCACCCAGAACGGTTTCAAAGCCAGTGACTTCGGTGCCGAGCGACGAGGTGCTGCCGTCCAGCGCGATGGTCAGGACCCGCGTCTCGGCCCGCAGGTCCAGAACATCGCTGCCCGCGCCTCCGACCAGAGTCGAATGGGAAAAGAAGGCAGTGATCGTGTCATTGCCCGCGCCGGTGTCGATGTAAACCGTGTTCGCCGCACCACTGACAAGATCGCTGCCGGTGCCGAGTTCGAAAAGCTCGACATTCAGGAAATGGTCCTGCTGCGTGCCGCGAGTCAATGTCCCGGCGGCCAAGTCCAGCACGGCGGCGGCTCCGGTTCCACTGACCGATAGCAGATCATAGCCCGTGCCTCCGTCGAATGTATCGTTGCCACGCCCCATGTCATAACTCTGCCCCGCGACAAAGTGACCTTTAGAAGCCTTCCAAGTGTATAGACCCTCCTGGAACAGGTCATTGCCATCGCCTCCGGACAGGCTGTCATTGCCGTCGAAGCCCGACAGGACATCGCTGGCCGATGTCCCGACGAAGACGTTATTGCCCATCGTGGGGACTGGGCTCGGATCTGCTGAATTTGCCATCATACGCCCCTTATTCATGCCTTGAAGGTGGAGGTCCGGTCCTTTTCACTCGATCCAGAAACCATCCGCCGCCAGCGCCAGACCCGGCGGCAGGATGGCGAAGATGGTTCCGGCTTCTGGGCCGGATCCGTCCGGGTCGAATGTCAGCGTTCCGGTCGTTCGGTTGTAGATGATGCGGTCCGATGCATCGCCCGCGTGGCCGGTCGTGTTGTTGCGGAAAGCAGAGGCGTCCAGCGCGCCTGCAGCAAGGCCCGCGCCCGCCAGTTGGATCACATCGTCGGCCACGCTGAAATCCAGCACCCAATCGATGCCAGACCCCGCCTGCGACAGATCAAATGCGAAGCTGTCCTGCCCGGCCCCGCCTGTCAGGGTATCGTCGCCCACCCCGCCGTCCAGCGTGTCATTGCCTTCCGCCCCCAGAAGCGTGTCCGCGCCGCCGCCAGTGGTGATGGAGTTGCCCAAGGCTGAGGCCGTGATCTCTGTATTCGCGCTCCCAAGCTCGCTTGCCAAGTCGGCTGTGCCAGCGCCGGTCAGTGTCAAGACGGGGTGCCAGCCAGGATTCGTGATCGTGTTGAACTGTTCGAACTGGTCTGGTGTCCCCGACACGGGCCTGTTCACTTCCAAGGTCTCGATACCGCTGACCGTCACGCCATTCAGCGAGACACGATTATAGTAGGAGTCGACAAACAGGGTATCAGCCCCGCTACCCCCCACCAAGCTTGCCTGAGCGGACTCGTTTCCGACGATGAAACGGTCGTTGCCAGCGCCGCCAGCAAGCGTGTCGAACACGCCATTCGCAACCAGGAAATCGTCGCCCCGCCCAAGCGTGACCTCGTTGCCGTCGCCCGACGTGCGGATCGTCAGATTCGTCGCGCCAACCTTGTCGGACAGATCCACCACGCCGGAATCGGTCAGGGTGAAGCCGACCGACTTGCCCCCTTTGATCCGCTCGAAGCCGTTCAACTGTGCAACTGAAGCGTTGAACGGAAGGTCATGGTATTCGGCGGGCTGCCAGACCTCGACACTGATCAGCGTCAGCCCATCCAGCCGACCAACGACCATGTCGGTGCCAAGCCCACCATCCAGGGTTGCCGTTGAACCCAAGCCCGACACAAGGCGGTCGTTGCCATCACCGCCGGACAGAAGTTCGTTGCCATTGGGGTTGCCGAATTGCAGGAAATCGTTCCCCGCACCGCCATAAAGCGTATCCCCTCCGTAATCGGTCTTCAGGAAATCGTCGCCATCCCCGCCATAACCGATATCGTTGCCGTCGTCGGCATAGATCGCATCGTTCCCATCGCCGCCCCTGAGGATGTCATCGCCACCACCAGCAAAGATCGAGTCGTTGCCCTCGCCACCGTAGATCGAGTCGTCGCCGTTGGACCCGCCGGGCATTTCACCTCCCATGAGGTAGTTATTGCCTGAATTCCCAAAGATGGTGTTGGACTGATTGTTCCCATGCGCGGAGGTGTTGCCTGTTCCCGTCAGGCGAATGATTTCGAAGTAGTCCTGCAGGTTGACGTTGCCAGAGGACGTGATCGTGTCTGTCCCACCGTGAAGCTGTTCGGGCATGATACGGTCGTTGCCGTCCGTCATGTAATTGTCATTTCCGGCCCCACCCTGCAGCGTGTCAAAGCCGTAAGCGCCGTCGAGAACGTTGTCGCCCGCGTTTCCCGTGAGATAGTTGTCCAGCGCATTCCCCGTCGCATCGATCGAGGCGGTTCCCGTCAGGGTCAGATTCTCCACATTGTCGCCAAGTGTGAAATCGATTGCGCTGCGAACCGTGTCCGTTCCTCCATCTGCGAACTCTGTCACGATATCGCCCGCAGTGCCGACCACATAAAGATCGTTGCCGCCGCCGCCTGCCATCGTGTCGCTGCCCGCAAGCCCGTCGAGCAGGTTGTTTCCGGCATTGCCGGTCAGGACATTGTCGAGCCCGTTGCCCCTGCCCGAAAGTGCCGCGCTGCCAGTCAGGGTGAGGTTCTCAAGATCCGCCCCCAAAGCAAAATTGGCCGAACTTTGCACCCGGTCGGTGCCCTCTCCCACAAGCTCGCTCACCAGATCGTGGCCGTTTACGACGTAAAGATCGTCGCCCTTGCCGCCGGCCAGCGTGTCCTGCCCGCCGCCGCCGTTCAGCGTGTCGTCGCCACCGAGGCCGCTCAGCAGGTTGTTCCAAGCATTGCCGGTCAGGACATTGTCCTGGCTGTTGCCAGTGCCCGATAGTGCGGCACTGCCGGTCAGGGTGAGGCCCTCGAAATTGGCCAGCAGCGTCCAACTGACAGAACTTCGCACTTTGTCCTCGCCGCCACCGATCCTTTCGACGGCCACATCTGAGGCGCTGTCGACAAAGTAGTCGTCATCGCCCAGACCACCGATCAAGCTGTCATTGCCGACCCCGCCCATCAGCGTGTCGCTGCCCGAGCCGCTCGACAGCGTGTCGTCGCCCGCAGCCCCGGCCAGCAGGTCCGCGCCGCCCAGACCGGAGAGCAAGTTCCGTCCGGCATTTCCCGTGAGTTCGTTCCCAGACCCGTTTCCGGTGCCGGTCAGGTCGGCGCTTCCGGTCAGGAGCAGGTTCTCGACATGGGTAGCAAGGGTGCAATCGGCGGAGCTTTGCACCCGGTCCAGCCCTTGGCCCGCAAGCTCGATAACCACCTCGCCGCCGTTCAGGATGAAAAGGTCGTCGCCATTGCCGCCAGATAGCGTGTCCTGACCATCTGTGCCTCGCAGCGTGTCATGGCCGCCTAGACCGGACAGGGCATTGTCTGCCGCATTGCCGATCAGAAGGTTGGCCAAGCCATTGCCGGTCCCGGACAGGGCGGAGCCGGTCAGGATCAGGGCCTCCTGATGGGCCCCAAGGGTGAAGTTGATGGAACTACGCACCGTGTCGATGCCCGCCCCGATCGCCTCGACCACAACGTCGCCGACATTGTCCACCAGATAGAGATCGTTGCCGATATCCCCGACCATACGGTCATCGCCGGTGCCACCGGCCAGTGTGTCATCGCCTGCGAGGCCTTTTAGCGTATCGTCGCCAGCCAGCCCCGCAAGTCTGTCGTTGCCGTCGGTGCCGATCAGCAGGTCATTGTCCGCCGTGCCCGATGATGCGCCTGCCGCGCCGAAGATCCGTCCGGCCTCTGTCTGCACCGTTACTCTCCCCGAATTGTAGCACTAATAATTAATGGAGAATGAACCTCTGCCCCGGGCATGCATTGATCTGAATCAATCGCCTGCAGCGTCCCGTAGCGGCAAAGCCGCGCCCCAACCTGACCTTTCCTTCCCAGATGCGTTGGACATGGGAGTTGTAGGTGATCTGGTCTCGCCTTTGCTGCGGTAAACATGAAGGTCCGGTTTTTCTATCTCACTGCACCTGCAATGCCGCGCCTGCATAAGTCAGCAAACCGCCGAGCTTGTGTGAAAACCTCTGATTATGTTACACTTCCAACTGGCTGGAGGGATTTGCATGGTAGGTTTCATCGAAGGCGTGAATCGCGATCAGACGACACTTTTCCCGAGCGCTTGGAGGACTGTATCGTCGAAGACCACCTCTTTCGCGTTGTAGTTCTCTTCGTCGATGAACTCGATCTGGCCGCCCTCGGGTTCCATCGTCATGCGCCGGCGCGAACCGGTCGGCCGGGGTATAATCCGGCTGTCCTGCTGAAACTGTTCATCTATGGTTATCTGAACCGGATCCCCTCGAGCCGCAGGCATGAACGCGAGGCCGGTCGAAATGTCGAGGTGATGTGGCTGACCGGGCGGTTGGTGCCCGACCACAAGACCATTGCCGATTTCCGACGCGACAATAGTGCCGCCATCCGTCGGACTTGCGCACAGTTCGTGGAACTTCGCCGCCGGATCGGCGTGCTGAAGGGCGACTGCGTGGCAGCCGATGGCGAGCCAAACTCAAGGTGATGAACAACCGCGACCGCAACTTCACCAAGGGCGAGGTTGCCGGCCGTCTGGCCCATCTGTCGGCGGAGGTCGGGCGTTACATTGAGGAAGCCGACAGGATTGACCGTCAGGAAACCGGCGAGGCGCGGGCCGAAAGGGCCGCCCATTTGACCGGCCGATTCCACCGGGTCCGGCAAGAGGTTGAACGCCTTCTGGCGATGCAGGACGCTTTGACCGACGCACCGGACGGGCAGATATCGCTCACGGATCCCGATGCCGGTGCCATGGCGACACGCGCGCAGCACAGCGGGCATGTCGGCTACAATGTCCAGAACGTTGTCGATGCCGAGACCCATCTGATCGTGACGCATGAGGTGACAAACCAGGGGCACGACAGGGATCTGCTGACTAAGATGGCGACACAGGCAAAAGCCGTTCTGCAGCGCGAGGATATGCATATCCTTGCCGATAAGGGTTATTTCAGCGCCCTCGAAATCCTTGCCTGTCACAAGGCAGGCATCACCGCGACTGTGCCACGCTCGGACACATCCGGTGCCAGGTCAAAGGGGCATTTTGTGAAGGCCGACTTCGCCTATGATCATGACGCCGACATCTATCGCTGCCCGGCGGGACGGGCGCTGACCTACCGCACGACAAGCGAACAACAAGGACTCCTGATGCGGCGCTATTGGACAAACGCTTGCAAAGCTCGCGACCCAAGAAGCCGTTGCACGACGGGGAAAGAGCGACGGGTCTCTAGGTGGGAGCACGAGCACTTGGTCGAAGCCTCCAACGCCCGCCGCCGCAGCCCTGCGGCCCCGATGAGCGTCCGTCGCTCGACCGTCTAGCACCCGTTCGGCACGATCAAGTCTTGGACTGGGCCCTGCCATTTCCTAACCCGCCGGCTTCCAAGTGTGCGCACGGAAATGGCGCTGAATGTGCTGGCCTACAACATCAAGCGTATGATCGCCCTGGTCGGGATCAATGGACTGATGGCAGCCATCCAGGGGTAGATCGGGCCAATACTGGCCTTTAACGACGGTTTAGGTGTGCTCAGGGCGATGCAAGAACTCCGGACGCGTCATGAAGCTGGGTCTGCAACCAATTCGGGCCAAAATTCACTCTATGGCCAAAAAATCGCGCCCCGGGGGCTCAGGCCGCCGAGTTTTGACACAGCCTCCGCCCTTAATGTCCGCAACAACACATTGTGCCGACCACCACTCAGGTGACCCTAATTCAAGGAGGCAAGTCACATCATTTTCCCTCCACCCGAGACCAGAAGCCGGACTTCTTGCCGTGCTCCTTTTTCAGTCGTTCTACGTAAGAATCATGAGGTTCGACCGTCCCGAAGTCCTCGATCTGGCTGGCCAATGCATCGCATTCGACCAGGTGCCGCGCCGCATGTTGGTAGCGGCTGGATTTTGCTGCACCCAAGGTGAAGTCAATCATCGCCCGCGAGGCCAGAGTGGCGGCTAAGGGGTGACGCGCTGACACTGCCTCAGCGGCCGGAGTCAGGATCTCATAGTGATTGCCGTCCAGCTCGGTGAACCGCTGCTGAACCAGCTGTGAAGCCCGGTCCAAGGCGGGCCAGTGGATCAGAAATTGCAGCGCCGAGAGCACGGCGGGATAGGCCATTGCAAAGGCCATCGCCCGTTCCTCAGCGTCGATATCCTCGAAATCGGGAAGCCGTTTCAGAAAGGTGCGCAGGTAGTCAGGCGATAGATCGCGCTCAAAACAGGCCCATCGGAAAGCCTGCGCGTCGGCCTTGCGGTCAAGCGCCTCCAGCACTTCGAGGCGGGTATCCTGCCATTCGTGCGGAACCCAGCGGCTATTGTCCACTTCCGCCCGCTCTATGAAACCGAGCGCATCTTCTGCCCTACCAACGGCCAACAGACGTGCCGCGATTTCGGCGGCGATCTTTGGCACCTTGCGCGTGGCGGGTTCGTATTGGGCGATGAAGGCATCCACGTCGCCCATCGCATCGGCGATGTCCTTCAACGCCATCCGCACCAGGCTTTGCCGGGAGCGTTCTTCCATCTGGTGCGCATAGGTGGCACCCCC
>CAMBWO010000172.1 GCA_945871285.1 Pseudorhodobacter antarcticus | reverse complement strand
CGCTGCCCGCCCGACAGCGCATGCGCCGCCCGCTTGCCATAGCCCGCCAGACCCACCATCGCCAAGGACTCCTCAACCGCGCGGGCCTTCTCCGCCGCCGTCCGCGGGTCCTTGCGCAGGCCAAAGCCCACATTCTCGGCCACCGTCAGATGCGGGAAAATCGCATAGGACTGAAACACCATGTTCGTCGGCCGCCGGTTCGCCGGCACATCCGCCACATCCTTGCCATCGATCAGGACGACACCCTTCGATATCCCCTCAAACCCCGCAATCGTGCGCAGCAGCGTGGTCTTGCCACAGCCCGACGGCCCCAGCAGGCTGAAAAACTCGCCCTCCCGGATCGTGGCATTGATCCCCCGCAGCGCATGATAATCGCCATAATACTTATGGACGTTCTTGAACTCGATCATGGTTTGTTTTGGCATCGTGGGTTTTTCGGTCATACAAAGCCTCCGGAATCCTTGGCACCGGTCTTTGCCAGACCACGGCGGCGGAAATATTCTGCCAATGTCAGCAGCGTGATGGAAATGACAACAAGAATGGTCCCCAAGGCCATGATATTGGGCACATATTTTGGAAATCGCAGCTTGCTGTAGATATAGGTGGACAACAACTCCTCACCCGACTTCAAAAAGTTCGAGATGATGAATTCGTCCAAGCTGATGGTAAAGGTGATCAGCAGCGACGAGATGATGCCCGGCAGAACCAATGGCAAAATCACCAGCCGGAACGTCGACACCGGCCCCTCCCCCAGATCATAGGCCGCCTCCTCCAGCGATTTGTCCAGGCTCTGAAACGCGCTTGACAAGATCGCCACCGAAAACGGCGTGCAAACCAGCACATGGCCCAAGATCACCGTGAACAGCGACAGCTTGATGCCCAGCGACAACAGCACCACCAACAGCGCCATCGCCAAAATCATCTCGGGCAGCACCATGGGCAACATGATCAGCCCCATCATCGGCGCCTTGCCGGGAAAGCTGTAGCGCGTGCTGGCCCGGGCGGCAAAGACGCCAAAGGTTGTCGCCAGCACCGAAGTTGACGCCGCCACGATCAGCGAATTGATCAGCGCGCCCCGCAGTTCCGCGTCATTCCACACCGCCACAAACCACTCCGTCGTGAACCCGCGCAGCGGAAAGGCAATCACGGTGGCGTTGTTAAAGGCAAAGATCGGCAGGATGACGATGGGCGTGTACAAAAACACCAGATAGGCGATCGTATAGATCCGCAGCGCAGGAATTTTCATTTGGTCGCCCTCAGATAGCGGCGGTTCATAAAGATGAAGACCAGCGACACCATCGCCACCAGCAGCATCGCCGAGGCCGCAATCGCCGACCCCAGCGGCTTGTTGTCGGCCTTGAGCATTTGGGTCTCGATCACATTGGCGATCATCGGGAACTTGCCGCCGCCCACCAGTTCCGGCGTCACATAATCGCCGATCACCGGGATGAACACGATCAGCACCGCCGCCACCACACCCGACATCGACAAGGGCAGCGTCACGCGCAGGAAGGTGGTCCACCGCGTCTCGCCCAGATCCTGGCCCGCCTCCAGCAGACTGCGGTCAATCTTTTCCAGCGCCACATAGATCGGCAAAATCGCAAAGGGCGCATAGGCATGGGCCAGCGTCACCACCATCGCCTGCACCGAAAAACTCAGGTCAAACGGCGTCTCGATCACCCCCACGCCGATCAGCGCCGAATTGATGACCCCCGTCCGCCCCAGCATCACGTTCCACATGAACACCCGGATCACATAGCTGGTCCAGAACGGGATCGTGATCAGGAACAGCCACAGCCCCTTTTTGTCCTGCGCCACGTTGAAGCTGACGAAATAGGCGACCGGATAGGCCAGGATCACCGTCGCCGCCGTCACCAGCATCGACACCATCAAGGACCGCGCCATGATCGACTGCATCACGGGGCTGGACCAGGCCTTGGTGTAATTCTCGACCGTAAAGGTCGGGTCAACCACCAGATAGCCATCGGTGAACACTGAATACAGCAGCGTCGTCGCCAGCGGTGCCGCCAGAAGCAGGATCGCGAAAATCGCAGTCGGACTGATCATCGCCAGTCCGCTTGCAGCCTCTGTTCCCCAGAAGCGGCGCGGTTCGGACATGTATTTCCCCGTCGGCTAGGCTGTTTTCAGCTTTTGATCAAATTAAGCGGATCGCCTTGCACAAAGCAACCCCCAGATCAGACTGATGGCGAAACCGGCGCTTGGCAAGCGTGATGGCTTAAATCGTCAGCCGTTCCACGTTGATGGCCCGTTTTTTCAGCTCATCCATCAGGGTCGGGATCACCCGGTTCGCCCGGACCGCCAACTGCATCGCCTCGGCCAGTCCCACCTCGTCGCTGGCATTGCTGCAAACCCGCCAGACCTGCCGGCGTGCGGCGCCATCCTCATGGACGATCTCGGTCGTTCCGGTGCGGCTCATGCGCCAGCCCAGAAAATCGGTGCCATTGCCCGGTGCATGAAATGTGGTTTGCGTGCCCATTTGGGTCATCCTTTGTTCTGCTCTGGGCGGAATGTTGCCGATGACCTGACTATTACGTCAATAGGTTAGCAAAAGATGAGGGTCACCGCTGAGTCCCTGCGGCAACAGATCGCCCCATACGCCACATTTCCGCCACATCCTCGACACAATCCCGCCACAATCACACAGCCATGTCAGACGGCGGCCGCGCCAACAGCTGCGCCAAGCTGTTCACCCCGCGCTCCAATTCTGCCCGCGAACAGTTGCCCGCCACCGCCAGCCGCACCGCATTGGGCGCCCGGCCATGCACCATGGCGTATTGATCGGCCTGTCGCATCAGCACCCCCGCCTCCTCGGCCCGCTGGGCAAAGGTCGAGGCCCGCCAGCCATTCGGCATCCGCAACCAGACAAACGGCAGCCCCGCCTGCCAGGTCAGATCGAACGCCCCCAGCCGGTTGACCACAATCTGCAACCGGTCCGAATATTCCGCCGTCACCCGATCGCGGATCTGCGCCGCCTGACCGCTGGTGAACAGGTCCAGACACAGCGCCGCCACCACCCGCGACAACGCGAAGTAACTGTATTGCGAGGTCAGCCGCCCCACCTCGCCCATCCCCGTCGGACAGACCGCATAGCCAAACCGCACCGCCGCCGACACCGTCTTGGACAAGGACCCGATGAACCACACCAGATCGGGCGCAAGCGCCCGCAGCGTCGGCGCGTCATCGGTCGGGCCGGGATAGCATTCATCTTCGATGATCTGCAAATTGTACCTGCGGGCGATGGATACAATCTCGGCCTTGCGCTGCCCCGACATCTGCGTCGCCGTGGGGTTCTGCGCGGCTGGCGTCAGGCACAACACCTGCGGTCCATGACGCCGACACGCCGCCTCCAGCGCATCGGGACGGACACCCTCGCCGTCCAATTCGATGCCAATCACCTCGGCCCGTGCGGCACGGGCGGCATAGCGGAACCCCGGATAGGACAGATCCTCGGTCAAAACCACCGGCCGGTCACCGCGCAGACAGCACGCCAGGATCAACCCGATGCTGTTTTGCCCGCCATGGGTCAGCATGATGTCCTCCGCGCCCACAACCCCCAGGACCCGCGCACTCAGCCAGTCGCGCACCGCCTCACGCAGCGGCGCCTCCTCGGTCTGGCTGGTATATTCCAGCCAATCGGCGGCATTTTGCCCCGCAATCCGGCGCAACGCCTCGGCCATCGCCGCCGATTGGCCAACCTCGGGCAGCGACGGCGACCGCATGTCGATGCGGTTGGGTCCGCCCCGCAGCGGCCCCTCGCCGAAAATGGTGTCCTTCGGTTCGATCCGTGGCGCCTTGGCGGCGACAAAGGTGCCCCGCCCCACCGTCGCCTGCAACAACCCGTCCTGCGTCGCAATCTGATAGGCCCGGCTGACCGTGCCCGGCGTCACCTTCAACGCCCAGGCCAGATCGCGCACCGTCGGCAACCGCACCCCTTCGGCCAATGCGCCGGACCTGATCGCCTCGCGCAGCGCCCGCGACAGGGCCAGATACTTTGGCCCGTCATCCTTGGTCAGATCAGGCAGCCAACTTGTATCCATGACAATGTTCCTCTGGCAGATTGGACCCACACATTGTATCCTTACTTCACGCGATTATGCAATTTGTATCAATACAATCGAGAAGGCCATGACCCAGATATCCGCCTACGCCCTGTCCACGCATCCCCTGCCGCCGATCTCGCGCGTGCTGCTGCGTCTGACGCTGGTCGCGGTCACCTGGGAAATGCGCCGCCGCACCCGACTGACCCTGCGCCACCTGGATGATCACATGCTGACGGACATCGGACTTGACACCCTTGCCGCCAGCACCGAAGCCGCCAAGCCCTTCTGGCAGGCCTGATCCCGACGCATCTCATTCCCCAACTGGGCCGGTTCGCCGGCCCATTTTTTTACGCCCAGCGCCGCAGGATCAGGCTTTCGCCTTCAATTCAAGGGCAGCCTAGCACCGAACAGCGTTGCCGGGCCAGTCTGCGCTCCCTCAACCGTTTTACAGCGTGATGCCCATGCCCGCCAGATCGGTCGCGCCGGTCATGCGCGCCCCCAATCGCCATCGCCCGAAGACCACGCGTGAAAGCCCCCCACCCGGATCCCCCCACCCGACTGCAACAGGCGCGAGGGTTTCCCCCCGCGCCTTTCCGAATGACTCCAAAAACCTTAGCGCTTCGCTAATCTGTATCTCACACAACACGTTGATGCAACATCATATTTTTTGCAGATCAGCCCGTTGTGAAACTCTTGTGAAGAATTTCCTTTCCGGCCCAAACAGTTAGCTAGCCTTGGCAACCGAACGCATCGTCATGGCAATTGCCTTGTCAAACTCACCATCCTTCGTAGCAGCCCGCAATGCAACCAGAACATCTGCGACTTGATCCAGCTTCTCAACGAAGATGGCGTTGGACTTGCCATGCAAGTTGAGAACACGACTTCCGTAACGGCAGTGAACGTACCAGCCGTTGTCTTTCTCGAAGAACCACGGGCGCACAATCTTGGCATGCTTGACCACTTCGCGCTCGCCCGCACCGGACTTCGAAACCTTCCGAGCTTCGACCCGGTACTCGCCACCATCTTTGACCGCCGCAAGCACCTTCGCCTGCTCGTCGATTGCGGCAATCAGCTTGGTACGACGTGCGATGACCGGATCATCGTCAGGTGCCTTGGAAACCGTTGCAAGATTGAATTTCGTGAGCTGTGACATGGCCTTACCCTCGATTGGTGTCTGTCACAGCACTATGGTCAGCAATTGGCTATTCCTACCGAAGACTGCCAATTCCTCAGTAAATCCAAACGCTTGAGAAAGATTAGTTTAACAAGTGAAAATCACATCACCGTTCAATCCAGCCATTTCAAGCCATCTCGCGTCTTACTGCGGCTGACATTCCTATAGTAAACCTTGCTCGCGACAATTTCCTTCGTGTTTGCTGTGCAGCAGATATAGTGGCCGAACAAATAGTACATGTTCTTGTTGCAATCAGAAAAGCATGTTTCGCCTTTGTAATTAAGCTTTAGCTTGCCATCCATGTAAATCAGGACATTCCCGTCTTTCTCTTTACTCCAGCGAATGAATACCTCAAACCTACTCCACCTTCCCAGCAAATCCTTGAAATTCGCGATCGGCTCTTTCAAAATCATTGGGCAATCACCCGGCAAGTTCGCATTTGCCATCCTCCACGACAATTGCATGTCCGGTTGACCTGTCCGCGGCTCAGCAGCGCCGCCGAAGTTCGTAAGCCCCGCCAACATACAGTCGTCCTGCTCCTTCCACTCATTATAGATATTGAACCCACTTACTTGCTTTGGTCCGTATGGAAAATCCTCTGGAAAGTACATATCCCAGCCATACCAAGCCTCGGTCGGTTGGCTTGCGTGATATTGTTGAACCGTTGATCGAGCTGACTGCTGTTCACAGTCAGCCTTGAAGCAAGGGCGAGGAACGACCGAGAATTCAAAGACCTTCTTCTTGCCTTCGCTCGTCAGCGGATCAATCACCTTGTGAAACCCATTGGGCTGATTTCGGTCTGATTGGAAGAACCTGTCGCTTCCAAAGCCGGGCAAGCTAAATTGTTGCCCCAACGAAATTTGGGGCGTAAGGACGAGGCAAAGAAGAAACACAATCCGCAGGCCATAACTATACATCGAACTGCCCCCGCGCATTTTCATAATGAAGGATTGCATGCCCTGCCCCGGCTAGCAACTACACCTTAGAGCATCACTGTGCTCACTTCACCTGAAGCACGTCAACGTACCATGTGCGCTGTTCGACTAAGAAATTACTAATCTTAAAGATTTATGTGAGGTTACAAAATGTTCGCAGCAAGCTCATCTTTGCTCAGTAGCACTCTGAGTAGCGGCCTACCCGTTTCACCGCCTGTAGGCGCTGCTGCGTGCGTCGTTGACGCCAGCGCAGCAGACATTGTCACACGTCAGATCGCGAGATCGTCCGGCGTCTTGCCTGCCGCGATGGCAGCAACGAACCAACGCGGTTGACGGCCACGACCGCTCCAAGTCTCGGCAGGGTTTTCGGGATGGCGATACTTGGCGATAGCTGAACTACGCTTGCGCGGCGTTTCGCCGCCCACCAACTCAGCCAAGCTGAACCCCATTGCACGGGCCTGTGCTTCAAGTTCAGCACGAGCTTTGGCCTTTGTGCGGTCTTCATAGTTGGCAATGGCCGCCGTCACATCCTTGTGCAGCTTCTTCAGTTCGGCCAGCGATAGCGAATTCAGGTCCATGTTGTCTCCCCAGCACCCTTGGTGCAGTTATGTTTTTTCCTTGGGGCGTCACACGGCCCATGTAGAGTGCCGTCGCCCGTCGCAATGCAAGTGTGGGCGCAAGGTATGCGGCTATGATGCCGATTGCCAAGTCAATTCAGCATGTCGAGGTTGTCAGCGGTCAGCACACTGATCAGCTCGGGGCTCAGCCGCTTATCGTAGCCGGGCGCAAGTTCGGTGATCCCGCGAATGCGCAGCAAGCCTTCGATGTCCTTGCGATGCCGGGGCGCTACCCGACGATTGGCAAAAGCATGGATGCCTTGCAGCGCCCACAGCGTTTTGCCTGCAAACTGATGACGCACCAGTTCCACGATCAAGTCAGGAATGGGTTTGAACACATAGAAAGCCGCACGGCCCGTCGCCGCTCGCAGCACATGGGAGGACAAGCAGTTGTGATACTGCTTGCCCAGTGCTGCAAACTGCGTGGCATCGTTGAGCGGCAGGAAATCCAAGTGATCCTCCAGCGGCCCCGACGGCAGCACATCGGCTTTACGGGCCATCAGCTTTTCTGCCCAACGCTGGAAGTCGATGCAGCGCATGCCCTTCGACACCTGCAAGATGTCGTCCGTGATGATCGGCGTTGATGACAGTGTTTCGACATAGCGCAGGATTGCATTGGCGGTGTCGGCATTGGCCTCACCATCAAATATTGGTGCCAGTATCGGGTGAACCAAAGTGGCATCCAGCCGCGCCAGCGCCGTCACCAGATCGGAATTCACCGTGGTTGCATGGCGCAAAGCCAGGGTCCGCTTGCGCTGGTCAGGGTCGTTACAGGGCGACAGAAGCTGGATCAGCACGTCATAATGTCCGGGGTCTTCGAACGGTTCGCCGCCCATTTTGCCAAGTGCCGTCGTCAATCCCGGCGGAGCGCCAAACACCTTGCGCAACACAGTGCGGATTTCCCCATGGAACAGCATATGCATCGCAGTGGGCAGATCGGCAGCGCCAAGCGCGGATTGAATGTCACCAACAGTCTTCACAGCCAGTGCCGCAATCACCACAGAACGCCGAAAGTCTGTCGCCTTGTGCAGTGAAACGACAACTGGATAGCCCGTCTTCGCATCAATCCGCAGTGCCATATCCAGCACCCAGCCGGACAAGGCTTCGGCGCTGTGTGACAAAAGATGCTGCAACTGCCGTTCAAACGCCGCTTCATCCATGCCAGCACCTCCCCAATGACAAGGCGCAACAGCTATGGTCAACGACCTGTAAGGCCAACCGAAACGACAGGCTCATGGTGACACCCTGAACATGTCACGGTCGCGAAACCCATCAACGACGCCGGGAATGTAACCGTAATAGGGTAAGCCTTCGGCCTTGCGCAAAGCGGCATAGGTGGCCTCGATTTGCACGAAGGTTAGATCGCTGTCGAAATCCACGCAGTCTCGATCATGCAGAAACAGCACCACATCACACTGGTATTGCCCTGCCCAGATCACCGCGTCTTCAACGCTGATGTCCGTCTCGACATCATAGAAGGGCGACATTTTGGATAGGCCGCTGGCATCGGGGTAGTCGATGGCCAGCGCATATTCGCTTTGCACCACACTGGCCGCAACATGTGCGCCGACAAAGCGGTTATCCCTGCAATCAATGATGTTGGTGATCAATCTGTTATCCTCCGTGCAGTGTATTTATTCCGCACGATTGGCATCCGGGTCGATCAAGCACGAACTCCGGTGGACAGCAGCGCCTCAAGACATGTGTTGGCAAGCGTTCGCATCTTCTCTCTACGACCAGCAGCCAACCCAGCATCAAAGCTGTCGGCGGATCGCAGCAGTCTCACAGCACAAGTCGCCAAGACCTGCGCACTTGGTTCACGTTGTTTGGCCCGCAGGCATCGCATGTAACTGCGTTCGCGCCCAAGCCAATGCATGCTGAAATCATCAGATGACCGCACTTCACCAATTGACCGCAGCTCCTCAAAAATAAACTCAATCATTACAGCCCCTCAAATTAGGAAATCGCGTATTTTTGCGTATAAATAAATACGCGATTTTGCGCAATATTTATTCAACAAGAGGCAATAGATGAACGACAGCACCAAAAAATACTTTCCATGCAAAACACCCACAGGCGCAGAATATGTGTCAAATCGCTGGAAAAAGGCACGCTCTCTCAAGACGTTAAAAAACTGCAACAGCTTTGGTGCGGCCAATGCTGGGCGCACATATACACAAGCTGAACGGGATGCTTGGGCCAAGGAAAACGGCTACCTATGATGCAAGCATGCGAATACAAGCAGACCATGAAAAACTGGGGCAACGTCCCAGACTTCAAATGGGACATCTGCGCGACTTGGCATGTGCCAAACGAAATCAAGCAGATACGAATGATTTGGGATGATAGACGACACGAAGTGGAAATGCGTAAGTATTTCAACACTGTTGATCGGCACATCTTCAAGGCTGCACATAGAAACAGAGGTGAGCGTGTGTGGCGCTGGGTGGTCATGGAGAAAGCGGGCGGTGTGGGCTGGCACAGTCATGCGCTGCTAAAAACCCCAGAGCATATGTCACAACAAGCATTCATCGAGACGCTGTGTGGGCTGTGGTACAAGCATTGTGGGATTAGAAGCGGCGCTCGATTTCAGTCCTACTTGTTCAAGGC
>CAMBWO010000171.1 GCA_945871285.1 Pseudorhodobacter antarcticus | reverse complement strand
GGGGGGTCCGGGGGGTGTGAAACCCCCCGGGGGCGGCATGCAAAGCGACCACGACCTCTCTGCCCTGCGCTCCGGCAATCGCCGCGCCCTGGCCCGCGCCATCACGCTGGTCGAAAGCGCCCGCGCCGATCACCGGGCGCAGGCGCTGGACCTGCTGGGCCGCCTCGGCACCCAGCGGCAGGCGCTGCGCATCGGCCTGTCGGGCACGCCCGGCGTGGGCAAATCGACCTTCATCGAGGCGTTCGGCCTGATGCTGACGGGGCAGGGCAAGCGTGTGGCGGTGCTGGCGGTGGACCCGTCCTCGGCGCGGTCGGGCGGTTCGATCCTGGGCGACAAGACCCGGATGGAACGCCTGTCGCGCGACCCTCTGGCCTTTATCCGCCCCTCGCCCTCGCGCAGCGAGTTGGGCGGCGTGGCGCGGCGCACGCGCGAGGCGGTGGCGCTGTGCGAGGCGGCGGGGTTTGATGTGGTGCTGATCGAGACGGTCGGCGTCGGGCAGTCCGAAACTGTCGTCGCCGCCTTGTGCGATGTCTTCGTGCTGCTGATGGCCCCGGCGGGGGGCGATGAATTGCAGGGCGTCAAACGAGGCATCATGGAGATGGCGGACCTGATACTGGTCAACAAGGCCGACGGCGATCTGAAAGCCGCGGCGATGCGGACCTGCGGCGATTATGCCGGCGCCCTGCGCCTGCTGCGCCACCGGCCGCAGGACCCGCCGGGCTATCCGCTGGCCATGACCGTTTCGGCGCAGACGGGGGCGGGGCTGGCCGAGGCCTGGGGCAAACTGGACCTGCTGGTGCAGGCCCGCCGCGCCGCCGGACATTGGGAGGCGACCCGCGCCGAACAGGCCCGCCACTGGTTTATCGAGGAGGTGCGGCAGGGCTTGCTGGCCGCGCTGACCCGCGAACCAGCCCGCGGGTTGATGACCACCCTCGGCGACCGGGTGGCGCGGGGCCAAGCGACGCCCGAGGCGGCGGCGGCCGAGATGTTGCGCCTGCTGGGGCGCTGAGGTTTGCGCAAGTTTGGTTCAGGAAGGCGGGGTGAATCGCTTGACGCCGGGGGCAAATCGCCTTACACGCCCTCAATCCAAGTCGGAAATGCCCTTTTCGGGGGGCGGTATCCGTTGAACATACGGCTTAATTACGGCTGAAACACGAAGGAATACCACGATGTCGCGCGTCTGCGAACTTACGGGCAAAGGCCCGATGTCTGGCAACAAGGTCAGCCACGCCAACAACAAGACCCGTCGGCGTTTCCTGCCGAACCTGAACGAGGTCAGCCTGATGTCCGACGCTTTGGGTCAGACGTTCAAGCTGCGTATCTCGGCCGCCGCGCTGCGCTCGGTCGATCATCGTGGGGGCCTTGACGCCTATCTGGCCAAGGCCAAGGACGACGAGCTGTCCATCGCCGCCGCACGGATCAAGAAAGACATCGCCAAGGCTCAGGTCACCGCCTGATCCATTGACGCGCTGAACCACAGGGCCTCACCGCATCGCGGCTGGGGCCTTTTGCGTTGTGCCGTTTCGCCCCATGGCCAAAGGCCGCAAGGGGCGCTAGAAAGCGGCATGACGATGTTGCGTCCCCTTGTGGCCTGTCTTTTGGCGCTGATCCTGATGGTGGGGTCGGTGACGTCTGCCGTTGCGCGCAGCGAAATGGCGGGGATGACGGCTGTCACGCTGTGCGGCACGGATGGCGCGCTGACCGTGGTGCAGATCGACGCCTCGGGCCAGCCGGTGCCGATAGGGCATGACTGCCCGCATTGTCTGGCCGCCTCGGTCCTGGGGGTGCTGGGGGCGGCGCCTGTGGCGGTCGGGCTGGTGGCGCTGGTGGCCGGGCGTGTCCTGCCGGGGCGGACGGTCGCCCTGCCACCGGCGCAGAGCCTTGCCCCTGTGGCGCGGGGGCCCCCTCTGGCGGTTTGAACCTGATCTTCCTGTTCAAACTCAAGAGGTTACATATGAAATTCCTGCTGAAAACGGCCGCTTTGGTGCTGGCCATGTCCCTGCCTGCCGCCGCCCATGATGGTGTGCATGTCTCTGATCCTTATGCCCGCATTCTGGTGGGGTCCGGGGCGGTTTACTTCATGATGACGAACCATGCCGACACTGATGATGTGCTGATCGCGGCCTCAAGCCCGGATGCCAAGATGGTCAGCCTGATGAACAGCAGCGCCGATGCGAATGGCGTGATGCAGATGGCGGATGTCGAGGGCGGCTTTCCGGTCGATGCGCAGGGGGCGCGGATTTTGACCGGCGGGGGCGACCATGTGATGCTGATGGGCGTGACGCGCAAGGTGGCGACGGGGGATACCGTGACGGTGGTCCTGACCTTTGAACATGCGGGCGAGGTGACGCTGACGGTGCCGGTGGACAACCAGCGCAAGACCCCGCCGGGCGCGGGACCGACCGAGTTTGACGGACAGGCCACCGCCTCGGGCGAGGACCATGCTGCCGCCGCGCCTGCGGACCATGACGCCCATATGGGGGCGATGAGCGTGCCGGTCGGACCGGATGCCGAGATGATCGTGGCGACGATGAAGGCGATGTTCGACAAGCCTGACGCGCCGCTGACCGTGGACCCGGTGGTGGTGAGCGGTGACAGCGCGGTGGCGTCCTGGCGCCAAGGCGAGACGGGCGGGCGGGCCTTGCTGGCGCGGCAGGGCGACCAGTGGCAGATCGTGCTGTGCGGGGGGCCGGACCTGCGGTCGGCGGCCTTTCTGGCGGAGCATGGGGTCAGCGATGCCGAGGGGTTGTCGCACATGTTCAACATGACCGAGGACAAGCTTGGCAGTGAGGCTGTGGGGCGGTATTCGTCGTTTGAAGGGGTGATGATGATCGCGGACCCTGCGCACAACTGACCAGCCAAAGGCCCGCCGATGACACCGCTGCACACGATCCCCGAGGCGCTGACCGGGCCTGAATGCGAGGCCCTGATCGCGCTGTGTGCGGCGGCGCCGATGCGGGACGCGGGGCTGGTGCGCGGCACGACCGCGCATCAGATCCGGCGGGCAGATCTGTCGTGGCTGGATGACATCCCCCAGGCGTCCTGGGTGATGGACAGCATGATGCGGCTGGTGGCGCAGGCGAACCGGGAGAGCTTTGGCTTTGATCTGACCGAGTTTGCCGAAAGCCCGCAGGTCGCCCGCTATGGGGCCGAGCGGGAGGGACATTTCGATTGGCATTCCGACATCGGGGCCGGGGCTCTGGCGCAAAAGCGCAAGCTGACGGTGGTGGTGCAACTGTCGCTGCCCGGCGCGTATGAGGGCGGTGTGCTGGAGGTGTGGCCTGACAGCACCGTCCGCTCCGCCCCGCGCGACCGGGGGGCGGCGGTGATCTTTCCCAGCTTTGCGCTGCACCGTGTCACCCCTGTGACGGCGGGCACGCGCTGGTCGCTGACCTTGTGGTCCCACGGGCCCGCCTTTCGGTGATCCGGTGAGGAGGATGGGCAAACCGCCCTTTCGCCGGGCGAAACGGCGAACTGCCCATCCTACAAGGGGTGCTTGACGGGTGGGGCGGGGCGCTGCAAGGTCGCCCCAAAGAGGAGGGCGGGATGAGGACACCTTGGCATTTGTGGGCTGTGGGCGGGGCATCGCTGATCTGGCATGCCGGGGGCGCCTTTGACTATCTGATGAGCCATCTGCGCCCGGCGTTTTACATGGAGATGATGCCGCCGGGGATGGTGGCGTATCTGGACGCCTATCCGGCTTGGGCGACGGCGGCCTGGGCGGTTGGGGTTTGGGGCGCGGTGCTGGGGTCGGTGCTGATCCTGTTGCGGTCGCGGTTGGCGGTGCCGGTGTTGTGGCTGGCCATGGCGGGGTTGGTGGTGAACACCGCCCACACCTATCTGATTGCGGAGGGCAACCTGGAGGCGCTGACCGGGCCGGCGGCAAGGCTGTTCACCCTTGGCATCTTCGTGATCCTGGCGTTGGTGCTGGCCTATGCCGGGCGGCAGCGCGGTCTGGGTCGGTTGCGGTGATCCCGGCCAAGCCGCCCAGCCCCCGCACCCGCCTGCGCCGCCTGAATGACAAGGCCGCCTATGATGTGGGCACCATCCGCGCCATTCTGGACGCGCAGCCCCTGGCCCATATCGGCCATCTGGTGGACGGCGCCCCCACCGTCACCCCCACCTTGCAATGGCGCGAGGGCGACCGGGTATATTGGCACGGTTCGGCCGCGTCGCGCATGGTGCGGGCCTCGGCGGGGCAGGCGGTATGTCTGACGGTGACGTGCCTGGATGGGTTGGTCCTGGCCCGGTCCGGGCTGGAGCATTCGGTCAATTTCCGGTCGGTCATGGTGTTTGGTCAGGCCGAACTTGTCACCGAAGCCGCCGCGAAGGCCCGCCATCTGGAGGTGATGATCGACCAGATGTTCCCCGCCCGCTGGCCGCAACTGCGCCCGATGACCGCGCAGGAGGTAAAGGCGACGGCGGTGCTGTCGCTGCCGATTTCCGAGGCCTCGGCCAAGATTGGCGCGGGGATGCCGACCGATCCGCCCGAGGACAGGGATTGGCCGGTCTGGGCCGGGGTGATCGGAATGCGTCAGGTTCTGGAGACGCCCGAATCTGACGGGCCGCCCTTGGGGCCGGCCCCGCAAGTTCGCCGGTTTCAGCCCTGACAGGTTGCCTCGGCCTGCTGGCCAAAGCGGGTGTACCGCTCCCAGAACGCATCATCGGCGTTCTTGGTGGACATGCGCACGACCTGCGCCTTGTCGGGATCGCGGAAGAATTGCGCCACCCGGCGCTGGTCGCCGCTGCGCAGCGTGCTGTCGGCCACGCGCTGGATGCACGAACACAAGGACGGTGATGCGGCCTGGCGGGACGACGCGTTGCAGGCCGCCGAAATTGGCCCGGCCATGGCCGAACTGGCCATCACGCTGAGGCCAAGCGCCGCCAGACCCGCCCGAAGTGCTGTTGTTTTCATCGCTTTGCCCTTTGTCACTGAGGCGAGGTTTCCCCCCGCTTTTTTGCCTGCCTTGGGCCGAACTATGCAAGGATCGGAACCAATTTTCAAGCCGGGCGGGGACTTGCTGTGAATTGGTCGCAGATTGTATCGCATGGCGCTACAATCTGTGGTCAGGCCCGAGCCGCCACCCTAGGTTTAGGGCAGCCGAGTGCAACCCCGCCAATGGCCCGGTGGGTGGCCTGATTCGCGCGGGCGCCGGGTCAGATGGCCAAAAGCGTGGCGGCCTGGCCCAAAAGCGCATCCGTCCGACTGATGGCTTGCAGCGCATCGGCAGACATCCCTTCATCCGCCCCGCCCGGGGTCAGACGGCCCAAGTCCCGTTTATACGCCTTGTGCCAGACCTCGGGGTGCCGTTTGATCAGGCTGGCCACTGCCAGTGCGGTCTTGTCCAACCCTGACAGAACGGTGGGCGCATAATAGACGCTGGCATCCATCTTGATCTCTTGGTCGACCGTGTCGGCCTCGCCTTCCAGCAGGGCGTCGGCCATCACGGGGCGGCCGAAAAAATCACGGTCAAGGGCGCGGGCATCCTCGAGGCAGCTGTCCACCAGGCGCTGATACAGGGCTTTGTGCAGTTTCAACCTGGTCCCGCCCCGAGGGTTGGCAACCGATACCAGAGAGCTGACGCGGGAGCCGATGGAATGACGCTCGGCGCTGCTGACCTCGTGGGTTTTCAGGGCGGCATGGAACCATCTTAGACCGGACAGAGCCTCGGCCGAGAGGGAGACATTGGCGTCGGTCGGCGCGGTCAGGGTGAAGGGGGCGCCGTTCAGGGCGATGCCCAGGAAATCGGACACGACATCGCCGTCCTGCAATTCGCGGCGCACCATGGGGCGCACGACCAGCCGTCTGCCAAATTCGTCACGCCAGGCCACGAACCGCTGGTGCATCTGTAAAATAAGCAGCTCACCCGGATCGGCGCCAAACGCGTAAAGGCTTTTGCGCATGTGTCCGGCCTTGATGCGCTGGGCATAGGAGGACAAGAACCGGCTGTGATGCGGGCGGATATAGGCCACGATGCGGGCCCTGGCCGCCAGTTGGGGCAAATGGGACTTGAGGGCGCGGTGCAGGTCGGCGGGCGGGACGCCGGAAAACTGTTCGGCCGACAGAACGCCAATCTGGGCGGTCGAGTGCGCGGCCCAGTCGGTGGTCGGTTTCCAGCCCTTGGCCTCGCGCCGTTTGTTGGGCTGGTTGCGTATCAAGGCGACCAGCGGCAGGGCGGTGATCGCGGGCGGATAGTCGAGGGTCACGGTGGGGCAGGTCCACCGCCGGTCGAACAGGCAGCGCTGGATTGACGTGCTGCCGGTCTTGGGGTCACCGATATGAACAACCAGTCTCTCCACACCCATGTCCTCCCTATGCGCGTCCGTCTTTGGCGAGAGTGATATGGGATGGAATTGCCGACGGCAAGGGTTTGCGCGGACGGGTGATTTTTGCCGCGCCCGGCCCACCGGAGACCGGGTTGGAAAGCCCCCTTTCCCGGCCCGGTGGATCACGCTATACGCGGGCCCATGACCCAGCTTGATCACATCCGCAACTTTTCGATCGTGGCCCATATCGACCACGGCAAATCCACCCTTGCTGACCGGCTGATCCAGTCGACGGGCACAGTCGCCGACCGCGACATGAAGGCCCAGCTGCTGGACAGCATGGACATCGAGCGCGAACGCGGCATCACGATCAAGGCCAACACGGTGCGGATCGAGTACAAGGCCAAGGATGGCCAGATGTATATCCTGAACCTGATCGACACCCCCGGCCATGTCGATTTCGGCTATGAGGTCAGCCGTTCGATGCGCGCCGTCGAAGGGTCGCTGCTGGTGGTGGACGCAAGCCAGGGGGTCGAGGCGCAGACGCTGGCCAACGTCTATCAGGCGCTGGATGCCGGCCACGAAATCGTGCCCGTCCTGAACAAGATCGACCTGCCCGCCGCCGAACCCGAACGCATCCGCCAGCAGATCGAGGATGTGATCGGGCTTGACGCCTCGGATGCCGTGCTGATCTCGGCCAAATCCGGCCTTGGGATTCCGGACGTGCTGGAGGCGATCGTGAAGCGCCTGCCGCCGCCCAAGGGCGACCGCGACGCGCCGTTGAAGGCGATGCTGGTGGACAGCTGGTACGACCCCTATCTGGGGGTTGTCGTGATGATCCGCGTGATGGACGGTGTGGTCCGCAAGGGCGACCGCATCCGCATGATGCAGACCAACGCGGTTTACGGCATCGAAAAGCTGGCCGTCCTGAAACCCCAGATGGTGGATATCGCCGAGCTTGGGCCGGGTGAGATTGGGATTTTTACGGCCCAGATCAAGCAGGTGCGGGACACCCGCGTGGGCGACACCGTCACCCATGAACGCAAGGGCTGCGCCGAGGCCTTGCCGGGCTTCAAACCCGCCCAGCCCGTCGTGTTCTGCGGGTTGTTCCCGGTGGACGCCGCCCAGTTCGAAGACCTGCGCGACGCGATCGAAAAGCTGTCGCTGAATGACGCGAGTTTCTCGACCGAGATGGAAACCAGCGCTGCCTTGGGCTTTGGCTTTCGCTGCGGGTTTTTGGGGCTGTTGCACCTGGAAGTCATCCGCGACCGGCTGGAGCGGGAATACAACCTGGAACTGATCACCACCGCCCCGTCGGTCGTGTTCCACCTGTTCATGAAGGACGGCGAGGTGCGCGACCTGCACAACCCCGCCGACATGCCCGACCTGACCTTCATCGACCATATCGAGGAGCCGCGGATCAAGGCGACCATCATGGTGCCCGACGAATACCTGGGCGACATCCTGAAACTGTGCCAGGACCGCCGCGGCATTCAGCTTGATCTGTCCTACGCAGGCTCCCGCGCCATGGTCGTTTATGACCTGCCGCTGGCCGAAGTGGTGTTCGACTTTTACGACCGCCTGAAATCGGTGTCCCAGGGCTATGCTTCGTTCGATTACCAGCTGAGCGAGTACCGCGAGGATTTCCTCGTGAAAATGTCCATTCTGGTCAACGAAGAACCCGTCGACGCCCTGTCGATGATGGTCCACCGCGACCGCGCCGACATGCGCGGCCGGGCCATGGTCGAGAAGTTGAAAGAACTGATCCCCCGCCACATGTTCAAGATCCCGATCCAGGCCGCAATTGGCGGCCGCGTGATCGCCCGCGAGACGCTGTCCGCCATGCGCAAGGACGTGACCGCGAAGTGCTACGGCGGCGACGCCTCCCGCAAGCGCAAGCTCTTGGACAAGCAGAAAGAGGGCAAAAAGCGGATGCGCCAGTTCGGGAAGGTGGAGATTCCGCAAGAGGCGTTTATCAGTGCGCTGAAGATGGATGGGTGAGTTCGGCGAGAAGTCGATTAAGCTGTCATATGCCTCCAAAAATCCTATGCGGTGTATTTTTCATGACGTCCGCAATGTAGCCTCCTACTCCATCTAAGCCAGGAAATAATGCGGATTTGTTGACCCCAGTTCCTTGAAGTTCAATGAACAGACCAATCTTCATGCGAGCTGGAATGACTATCTTAGACAGGCGAGGGTTGAACTCCATGGTTACGTCTCGCTTGTCGAGCGGGATAAACATCTCAGACGGATCGCTGCACTTTGAGAGTGTAAAAACAGACTTTTGAGCTGCCACTCTTTGATCGAGGTGCGGAGGCCTGAACGAAATCAGATCATGCTGAACGCGGATTGGAAATTTGATTTCTGCTTTTGTAAAGTCGGCAGTATAAGACATGCTGGGCGAAATTGCGAAGACAGCCGCATCCTCGGGTCCTTTTGGATTTGCGAGCGCGAACATTAGTGCTACAAATGGATCGGCAGTCCAGTCTAGGAGTTGTGTTGGGACCCCGTAATGCTGAGCTATTGCAAGGTCCAATATTGCGTTTCTTGACGGCCTTAGATTATAAGGTCCAGATCTGTGAAAGAACTCGTTCACAGAAGCCTGCTCAAAAACCTCGAACGTTGCTAAGTCAATTTGATGATCGTCAAATTCCGAAGTTGTTCGGAACAAGCTTGGAGTTAAGTGCCAAGAAGAATCTCGCTGTCCCCTATAGAGTCGATCTGTATGGGCAGGAAGTAGGGTTGCGTCCCATGATTTTCTGATCGCCCTCAATAGATGCTCGATGCTGTCGCCTTCAATCGTGGAAATCTGCATTCTGTTCCCTCGGCAGTATGATTTGTGGACGTTACTAGAACATACGGCTTTGGTGCGAGGGCACGCTTGACCTGCCGTGGCGCGCCAAAACCGTAGGGTGCGCATCCATCGCGCAACCGACCAAGCCTCACCCCAAGGCGCGACTGTCTTAACCAGCCGTAGGTTGTGCTGGCCTGCTGCCCGTTTCGTGGACACGAAGATAAGATCGTGACCATGGAACCGGAGACTTGATATGATGAGACGGAAGTTTACGCGTGAGTTTAAGATCGAGGCGGTAAGGCTGGTGACGGATCGGGGCGTTGCAGTTGCGCAAGCGGC
>CAMBWO010000170.1 GCA_945871285.1 Pseudorhodobacter antarcticus | reverse complement strand
GTTTACAACCAGATCGACCCCACCCTGTTTCCAATCGAGGCCTGGCGGGAATGTTCGCGCCTGGCCCTTGGCAAACGCGGGTTGGCCGAGCTTACCGCCGATGATGAGGCGGGCGACAACCCGCATCTGGTGTCACATCTGCGAAAGCGTTTGCTCGCGCATCGCGGCATTGCCGCGTCCGAGGGCGAGATCATGGTCACGTTGGGCACTCAGAACGTCATCGCCCTGGCGGGCCTGTTGGTGCGCCCGATTGCGGGTATGATTGCGGTCGAGGATCCGGGCTATCCTGATGCCCGCAACGCCTTTGCCCTGACCGGCAACGCCGTCGCCCCGGTGCCCGTGGACGGTGAAGGGCTGCGCGTCGATCTGATACCGCCACGGTGCAAGTTGGTCTATGTCACGCCCAGCCATCAGTTTCCGACCGGCGTGACGCTGTCGTTCGCAAGGCGCCATGCGCTGCTGGCGGCAGCCGAGCAGCACGATTTTCTGATCCTTGAGGACGATTACGAGGCCGATCTGGAACCGTCGCTTTCGCTGCCGACCCTGCGCAGTCTGGATCGGCATGGCCGGGTCATCTATGCCTCGAGCCTGTCAAAGACGCTGTCGCCCAGTCTGCGGCTTGGGTTCATGGTGGCCCCGCCTGATCTGATCGAAGAGGCCAAGGCGCTGCGCCATGCGCTTTTGCGTCACGCGCCGACAGCGGTGCAAGAAACGGCCGCGCTGTTCATCGGGCTGGGCCATTACGACACCCATCTGCGACGCCTGAACCGGGACATGGCACTTCGGCGGCTGGCCATGCACAAGAGCCTTGCGCTGCATCTGGGGCAAACCGGGGTTACGGCGGAATTGGGGGGTGGAACGTCGGTCTGGCTGACCGGGCCACGCGGCCTGGACTGCGACCTGCTGGCCAGGGATTTGGCCGCCGTGGGCGTGATCGTGGACCCCGGCCGCATCTTTTACGCCGATCAAGATGTGCGGGACAGCTTTCGGATGGGGTTTGCGGCGATTGCGCCAAAGCTGATCGAGGACGGGTGCAGGCTGGTCGCACGTCTTTTGACGGCGGGACGCTGAAGCCGGCGTTGCGCGGTGGCGCGGTTCTGACAATTGCAGGAGCAATCGGGATTTGGCAACTTAGCGGTGTTTCCCGGCCGTGGGGACGGCTATCGTCGCGGGACAGGCAACCGGGGGATGGCATGGACGAAGACCAAAAGCGGAACCCTTCGCGGGCAGAAGCGCAGGGGTTGCGTCAGGCGCGCGACATCGAAGGCCATCTTGCCGCGCTGGACAGCTTTGCGCCGATGGCGCTGGGGGTGTTGGCGGTTGCGTCGGGCATTTACACCTATCTGGGGGTGCGGGCGCAGCTGGACGGGTCGGGCGCGCTGACCTTTTTTGCGGCGGTCGCCTATTCGCTGGCGGTGTCTGTCGCGATCTTTGTGTTCTGGAGTTACATGTTGCGGCTGACGCCGGCGATGCGGACGGCAAAGGCGCGGATCGGCATGTTGTTGACGATGGCGCTGGGGTCGTTGGCGATCATCGCGATGTCGTCCTGGCTGAATGCGGCGGCCCTGGCCGGGTCGGCGGCGGTGGAACAGCATCTGGCGTTGACGGTGCGCGATTATCAGACGGAACTGGAACAGGCGAACCGGGTCGCGGTCGCCAGTCAGGGTCTGCAACTGGACGTGTCCCGTGCCCGCCAGTCGTTCGAGGATCTGTCGTCGCAAGAGGCTGATGGCAATTTGTCGGGCACCTCGGGGCGTGGCGCGGTCTTTCGGGTGCTGACCTCCAAGGGCGATGAGCTTGCCGCACTGGAGGCGCAGATCGCGGCGCAGGGTCCGTTGATCGAGGCGGCCTTTTCGGAAGGCAATGCCATCCTGTCGCGGATGCGCACATTGACGGCGGGCGCGGGTCCGGTGGCCGAACGGTCCGTGATCTTTGCCGAGGAATCCGTGCGCCTTGCCGGATTGATTGCCCGGTTGCGCCAGTTGTCCGTCGCCCCCGTCGTGGACCGCGCCGCCCGCGATCTGGCCGCGTCGGTCGTCCTGCCCGAGTTGGATGGATCGACCGACACGATCCGGGGCGCCCAGCAAAGCACCATCGAGTCGGTGCTGCAACTGCTGGGTCAGCGCGCCGAATCCCTGCGGGCTGCGGCGCAAGAGGTGATTGCCCTGCCGGCCGCCGAGGAGACGACCTATCAGCCGATCTCGTCTGCCGATGCGGTGCTGCGCTATGCGGCGGATTTCATTCCGTCCTGGGCCGGGGCCATCGCCATCGACCTGCTGCCGGCGGTGCTGGTGTTCATGATGATGGTGGCGCAATCGGCGATCCGCGAGGACCGCGAGGTGGTCGATCCCGAAGAGACCATGACCTTGGGTGAGCTGCGGGCCGCCCTGGCCGCCCTGCGCCGGATCGAGGCGGTGAATGGTCCGGCCGCGCATGGCCATGCGCGGGACCCGGACCCGGCCCCGTCTGATCCGGACGCGGGGGGGTGAGCGACCCGGCGCGCAAGATCTGGACGGCGGCACGTTTGCTCAAGACGATGCTGGCGGCGCAATGTCTGCTTGCGCTGCTGGTGGTCTTGGGCGATTTGCCCCGCGACGTTCTGGGCGGGCTGCCCGGATCCGGGCCAAAGGTTCCCTCGACCGAGGTGCCTGTGACCCCCGGCAACCAGACACGCCAGTTCGAGCCAAGGCGCCTGCCACGCGATGAACCCAGCGGCCCCGGCTTTCCGTCGGACGCGGTTGTGCCGCGCCGTCTGGAATTCACGCCCACCCGGATCGGCGCCTTTGATGATGCGGTGCTGATCACCGGCACGATTGCCGACGGCGATGCCGAGCGCTTTGACGCCTGGCTGACCGAGCGTGCCACGCCGCCCCCGGCCTTTGCCCTGCATTCGCCGGGTGGTGCCGTGCACGAGGCGCTTGCGATCGGCCGGATCATGCGGGCCCAGGGGGCTTTGGTGATCGTGACCGCCGGGGCATCCTGCTTTTCGGCCTGTCCCTATATCCTGGCGGGCGGGCTGGAGCGGCAAGTGTCGAAAAATGCCATGGTTGGTGTTCACCAGCATTACTTTGGCGAGAACACCTATCTGCCGGCATTCCTGCTGGTTTCGGACATCCAAGTCGGGCAGGGCGAAGTCATGACCTATCTTGCCGACATGGGGATTGATCCGATGATCATGGCCAAGGCCCTGATGACACCGCCGGACGACATCTACATCCTCATCCCCGAAGAGCTGGAGCGTTTCAAGCTTTCGACAGAGCTGATCGACTGAGGGCCCGCCAACTGCGCGCCCGGTTTTGGCATCACGCGAGACTGCGGGCCTGGCCCCCGATTGGGGGTGACGATCTGGCCCGAACGGTTCAAGCTGGCATCTGACAGACAAGACGGGGGGCTGCGGGGTGACGCGTTCACGGCAGATCTGGACGATGGTGGCGGGCGCGGTGGTTTGCCTTGCGCTTGTCCTGGCGGTGGAGCGCCTGGTCCGCTTTTCTGCCTTCGCCGATGCGCAAGAGACAGCGGACGGCACCCTGCGCCAGACCGTCAATGCGCTGGAGGGACATTTGCGCCGGTTCGAGACGCTGCCCGCCCTGATGGCGCGGCAGACGGAGGTGCGCGATTTCCTGACGACCTTGCCCGGACCGGCAGGGGTGGGGGCCATGAACCTGTGGCTGAAGGACACCAACCGGGTGATCGAGGCGTCGGATCTGTATCTGATCGGGCCGGATGGCACGACGCGGGCTGCCTCGAACTTTGACCGCGAGGACAGTTTCATCGGGCAGAACTTTGCCTATCGCCCGTATTTCACACAGGCGGCGGCGGGTGGTCAGGGCCGGTTCTTTGCGCTGGGAACCACCTCGGGCGTCCGGGGCTATTACTTTGCCTCGCCGGTCCAGAATACATCTGGGCAGATTGTCGGGGTGGTGGCCCTGAAGATCGGGGTGGAGGATATGGAGGCCAGTTGGCAGGCCAAAACCCATCAGACCCTGGTGACGGATCCCGAAGTGATCGTGTTCATGGCGACTGATTCCATGTGGCTGTTTCGCGCCTTGCAGCCGCTCTCGCCCGAGCAGATGGCGCGAACGGCGGCCTCGCGCCGCTATGTTGACCAGCCGCTGGACCTGTTGGGGCAGGGCGAGGGGCAGGATGCGGGGCGCCGCCTGGTGACGCTGGCCGGCGCAATGGGTGTGGTGCGCGAATACCTGATCCTTGGCCGCGACATGCCCGCTGCGGGGTGGACCGTTCAGGTCTTGCTGGACACCGCCCCCTTGCGGGCACAGGTGCGGTTGGCGGTTGCGGCCTTTGTGCTGTTGTTGGGGATTGCCCTTTCGTCAAGCTGGGCGCTTTGGCAGCGCCGGGCGCGGCTGAGCGAGCGCATCGCCTTGCAGGCCCGCGCCCAGGCGGACCTGGAAAGCCAGGTGGCCGAGCGGACGGTGGACCTGCGCAAAGCCAATGACGAGTTGCACCGGATTCAGGCCGATTTGGTCCAGGCGGGAAAGCTTGCCGCCTTGGGGCGCATGTCTGCCGCACTCAGCCATGAGATCAATCAGCCCCTGGCTGCCGCACGCACCTATGCCGACAGTGCCGCCTTGCTGATGGACCGGGGTGATCTGGCACGTGCGCGGGACAATATTGACCAGATATTGTCCCTGATCGACCGGATGGCGGCCATTGCCCGCCATTTGCGCAGTGTGGCGCGCAAGCCTGACGAGCCCTTGAAGACGCTGTCCCTGGCAAAGGCGGTGGCGGATGCCGTGCAGATCGCCGAGGCGCGGTTGTCGGCCTCGGGGATGACGGTGCGCATCGACATTCCAGACACGCTGCCCCCGGTTCTGGGCGGGCCGGTGCGTTTGCAGCAGGTGATCGTCAACCTGCTGTCGAATGCCGCAGACGCCATGGATGGCACGGGTGGGACGATTGACCTTGCGGCGACGGAAAGCGACGGCCGTGTGACCTTGACGGTCCGCGATCACGGCCCCGGTGTTGCGCGTGCCATCAGGGACCGGATTTTCGACCCGTTTTTCACCACCAAGACGGTAGGAAGCGGGTTGGGGCTTGGGCTGTCGATCAGTTACAATATCATGCAGGACTTTGGCGGCGACCTTCGGGTGGCCAATCATCCGGACGGCGGGGCCGTGTTTTCCGTGGTGATGCATGCCGTGGAGGCGCGGGAAAAGGCGACGAATTGACATGGTGCAAAGCGTTTTGCTGATCGACGACGACTTGGCGATGCGCCAGTCAACCGAACAGGCGCTGGAACTGTCGGGCCACAGGGTCCGCGCCTTTGCCAGTGCCGAAGCGGCGCTGGAGGTGGCAGGCCCTGGGCTGAACGGCGTGGTCGTGACCGACATTCGGATGCTGGGCATGGATGGCATGACGCTGCTGCAACGGTTGGGGAAACTGGACCCCGAGTTGCCGGTCATTCTGATCACCGGCCATGCCGAGGTGGCCCTGGCGGTCGAGGCAATGCGGCGCGGCGCCTATGATTTCATCGAGAAACCGTTTTCGATGCTGGCGTTGGGTGGGGTGGTCCGGCGGGCGCTGGACCACCGGGCGCTGGTGATGGAGAACCGCCGCCTGCGCGCCGTGGCGGGCCAGCGTGATGACGTGGAGCAGCGGCTGCCGGGCCGGTCGGCGGCGATGATCGACCTGCGCCGCCTGGTCCGCACCATCGGCCCGTCCGAGACGGACGTCCTGATCACCGGCCCGACCGGGTCAGGCAAAGAGGTCATGGCGCGCACCCTGCATGACCTGTCGCCGCGTGCCGGCAAGCCCTTTGTCGTGATCAACTGCGCGGCGCTGCCGGTGGACCTGATTGAAAGCGAGTTGTTCGGGCATGAGGCCGGGGCCTTTGCCGGTGCGGTGCGGGCGCGGTATGGGCGGTTTGAACATGCGCGGGGCGGCACGATCTTGCTGGACGACGTCGGGTCGATGCCGCCTGACCTGCAAGCCAGATTGCTGCGTGTGCTGCAAGACAGGGTGATCATGCGGCTTGGGTCCAGCGAGCCCATCCCGCTGGACGTGCGCTTCATGGCGACATCAAAGGTCGACCTTGCGCAAGAGATGGCGCGCGGGGCGTTCCGCGAGGATCTGTTCTGGCGGATCAATGTGGTCAACCTGCGTCTGCCGCCGCTGTCGGCCCGGCGCGATGACATCCCCGTGCTGTTCTTGCACCTGGTGCGCGAGGCCGCGGCACGCCACCGGGTTGCGGACCGTCGGCCCGACCCTGGCCTGCTGGCCGAACTGTCGGCGCGGGACTGGCCGGGAAATGTGCGCGAACTGCGCAACGCGGCCGAGCGGCTTGTGTTGGGCCTGGACTTCAGCGAGGCTGCGGCGACCCAGACCCTGCCGCGCCTGGCCGACCGGATGGCCGAGTTCGAGCGCAGCGTGATCGGCCTGGCCATTGCGGCCCATGGCGGACATTTGCGGCCGGTTTACGAATCGCTCGGGATCTCGCGCAAGACGCTGTATGAAAAGATGCAAAAGCACGGGCTGGACCGCCGGTTGATTTTGAATGACGATGATACAGGGCCCTGATAGCCGGGGTTTGGGTGAAAATCCACCCAAGCGATCCCGCAGATGTTACCTTTCCCACCCAACTGCCCCTGTGGCGCGCAAGATTGTCGCGGCCTGATCCTTGCAAGGTTTGCGCCATGACGCCCTTGCCGCTTTTCTGAGCAGGGCTGTGACCCTTCACGCGAGGGGGTGCGGACATACTGCCGATGTTCAGGGAGGAACGAATGGCTTTCACACTCAAACTGGCCGGCGCGCTTGCCGGGTCTGTTCTGATGGCATCCGCCGCACTGGCACAGGGCTATCCGGAACGGGCAATCACCATGGTCGTGCCTTTTGCAGCGGGTGGCCCGACCGATACCGTCGCCCGTCTGGTGGCCGAGAAAATGTCGGCGGACCTTGGCCAGCAGGTCGTGGTGGAAAACGTCGGCGGCGCGGGCGGCACCCTGGGGGCGGGCAACGTGGCCGCGGCCGAGCCCGATGGGTACACCGTCTTGCTGCACCATATCGGCATGGCAACGTCGGCCACGCTGTATCGCAACCTGGCGTACCAGCCGCTGGAAGCGTTTGAATACGTGGGTTTGGTGACCGAAGTGCCGATGACCATCGTGGCGCGGAAGGATTTCGAGCCGACGGACATGGCCTCGCTGATCACCTATGTCAAGGCGAACGCCGACACGCTGACCATGGCCAATGCCGGGATCGGGGCCGCAAGCCACCTGTGCGGCATGCTGTTCATGCAGGCCCTGGAGGCGCCGATCGTGACCGTCCCCTACAAGGGCACGGGACCGGCGATGACCGACCTGTTGGGCGGTCAGGTGGACCTGATGTGTGACCAGACCACCAACACAACCGAGCAGATCAAGGGCGGCACCGTCAAGGGATATGCCGTGACCAGTGCGGCGCGTCTGGACATCTTCCCCGATCTGCCAACCGTGGGTGAGGCCGGACTGCCCGGTTTGGAGGTGGCGATCTGGCATGGCTTGTATGCCCCCAAAGGCACGCCCACCGAGGTGACGGAACGTCTGGCGGCGTCGTTGCAGGTCGCCCTGGCCGACCCTGGCATTGCCTCGGCCATGGCTGAACTGGGCACGGCGCCGTCGTCGGCGGCGGATGCCACACCGGCCGCGTTGAAGGCCAAGCTGGAATCCGAGATTGCCCGCTGGAAACCGGTGATCGAGGCGGCAGGCGTTTACGCCGATTGAACCTGACCTATGGCCCCGGGCGCTGATCCGGGGCCGTTTTTCAATCTGGCGAGGGACCGTGATGACCGTCAACAAGGTGGATGCCGCAGCCGGTGTCCTGTTCATTCTGATCGGTCTGGTCTTTGGCGGGCAATCGCTGGGGATGGAGATCGGCACCAGCCTGCGCATGGGGCCGGGGTATTTCCCGCTGGTTCTGGCCGGGCTGTTGATCGTGCTTGGCGGCTTCATCGTGGCCAGTGCGTTCAAGACGGCTGGAGACGGGATGTCGGCCCATGCCTGGCGCGGCATGATGTTCATCCTGCCTGCGCCGATCTTTTTCGGCCTGACCGTGCGGGGCCTGGGCTTTGTGCCGTCGATTTTTCTTACGACGCTGATTGCGGCGCTGGCGTCCATGAAGATGAAATTGCTGCCTGCGCTGCTGCTCGCAGCGGCTGTGACGGTGTTTTGCACGGCGGTGTTCAGCTATGGCCTTGGGCTGCCGTTCCGGCGATTCGGGCCTTGGCTGCCGTTTTAGGGGGGCATGATGGACCTGATTTCAAACCTGAGCCTGGGATTTGCGACGGCCGCATCGCCCGAAAACCTGCTGTTCTGCCTGATCGGGGTGGTTTTGGGCACGTTGATCGGTGTGTTGCCCGGCATCGGCGCCACGGCGACCATCGCCATGCTGCTGCCGATCACCTTTCAGTTGGAGCCGGTCTCGTCGCTGATCATGCTGGCCGGGATTTACTATGGCGCGCAATATGGCGGATCGACCACCGCCATATTGATCAACATGCCGGGCGAATCCTCGTCGGCCGTCACCGCGATTGACGGCTATCAGATGGCGCGCAACGGCAAGGCAGGCACCGCGCTGGCGGTGGCGGCCCTTGGAAGCTTTTTTGCCGGAACCGTGGCGACGTTGCTGGTCGCGATCTTTGCGCCGCCCTTGACGATCATTGCGCTGAAATTCGGTGCCGCCGAGTATTTCAGCCTGATGTTGCTGGGTCTGGTTTCCGCGATTGCGCTGGCGCATGGGTCCGTCCTGAAGGCGTTGGCGATGACGGTGTTGGGGTTGTTGTTGGGGATGGTGGGCACGGACATCTATACCGGCACGCCACGGTTCACCTTTGGGATCACCGAATATGCGGACGGGTTGAACTTTGTTGCGCTGGCGGTGGGCGTGTTCGGGATTGCCGAGATATTGAAGAACCTGGAGGGTGAGCAGGACCGCACGGTGCTGACCACCAAACTGGGCAGTCTTTGGCCGTCACGGCAGGATTTGCGGCGGATGGTGGCACCGATGCTGCGAGGAACGGCGCTTGGGTCGGCGTTGGGCATCCTGCCGGGGGGAGGGGCGATCCTGGCCTCGTTCGCCTCGTACACCGTGGAAAAGCGGCTGTCCAAACACCCGGAGGAGTTTGGCAAGGGTGCGATCGAGGGGGTTGCAGGCCCGGAATCGGCCAACAACGCCGGCGCGCAGACCAGTTTCATCCCGCTGTTGACCCTTGGCATTCCGGCCAACCCCGTCATGGCGCTGATGGTGGGGGCGATGATCATTCAGGGTGTCGTTCCCGGGCCGAATGTGGCGGCCGAGCAGCCCGCGCTGTTCTGGGGCATTATCGCCAGCATGTGGATCGGCAATCTGATGCTGATCGTGTTGAACCTGCCGCTGATCGGGTTGTGGGTGAAGCTGTTGAAAGTGCCTTATCA
>CAMBWO010000169.1 GCA_945871285.1 Pseudorhodobacter antarcticus | reverse complement strand
GCCTTCCTGGCCGGGGGCGTGCTGGCCCTCGCCGCCCTGGGCGAGGTGCTGTGCGAACGCGCCGGCGTCGTCAATCTGGGGGTCGAGGGGTTGATGGCCCTCGGCGCCATCACCGCCATCGCCACCGTCGTCGCGACACCTGTTCCCCTGCTGGGCTTGGGCGCAGCACTGGCGGTGGGGCTGGTGTTCGGGATGCTGTTTGCCGTCGCAACCGTGGTGATCCGCGCCAATCAGGTCCTGTGCGGGCTGGCTTTGACCCTCATCGGCACCGGTTTGGCCGCCACCGTGGGCAAGGCCTATTCCGGCACCCCCGCCCCCGCCACCTTTGGCCCCATCAACATTCCCTGGCTCAGCGACCTGCCCTTCCTTGGCCGGGCGTTCTTCAGCCACAACATCATGGTCTATGTGATCTTTCTGGTCCTGCCACTGATCCTGCACTGGATCATGTTCCGCACCCGCCATGGGTTGAACATGCGGGCGGTGGGTGAAAACCCCGCAGCGGCCGATGCGGCAGGCATCCCGGTCATGGCGTTCCGATTCTGGTATGTGGCCATAGGTGGCGCCCTCGCGGCGGGCTCGGGCGCCTATCTGACGCTGGCCTTTGTGCCCTCCTGGTCCGAAGGCGTGGTGGCGGGCCGGGGCTGGATCGCCGTGGCGCTGGTGATCTTTGCAGGCTTCCGCCCCATCCCCGCCGTTCTGGCCGCGTTGCTGTTTGGCTTCATCACCTCGCTTGGGTTCGTCGGCCAGGCCCGCAACTGGCCCGTCGCCGCTCCCATCCTGTCGATGCTGCCCTATCTGGGCACCGTCGCCCTCATCATCGTGCCCGTCGTGGCATTCCAGCGGATGCGCCGGATCATGGCCGCCCCCGCTGGCCTGGCGGTGCCCTATTTCCGGGATATGCGCTGATGCGAACCCTGCTGACCAACATCGCCCATCTGGCCTGCTTTGACGATGCCCGCACCGAAATCACCGATGCCGCCGTGCTGATCGACGGCACGGGGATCGTCGCGGCCGGCCCGATGGCGACGGTTGGCCTGATGCCAGCCGACCGTAAGGTTGACCTGACCGATCACATCGTGATGCCCGGCCTGATCAACACCCACCACCACATGTATCAAAACCTGACCCGCGTGATGGTGCAGGACGATGAGCTTTTCGTCTGGCTCAAGACCCTGTACCCCATCTGGGCCCGCCTCGACGATGCCGCGATCCGCGTGTCCGCCCAGATGGCGATGGCCGAACTGATGGCCTCTGGCTGCACCACCTCGTCGGACCACCTCTACATCCTGCCCAACGATTGCACGCTGGACGCCACCATCCATGTCGCCACCGAAATGGGCATGCGCTTTCACGCCGCCCGCGGGGCAATGTCGCGGGGCGAGAGCAAGGGCGGCCTGCCGCCCGACAGCTGTGTCGAGGATGAGGAAGACATCCTGCGCGACGCCGAACGCCTGATCCACCGCTATCACGACATGTCGCCCCATGCGATGACCCGCATCGTTCTGGCCCCCTGCTCGCCGTTTTCGGTCACCCCCGGCCTGATGCGCGATGCCGCCGCCCTGGCCCGCCAACACCCCGGCGTACGCCTCCATTCCCACATCGCCGAGGTGCTGGACGAGGAAACCTATTGCCAGCAAATCTATGGCATGCGGTCGGTCGGCTTTGCCGAAAGCGTGGGCTGGCTCGGCGATGACGTCTGGTTCGCCCATGCCATTTTCCTGAACGATGCCGAGATCGCCCTGTTCGCCCAAACCGGCACCGGCGCGACCTTCTGCCCCTCGGCCCACATGCGCTGCGGCCTTGGCATCATGCGCGCGCGCGAGATGCTGGATGCCGGCGTGACCGTGGGCCTCGGCGTCGACGGCTCGGCCAGCAACGACACCTCGAACATGTTTCTCGAGGCGCGGATGGCGCAGCTGCTGCAACGCGTCGCCCCCGCCCGCTATCTTTCCGCCACCCCCGGCGGGCGCGGCGGCTTCGGCGGCACCCCCACGGCGCTCAGCGCCCGCGAGGCGTTGACGATGGCCACACGCGGCGGGGCCAAACTGCTGGGCCGCGATGATGTCGGCCAAATCGCACCCGGCATGGCGGCCGATGTGATCGCGATCAACCTCAACCAGCTTGGCCTTGCGGGCACCATGCGCGACCCCCTGGCCGCCCTGGTCATGTGCGGCCCGTTCAAGGTGGATCATTCCTGGATCAACGGCGTGCAGGTCATCGACAAGGGCGCGTTTACCCGCTTTGATCTGGGCCAGGGACTTGCCGACCACCGCGCCACGATGCGGCGCATCTATGACGCGTAAAGGGGAATGACGATGGCCGAAAAAGCTGCGCTGGATCAATGGTATTGCATCGAAAATCTGGCCGATGTGCCCATGGGCCCCAGCACCAACCGCCTGCTGGGGCAGGACCTGACGGTGGAACGCCTGGGCGACACCGTCACCTTGCGCGACGGAGACCGCCTGCTGCCCGTGCAACAGCGTTACGGCTATGTCTGGACCAGTCTTGGCACCCCCCCGCCCGCCGTTCCCCCCATCCCCGAGGCGGACGAGCCCGACCGCCGCTATGTGCCCTGCGGTGCGATTTCCGTGCGCGCCAGCGGGTTGCGGATCGTGGAAAACTTCCTCGACATGGCCCATTTTCCCTTTGTCCACACCGATATCCTCGGCTCCGAACCGCACACCGAGGTGGAACACTACGACTGCGAAATCCGCCGCGATGTGGATGAGGTCTGGGCGACCAACTGCACCTTTGTCCAACCCAAGGCGGCGCTCTCGGCGGCCGGCGCGCTGAAAACCGACTACATGTATCGCGTGACCACACCCTTCACCGTGATCCTGTATAAAACCTGCCCCAATGCCGCCAACCGCTGGGACGTGATCTGCCTGTTCGTCCAGCCCCTGGACCCCGACCGCTGCCGCGCCCATCCGGTGATGTTCCTGATCGACGACGTGGCCCGCATCGCCGACCTAATCGGGTTTCAGCAGGTGATCTTTTTGCAAGACCGCATCATCCTGGAAAACCAGCGCCCGGTCCTGTTGCCCCTCGAACCCCGGCTGGAAACCCCGACCCGCGCCGATGCCTCCTCCATCGCCTACCGCCGCTGGCTCAAGGAAAAGGGGCTGACCTATGGCACCACCTCGGGGGAAAAGGCCGTCGCATGACGCGCACCTTGGTCGCCAGCGGTTTTCACGCCCCGGTCCGGGGTGCCATCCAGGAATTCCGAGATGCCGTCTTCGTGCTGGACGACACCGGCACCATCCTGTCGATGACCGAGGGCGCCCCAGTCCCCGACGGCGCCACCCGCCTGCCCCATAGCCACATCCTGCTGCCCGGCTTTGTCGATCTGCACATCCATGCCCCGCAATACCCCCAGCTTGGCACCGCCCTTGATGTCCCGCTTCAGGATTGGTTGCAGATCCACACCTTTCCGCTGGAGGCGCGCTATGCCGACCTGACCTTTGCCCGCGCCGTCTATGAAACCCTCGTCTCCGACCTTCTGGCGATGGGCACCACCACCGCCGTCTACTATGCTACCGTCCATGTCCCCGCCACCCAACTGCTGGCCGATATCTGCCTGACCCAAGGCCAACGCGCCTTTGTCGGCAAGGTCGCGATGGACGACCCCGCCGCCTGCCCACCCACCTACCGCGATGCCAGCACCGATGAGGCTGTCACGGGCACCCGCGCCGTGATCGACCACATCCGCCACCACCCCGGCAATGCGGCGGGCCTCGTGCAACCGATCATCACCCCCCGCTTCATCCCGGCCTGCACCGACGAAACCCTTGCCGCCCTAGGCGCCTTGGCGGCCGAAACCGGCGTCCGCGTGCAAACCCACGTGTCCGAGAGTGATTGGGAACACGCCCATGTCCAGACCCGCCACGGGATCAGCGATGCCGCCAGCCTTGACCGGTTCGGCCTGATGACACCCCATGCCGTGCTGGCGCACGGCACCCACCTGTCCCCCGCCGACATGGACCTGATCCACACCCGCGGCGCCTGTGTCGCGCATTGCCCACTGTCCAACGCCTATTTCGCCGGGGCGATCTTTCCCCTGCGCGCAGCCCTGGAGCGCGGCCTGCATCTCGGCCTCGGCTCCGACATTTCCGGCGGCCCCTCGGGCAACCTGTGGGACGCGGCGCGCATGGCCGTCGCCGCGTCGCGCATCCGCGAGGGCGGCACCGATGCCGCCGACCCCACACGCGGCGACCCCGGCGCCCGCGTCGATTTCCGCACCGCCTTTTACCTTGCCACCGCAGGCGGCGGCGCGGCTTTGGGCCTGCCCATCGGCCATTTCGCCCCCGGCATGCAGTTTGACGCCATCGCGATCGACCCCACCGCCCCCCTTGGCACCATCCGCCTCTGGCCCGGCCAAACCGGCGAGGTTGTTCTGGAAAAGGTCCTGCACACCGCCGCCCGCGCCAACATCGCCGCCGTCTGGGTCGCGGGGCGGCCTGTGAAACCCTGATCCCTGCGGAACGGTTGTCGCCTGCCAGCGTTGGGCCAGACTGCCCGGTTGCGGGCGCAAGGGATGACCCCGCATGAGCCTGAAAAACATTGCCCTCTGGCCCCTTGCCAAGGATGTCTTTGCAAAACTCGGCCGGGATCGGGTCGGACTGGTGTCCGCCGGCATCGCCTTTTACGGGCTGTTGTCGCTGTTCCCCGGCATCGCCGCGATGATGGCGCTGGGCGGTCTGATCGTGCGCCCCAGCGTTCTGGTCAGCCAGTTGAACGAGATCGGCGCGGTCCTGCCACCCGAGGCGCAAAAGATCATCGTCGATCAAGCCACGCAGATTACCGGGTCGCAGACCGGCGGGTTGGGATTGACGGTGCTGTTCGGCATCGGATTGGCCCTCTATTCGGCCTCAAGGGCCGTCGCTTCGCTGGTCATGGGGATCCATGTCGCAGCGTACGCCGAGGACACACGCGGCTTTCTGGCGGGCTATGTCTTCACCCTTGCGATGACGCTCGTGACGGTTTTGCTGGTCCTGCTGGCGCTGTTTTCAACCGTGATCATTCCGGCCATTCTGGCGGCCCTTGCCGTCGAGGGATGGGTGGCTTGGGTCCTTGGACTGGTGCGCTGGCCATTGATGGGCGTGATCACAGCCTTTGGATTGGGGCTGTTTTACCGGCTGTCCGTGCGAAACCGGTCCCCGCAACCCGCCTGGATCACACCGGGCGCCGTGCTGGGTGCGGTGCTCTGGCTCGCAGGGTCGGTTGCGTTTTCAATTTATGTCCAGAATTTTGCCAACTACAACAAATCCTTCGGCACCTTGGGCGGGGTCGTTTCGCTTTTGACCTGGCTGTGGCTGTCATCCTACATCGTGCTGCTGGGCGAAGAGGTGAACACCCTGCTGACCCTGCGCCAAAAGCCAGAGCCGGACAGTCAGACCCCGTCCGCGTGATTTGTCGATCTTCGCTGTGGCAGGGCAGTTTGCTTTGGCCTCACTTCCACAGGCCGTTTCCGCATAATTTGCGGCAGCGGCAGAATGTCTTTGTGAAACGCCGTGGAAATGCCACTCTCGCCTTGGGAGAACTTGAGGGAGGATACCCATGTTGGATACCATTGTGACCGATCAGGTCACATCGTTCCTGACCGATTTTGGCAGGGCGTTGACGGCGGGTGACATCGACCTCGCGACGTCGATGTTTCAGGACGATTGTTACTGGCGCGACCTGGTCACCTTTACCTGGAACATCAAGACCGTCGAAGGCCATGCCGAGGTGGCCGACATGCTGCGCCACCAACTTGCCACAACCCAACCGTCAAACTGGCGCGTGGCCGAGGGCGAGGTTCCCACCGAAGATGGCGGCGTGACAACGGCCTGGATCACCTTTGAAACCGCCGTTGCGCGGGGCTATGGGCTGATCCGACTGAAGGAAGGCAAGATCTGGACGCTGCTGACCTCGATGGTAGAGTTGAAAGGGCACGAGGAACCCTTGGGCTTTGACCGCCCGATCGGCGCCAAACACGGCTCCGACAAACACCGCCCGACCTGGGCCGAAGAGCGCGAGGCCGAGGCCCGCGACCTGGGCTACACCACCCAGCCCTATGTCCTGATCATCGGCGGCGGTCAGGGCGGCATCGCGCTCGGCGCGCGCCTGCGCCAGTTGGGCGTGCCCACGATCATCGTTGAAAAAAACCCCCGCCCCGGCGACAGCTGGCGCAATCGCTACAAATCGCTGTGTCTGCACGACCCGGTCTGGTACGACCACCTGCCCTATCTGCCCTTCCCGCCGAACTGGCCGGTCTTTGCCCCCAAGGACAAGATCGGCGACTGGCTGGAAATGTATACCAAGATCATGGAGTTGAACTATTGGACCAACACCTCCTGCAAACACGCCTCCTATGACGAGGCGGCGCAGGAATGGACCGTGGTGGTGGACCGTGACGGAACTGAAGTCACACTGAAACCCAAGCAACTCGTCCTGGCGACCGGCATGTCGGCCAAGGCCAACATGCCGAATTATCCGGGGATGGAGCGGTTCAAGGGCGACCAGCACCACTCCTCCAAACACCCCGGCCCCGATGCCTACCGGGGCAAACGGGCGGTGGTGATCGGGTCCAACAACTCGGCCCATGACATCTGCGCGGCGCTTTGGGAAAACGATGTGGATGTGACGATGGTGCAGCGGTCCTCGACCCATATCGTGCGGTCCGACACCTTGATGGATATCGGTCTGGGCGGGCTTTATTCCGAACAGGCCGTGCGGTCCGGCGTGACCACCAACAAGGCCGACATGATCTTTGCCAGCCTGCCCTACCGCATCCTGCACGAATTCCAGATCCCGCTTTATCAGCAGATGAAGGAACGCGATGCCGAGTTTTACGCCGGGCTGGAAAAGGCCGGGTTCTGGCTGGACTGGGGCGACGATAACTCGGGCCTGTTCATGAAGTATCTGCGGCGCGGGTCCGGGTATTACATCGACGTGGGGGCCAGCCAACTGATCATCGACGGCAAGATCAAGCTGGCCCATGGCAATGTGCGCGAAATCACCGAGGACGCCGTGGTGCTCGAGGATGGCACAGTGCTGCCCGCCGATGTGATCGTTTATGCCACCGGCTATGGCTCGATGAACGGCTGGGCGGCTGACCTGATAGGGCAGGATGTGGCCGACAAGGTGGGCAAATGCTGGGGGCTTGGCTCTGCCACCACCAAGGACCCCGGTCCCTGGGTCGGCGAACAGCGCAACATGTGGAAGCCGACCAAACAGGACGGCCTGTGGTTCCACGGCGGCAACCTGCACCAGTCGCGCCACTATTCGCAGTTCCTGTCCCTGCAACTCAAGGCCCGGATGGAGGGTATCGCGACCCCGGTCTATGGCGTGCCTGACACCCATCTGCTGGGCTGAAACATCCGGGCGGTCCCATCGCGGGGCCGCCCCGCTAGGCTTGGGGTGAAAGGGCCGGGATAGAGGCCAGAGACAGCAGGCTTAGAGTCCCCGCCTCGATCCAGTGGATCGCGGCACCGCGGACAGGACTGGATGGAAACGCCAGATGCAACGCCGCGACATAGGCCGACAATTGCGGCCAATAGGCCTGAAACCGCAGACCGGCATCCACCACCGGCCCGGTCTTGTGATCCAAGATCAGCAGGCCCGTCGGGCCAAAGGCCAGGGCATCGACAATCCCCAGGGTTTCCGATCCGTCGGGATGGGTCACATGCAGCGGCACCTCAAGGCGCAGGTCAGGAAAGCCTTCGGCGTTCAGCCAATCCTTCAGCGCCCGGACCCGGTCGGCAATCGTCGCAATCGCTCCCGCTGACAGGCCCGTCGCGGCGGGCAAGCGGGGCGCAAGGTCGGGCCGGTCGGCCAGCACCCGAAACGCCCGGTGCCAGGCAGTGCCGCGATCGGTCGCCGTCATGTCGCGGGCTGAGATGTGGGCCGTGCCCAGCGTCACCAGTTGCAGCGGGCCCGGCAACCCGCTCGCCTCGGCCAGGGTCGAGGGTCGGCGTCGCCATGGCGTTTCCCCGGCTGGAATCGGGCGCGGCCCCTCAGCCCCAAAGCGCAGAAAGGGCGGGCTGACGATGGCCAGCGCCGGCCCAGCCTTCAGCGCCGGATCAATGTGGATATCTGCGGCAAAGCTTTGCCCGCCCACCACCAGACCCGCGCCCAGCGTCAGCCCGGCACCGCCAACCAACAAGGACAGGTGACTGACATCCTCTTTTTCCAATGCCGGCTCGACCCATTCGATGATCAGCCGGTCCCGCGCCCGGGTCAGCGCGACATAGATCAGGTTGCGCGCCTCGGCTTCTGCAGCGGCCTGCCGGTCGGCCACAAAGGCCGCCAGCGTTTCGGGCACAAAACAGCGCGGCGTGTGGACCAGCAACGCCTTGTCCAGAACCCGCGTCAGGTCGCTGAAATCGGTAAAGACCGCCCGCGTGGTGTTCTCCCGCTCGACAACCTTGCTGTCCAGCTCACACACCACCGTCACCGGCCACTCCCGCCCCTTGGCGCCATGCCAGGTGACAATCTCGACCCCCGCCGCCGCGCCGATACCGGGGTCCGGATGGCGGTCAAAGTCGCGCTCTTCAATCCGGGCGGCCAGCCAGCCCAGAAACACCAGCGGCCCACGACCATAAAAACCGGCGGCGGCCAGCATGTCGGTGTCCGCCGCGTCAAACTCCTCGGCCAAGGCCTCCAGCCGGGCCAGATCGGCCAGGGCTTGCACCGCATCAGGCAGGGTTTCGGCCCAAGGCCGCAGGGTGGCGCAGACCCGCGCCAGGGTCAACGTCACCGGCAGTCTTGCCGCGTCCGGGGCAAATGCCAGCAGGGGCTGCACGGCGGCGTGACCCAGCAACGCCCCGTCTGCCAGCGCATTCAACGCCCGGTCCAACGGCAGTTCGGCAGGTCCCAGCGTCAAGACGACAAGGGCGGCATGGCTGTCCAGCGGATCAGCAGCCAAAGCCAGGGCATAACGGGCCACGATCACCACCTCGGCGTCATACCAACCCGCGGCGGCGATCCGCACCGGCAAACCCTGCTCCCGCAAGGCGTCGGCATACCGGGCCGCCTCGGCATGGCTGCGGGTCAGGACTGCGATATCCCCTGGGCGAACCGGGCGCGCCGCACCCGTGTCGCGGTCGGTCACAATCTCACCCGCCGTCACCATGGCGGCAATGCGGGCAGCCACGTGTGCGGGCGGTTTGGGCTTGGTCCTGCCCGTGCGCGACCCGGACAGGCGCAACACCTCCAAAGCCGTCGGACCGGTTTCCTGCCGCGTCGGGGCCAGCGGCAGATAACCACTGCCAAACAGCCCCGGCCCAATGGCGTTGATCGCCGCCATGATACGCGGATCACTGCGCCAGTTGCGCGACAGGGGGTCAACGTTCTGGTGCCAGATCTCGGCCAACGCCTCACTGAGCCTTGGGTCGGCACCCTGAAACCCCATGATCGACTGCTTGACATCCCCAACCAGCAAGGTGCGCGGGGCCCTGTCCGCCAATTGCCACAGCAGGGCGAACTGAACCGGGTTGGTATCCTGAAACTC
>CAMBWO010000168.1 GCA_945871285.1 Pseudorhodobacter antarcticus | reverse complement strand
CCGCGCCGGGTCAGCAGGTTGGCGGGGTGCAGGTCGCCGTGAATCCAGACCGGGGTGCCGGCAAAGGGCGGGGTGGCTTGGGCGCGGGTCAGCAGATGCAGCAGCAGGTCGGCGTCACCCTCGGCTGGCGTCAGTTGGGCGATCAGGGGGCGGGCGGCGATCAGGCGCAGGTCGAAGCGGTCGGCTTGGCCGCGCAGGGGGGCGTCGGGCCGGCGGGGGTGGTTGTGCAGCGTTTTGAGGAATTGCGCCAGGATCGGGACGGCGGTCCTCTGGTCGGGCGGGGCGGTGAAGGCGTCACGGCCGGGCAGCCAGGGGCCGATGCTCCACGGGTGGGGATAGGTCGCATCCGGCTGGCCGAGGCGCGTGGCAAGGGGGATCGACAGGGGCAAGGGCGTCAGGGTGGGCAGCCAACGGGCGAGGTGCAGCACCTCGGCCGCGCCCCAGGGCAGGCGGGGGAAGCGGGCGACGAGGGCGGGGCCGAGGCGGTAGAGCACGTTGTCGGTGCCGGTCTGGCCGACCCTTCGCAGGGGCAGATCGGCCAGGTCGGGCATTTGCGCAGCGATCAGGGCGCGGGCCTGCGCGGCGGTGACGGCATTTTCGCCCGCGTGCATCAGCCGAGCGGGTCCGGCGCGGGGTTGGCGCCGCAGACGAGGACGGCGATGCGTTCGCCTTTGGCAGGTTGATAAGCACCGCACAAAAGGGCCGACAGCGCGGCGGCCCCGGCGGGTTCGACCAGTTGGCGAAGGCTGCGCCAGAGCAGGGTTTGGGCGGCGGCAATCGCCTCATCCGGGACAAGGACGGTGGTGAGGGCTTGGGCGCGGGCCAAATCATAGGCGATGCGGCCAATCTTGCTGGCCCCCAGCGCATTGGCCGCAATGCCGCCGACGGTGACGGTGGTGTCGGGGCCGTCCCGCAGGGCATGGTGCAGGGTGGGGGCCAGTTCGGGTTCAACGCCGATGATGCGGGTGCGGGTTTGGGCCCAAGCCATCGCCCCGGCGATCAGGCCGCCCCCGCCGACCGCGATCAGCACGGTGTCGGCGTCGAGCCCCTGTTCCTGCCATTCCAGCATCACGGTGCCCTGCCCTGCCACGGTGGCGGGGGCGTCATAGGGGTGGATCTGCATGGCGCCGGTGGCCTGACCATGGGCGAGGGCCGCCGCGGCGGCATCGGCATAGACGCCGGGAACAACCTCCAAGTCGGCGCCTTGGGCGCGAATGAGGGCGATCTTGGCGGGGCCGGCATATTCGGGGACAAAGATTTTGGCCGGGTGGCCGAGGGTGCGGGCGGCATAGGCGACGGCGGCGCCGTGGTTGCCGCCCGAGGCGGCGACGACGCCCGCCGCGGGAACCGGGGTGGACAAGAGGGTGTTGAAGGCACCGCGGGCCTTGAAGCTGCCGGTGTGTTGGATGTGTTCCAGTTTCAGCTGGACTGGGCCAATACCGGGCAGGTCAACCGTCAGAATCGGGGTTCGGCGGATATGGGGGGCGATGCGCTGGGCGGCGGCGGTGATCTGGGCGGGCCAGATCTGTTGGGACCAGTCCATCGGGTAATCCTTTCCTTGACTGGCGCAACGCTATAGGTCTGAGGCGACCTTCACAACCACAAGTGCCCCATGACAAAAGACGACGCCCGCCCGCATCCGCTTCGTGACAGCATCCAGGATGTGGCGGCGACGCGGCGGATACCGGACACGCCGCAGACGCGGTCGCCGGCCTATAAACTGGCATTTGTCGATGCCGATTTCATGATGCGCGAGGAGTTGCGGCCAGTTCGGTTGCAACTGGAACTGTTGAAACCGCAGATGATTTTGGATGAGCGGGGGATTGAGTCGACGGTCGTTCTGTTTGGCGGGGCACGGATTCCGTCGCCTGAAAGCGTGGCGGAGGCGAAGCCGGGGTTGGTGGCGCTGGCACCGTTTTATGAGGAAGCGCGGCGGTTTGCCCGGGCGGTGACGGAGCGGAGCCTGCTGACCTATGGGCAGGAATGGGTGATCTGCACCGGGGGCGGGCCGGGGGTGATGGAGGCGGGCAACCGGGGGGCGGATGAGGCGGGGGGGCAGTCGATCGGGCTGAACATTGTCTTGCCGCATGAGCAGGCCCCGAATGTGTATGTGACGCCGGATTTGTCGTTCAACTTTCACTACTTTGCGATCCGGAAGATGCATTTTCTGATGCGGGCGCGGGCGATCTGCATCTTTCCGGGCGGGTTTGGCACGCTGGATGAGATGTTCGAGGCGCTGACCCTGATCCAGACCGGGCGGATGAAACGGGTGCCGTTCCTGCTGTTTGGCCGGGCGTTCTGGGAGAAGGTGATCAACTGGGAGGCGCTGGCCGAGGCGGGGACGATCAACCGCAGCGATCTGGAGTTGTTTTCCTATGTCGAGACGGCGGAGGAGGCCCTGGCGGCGATGGACGCGTGGTGAGGGTTCACGCGTGAAATCTGTGGGGTATTGTTTTATTTCAAGGGTTTAGGTTTTTCGTTAACCCTTGTGGCAAGGTTTGACAGGGCGGCGTCGAGGAGGGTCCAGTCGCTGATCGTCAGGCGCACGGGCAGGGTCAGGACCTGGGTGCGAAAGCGGGGCGGCAGGCGGACGGCGTCCTTTTCGGTGGTGACAAGCTGGGCGTTCAGGGTCAAGGCGTCAAACTCGAGGCGGCGCATCAGGGCCTCGGACAGGGGTTGGTGGTCGTCGAGGGGGACTTCGCGCAGGATCGTGGCGCCTTGGGCCCGCAGGGTGGCAAAGAATTTGGCGGGGTTGCCGATGCCGGCAAAGGCGATCACGCGGGTGTCGTGCCAGTCCATTCCCATTTGCAACGGGACCAGGGTGGCGGGCAGGACGGGTTTGGACAGGGGCCAGAGGGTGGCGAACTGGGCCTGCGCCGCTGCGTCGCCGATGACGATGACCAGATCGGCGCGGGCGAGGCCCAAGGCCACGGGTTCGCGCAGGGGGCCGGCGGGCAGGCAGCGGGCGTTGCCGAAACCGGCGGCGGCATCGACCACGATCAGGGACAGGTCCTTGACCACGGCGGGGTTCTGGTGGCCGTCGTCCAGAAGGATCATCTGGGCGCCAGAGCCTTCGGCCAGACGGACGGCGGCGGCGCGGTCGTGGCCGATGAAGGTGGGGGCGAAGGCGGCGAGGAGCAGGGGTTCATCGCCGACATCGGCGGCGGTGTGGGTGCCTTCGGCCACCTGAACCGGTCCGGCAAGGCTGCCGCCATAGCCGCGGCTGACCACGGCGACGCGCAGGCCACGGGCGAGGAGGCGGGTGACAAGGGCGATGGTGGTGGGGGTTTTGCCGGTGCCGCCGACGTTCAGGTTGCCGATGCAGATGACCGGCACGGCGGCGCGGTAGCCCGGGCGCGCCACACGGCGGGCGGTGGCGGCGGCGTAAAGCGCGCCCAGGGGGGCCAGCAGGTGGGCGGCGAGGCCGGGCGCATTAGGGGGCCTTGACCAGAAGGCGGGCGGGCGCATCAGGACCCGTCCATCCGGGCGCGGATCAGGGTCATCACGCGTTGGGTGACATCGGCGCCTTCGGTGGCGATGGTCCAGGCGGCGCTGGCCTGACGGGCGGCGCGGTCGGGGGAGAGCAGATCGCCGAGCGCCTCGGCCAGATCCCCGCCAGAGGACACCATGCGGGCGGCGCGGGCGGCGCCAAGGCGGCCACAGGCCTGACCAAAGGCCCCGGCACGCGGGCCGTAAAGCACGGCCGAGCCGAGGGCTGCCGGTTCCATCGGGTTGCGCGAGCAGCCCGCCCCCTCGAGGCTGCCGCCCAGAAAGGTGACGGGGGCGAGGCGATACCACAGGCCATATTCGCTGGCATCGGCCACGAACACCTCGATTTCACTGTCGGGGTCCTGATCGGAGTGGCGCAGGGCGACGCGCCAGTTTTCCTCGGCCTCGAGCCGTTCGACCAGGGCGTGGGCCGCTGCGGCGTCCTGCGGGACAAGGATCAACAGCAGGCGGTGGGCCAGTTGCAGGGCCTGCCGGTGGGCGGCGATCACATGGGGCAGTTCGGCCGGCGCGACATCGGCGGCCAGCCAGATCGGGCGGGTGGCCATCAGCTGCGCCAGGGCGGCGCGGTCGGATTCGACATGGGACAGGACGGCGCTGGCCTCTTCCATCCGACCGGTGGTTTGCAGGGTGCCGGGGGCGGCGCCGGCCTTGGCATAGGCACGGGCGGCGGCATCATCCAGCGCAAGGATATGCGACAGACCCTGCACCGCCGTCTTGATCAGGCCGGGATACCAGCCGTCGCGGCCCGGAATGAGGCGGGGGGCACGGGCATTGACCATCAGCAGCGGCAGTTTGCGCTGGGTGCATTCGTGAATGGCCGCGGGGCGCAGTTCGCCATCGGAAAACACCACCAGTTCGGGGCGCCAATGGTCAAGGAAGGCCTGCACGTCCCGCGGGGTGTCGGGCGGTGGGGGCTGGTGGATCGGGCCGGGGGTCGGCGAGGTGAGAACGACATTCACGCCATCCTCTTCGATCAGGTGATGGGCAAGTTCGGCCATCACGGTGGTGACATCCTCATCCGGGGCATGCAGCCAGACCAGCCGACCGCGCGGCCGCACGGCGCGTGGCGGCTGGTCCGGCGCGGGACGGCCAGACAGGTTGTAAAGCGTCAGGCCAAGGGGGTAAGCCATCGGGCGCCCGTCAGGCCGACATCGCCTCGGTTGCGGAACCGGGCTTGGCCTCTTCGCGCAGGCGGTGAATGTTGGCGATGAAATAGCGCATATGGGCGTTGTCCACGGTGCGCTGCGCCTCGGCCTTCCAGGCGAGGTAGGCGGTTTCGTAATTGGGGAACATGCCGACGAGATGGATCTTGGACACATCGCGGAAGACGTTCTTTTCAGGGGCGACGAGTTCGCCGCCAAAGACAAGGTGCAGTTGGGACATGGGGGTGGCTCCGGTTCAGGTTGCCGTTACTTAATCCATTCCCAGCCCAAGGGGAAACGGGTTAAACATCAAGGAACGGCGTTATGTCGCAGCGGGAGGTGGGGCGATGGGTCTGGTTCAGCGGGTGGACAGTGCAATTGACGCGGCCCTGGGCGGGCGGATCGTCGGCTGCGTGGTTTTGGTGCAGCGGGGGGGTGCGCCGGTCTATGTGCGGGCGGCGGGTCTGGCCGACCGCGAGGCGGGGCGGGCGATGGGGCAGGACGCGATTTTCCGGCTGGCGAGCGTGACCAAGCCCATCGTTGCGGCCTGTGCGCTGCGGATGGTGGATCTGGGGTTGCTGGGGTTGGACGACCCGGTGACGCGGTATTTGCCGTATTTCCGGCCCGTGGGCCCTGATGGGCGCGAGGGGGGGATTTTGGTGCGGCATCTGCTGACCCACACCTCGGGGTTGGGCTATGGCGGGGTTGGGGTTTATTCGCGGGGGCTGTCGGGGCCGCTGCTGGGGTTTGAGGAGAATTTGCGGGCGATGGGGCAGGAGACGCTGCTGTTCACGCCGGGGACGGCCTGGGAATATGGCGTGTCGATTGATGTGCTGGGCGGGGTGTTGGCTGCGATCCATGGCAGCGATCTCGCGGGGGTGTTGGCGAAGTATGTGACGGGGCCGCTGGGGATGGTGGACACTTTGTTCGGCGTGCGGGATGCGGCGCGGCTGGCGGTGCCCTATTGCGACGGGCCGCCGCCGCTGCGGATGGAGGGCGAGATGACGGTCGGGGATACGCCGTTTTCGGTGGGGCGGATATTCGAGCCGCGTGCGCCGCAGTCGGGCGGGGCGGGAATGGCCGGGACGGCGGGCGATGTGATGCGCCTGCTGGAGGCGCTGCGGGGGGAGTTCCTGTCGCCGGGGATGCGGGATGCGGCGATGGGGAACCAGATTGGCGGGTTGGCGCGGCCGGATGGCAAGCGGTTCGGTTATCTGGGGGCGATCACGGTGGAGGGTGGGGCGATTCCGGTGGGGGCGGTCGATTGGGGCGGGGCCTGGGGGCACAACTGGATCGTGGATCCGGCCAGCGGCACGGTGATTGTGGTGTGCACCAACACGCTGTTCGAGGGATGCAACGGGCCGTTTCGCGAGGAGGTGGCAAGCGCGGTGTTCGGGTAAATCAGTTCAGCCGTTTGGGCAGATACCTTGGCCTGACAAAGACCCCGTGATCGGGGTTGGCCAGCGTGCGGACGACGATTGCCGGCAGGGCGCGGTGATGCTGGGCAATGGCCCGGCGCAGGTCGTGCGGGTTCAGCCAGCGGCCATAGCGCCAATCGCGTTCGAGATAACCCTCGGCCCAGGTGAGGGGCCGCGGGGTTTTACCCGCAACGACATCCTTGAACTCTTGCGGGGCGTCGGCCCAGGTGCGCTGACAGATATCCCACAAAGGCTCACGAATACCGGGCGCCCATTCGCCATCTTGGGGAACAAGAGCGTGGTGATTGACGAGAATGAGCCAGAAGGGCGGCTGCGGCAGGTATGCGGCGTCCAGAAGGTCCATATCCTGGAAAAGCCGCGTGGCAAGCGGGTCGAAGTTCGTGGGCTGATCGGGGGAGGTCAATTTGGGCACCCTGGAATACTGACCTAGAAAGCTGAGCAGGACGGAGAGGGCATCCTCGAGCATAGGCAGGTCGCTCAGGGGGGCCGTTTCGATCAGGCGCAGAATTTCGGGCGCAGGTCGCCGCAGAACGATGGACGCGCCGACCCAATCTATGGCGTCGAAATGGGCAAGGCCGCGCCCCAATGCCTCGCCTGCCGACATGAATCCGTGATCGAAGCTGTGCCCGTCCTGAAAGGCGCTTGCCAACAGGATGGTGTAGATAGCGCGCAGGTGGCGACGCTCGTCGGCCTGCGGATAGGTCAGATTGAGGGACATTGTTGAAACTCGGACATTGCCTGTCGTGCGGACGATTGAATTGCGACTAAGGCGTGAGGATGGCGGTTTGGGTTGCTTGAGGGGTGCGTTTGCGGCGACTTGGAGCCTCCGGCGGGGATATTTGGGCCAATATGAAAGGTGGGCTATACAGAGGGCGGGTTTTCCTCTAGGTGCAGCCTTTGTCGGCCCAAGGATTCCGGGGCATGCGGGCGGGGAGGCCTGGCATGTGATTGGGAATGAGGTGCCGTTCAATGGTGCTTCATAGGGCTGCGGCCCCCGTTCAGGAAACGTTATGACCGATATTCAAATCGCGGCCCCTTTGGCTGCGGCTCTCGCATCCAAGGGATACGAGACCATGACCCCCGTGCAAAATGCCATGCTGGGCGCCGAAGTGGCGGGGCGTGACCTGCTGGTTTCGGCCCAGACCGGGTCGGGCAAGACGGTTGCCTTTGGCATCGCCATTGCGGACGAATTGCTGAAGGGCGCGGACCAGTTGCTGTATGCCGACAGCCCGATGGCCTTGGTGATTGCGCCGACGCGGGAGTTGGCGTTGCAGGTCGCACGTGAGCTGGAGTGGCTCTATTCGGGCGCCAATGCCAAGATCGCCACCTGTGTGGGGGGCATGGATTACCGCACCGAAAAGCGGACGCTGGACCGGGGCGCGCATATCGTTGTCGGCACGCCGGGGCGGTTGCGCGATCATATCGAGCGGTCGAGCCTGGACATGACGGGCATTCGCGCCGTTGTGCTGGACGAGGCGGACGAGATGCTGGATCTGGGGTTCCGCGAGGATCTGGAGTTCATTCTGGGCACGGCACCCGCCGAACGCCGCACCTTGATGTTTTCGGCCACGGTGCCGAAAGAGATTGCCGCACTGGCCAAGGATTTCCAGCGTGACGCGCTGCGGATCCAGACCCAGGGTGAGGCGCGGCAGCATGTGGACATCGAATACCGCGCCCTTTCGGTGGCGGCGCGTGACCGGGAACATGCGATTTTCAACCTGCTGCGGTTTTATGAAAGCCAAGCCGCCATCGTGTTTTGCAAGACGCGGGCGAATGTCAGCCATCTGTTTGCGCGGATGAGCAACCGGGGGTTCCAGGCGGTTGCCCTGTCGGGCGAGCTATCCCAGGCCGAGCGGACCCATGCGTTGCAAGCGTTGCGCGATGGTCGGGCGCGGGTGTGTATTGCGACGGATGTGGCGGCGCGGGGGATTGACCTGCCGGGGCTGGATCTGGTGATCCATGCTGATTTGCCGTCCAACAGCGAGACCTTGCTGCACCGGTCGGGCCGGACGGGCCGGGCGGGCAAAAAGGGTGTCTCGGCGCTGATCGTGGTGCCGGCGGAATTCAAGAAGGCGCAGCGGTTGCTGCAAGGCGCCAAGCTGGTCGCGACCTGGGACAAGCCGCCGTCGGCGGATGAGGTGCAGGCGCGTGACGATCTGCGCCTGTTGGACCACGCCGCCTTTAGCACCGAAGTGGGCGAGGATGCCGATCTGGCGCAGACGCTGCTGGACCGTTATGGCCCGCCGCAGGTGGCTGCGGCCTTTATCCGGATGTGGCGCGATGGCCGCTCGGCCCCCGAGGTTTTGTCGGACAACCTGCCGGTGCCGGAACGCTCGGCCCCGCGGGAGCGTGGCGAGTTTGGTGCGTCGGTCTGGTTCCAGCTGTCGGTCGGCCGGTCTGGCCGCGCCGAAGCACGCTGGCTGTTGCCAAAAATCTGTGAAGCCGGCGGCATCACCAAGGACGGCATCGGCGCGATCCGGGTGCAAGAGGATCGGACCTTTGTCCAGATCCTGAAAGAGCAGGCCGGCAAGTTCGGTCAGGGTGTGGAACTGGAAAGCGGCGTCACGATGACGCTGCTGGACGGCGAGCCCGACATGGACCGCCCCGAGCGTTTGGTGAAGCCGCCGACCAAGACCTATAAGGCGGCAGCGCCGCGTGCGGTGCGTGACGAGGCGCCCCGCGCCCCGCGCGACGAGGCCCCGGCCGAAAAGCGCGAAAAGCCCGCCTATACCCCCAAGCCGCCGCGTGTGGTTGACGAGGAGGCCGCCCCGGTCGCCGAGGCGGTCGAGCGCAAGCCCTATGTCAAGCGTGAGGAGCCGGTCGAGAAGAAGCCCTATGTCAAGCGGGAGGAGACGGCGGAGCGCAAGCCCTATGTCAAGCGCGACGACGCCGAGAAGAAGCCCTATGCGCCGCGGGGGGCCGGGGAAAAGGCACCCTATGCCGCCAAGCCCTATGCCAAGCGGGACGACAGCAAGCCCTATGCCGCCAAGCCCGACGGCGAGCGCAAGCCCTGGGTCAAGCGCGAGGCCCCGGCAGACGGTGCGCCGAAAGCGCGCGCCTGGGCCAAGCCCGAAGGCAAGTCGGAGGGGTTCAAGCCCCGCTCGGCAGGGTTCAAGTCGCATGGCGGCAGCGCCGACAAGCCGGGCAAATCGGCTGGCTTCAAATCGCACGGGGCCGAGGGCAAAAGCTTTGCCAAGGCCCGTCCGGCAGCGCCCAAGGTCGATGCCAAGGACACGTCCAAGCGGTTCGTGCCGCCGAAGAAAAAGTGATCTGATCGGGCCGCCACTAGTCCTGACCAAAAGCGTTGTGCATGTCTTGGTTCGCCTTCAATCTGTTACAGATTGAAGGCGAACCGCTTTAGGGCGGCCTTTTCAGTTGGAGCGATTGTTCATGCAGATTTCAAACGCGGCAGAAGGTCCGCGTGCAGGCCGGGT
>CAMBWO010000167.1 GCA_945871285.1 Pseudorhodobacter antarcticus | reverse complement strand
ACGGCGCGGTGGTGGTCGCAAAGGGGTCAAAGGCCGGCACCACAGGCTCGGGCTCGGGCTCCGGCGCCACGTCGGGCCCTTCGGGCAGCGGGGCCAGTCCGAAAATGGTATCATCCGGGATCTGCGACACGGCAACCGGCGGCGCGGGCGGCACAGAGGCGGGCTTGACCGGCGCCAGCAGGTCGTCCCAATCATCCGGTATGGCTGTCCGCGAGGCGACAGGCGCGCGGAACGCGTCCGACCCGCTGGGCAGATGGTCACGCATCGCCGGTCCGCCCTGCTGCACCGGGGCCGGTCCTAGCAGCGGCCCGTCATCGCCCAAAGGCGGCAACAGTTCCGCGAAATCATCCTGAACCCCACGGAACTGCCCCGGCCCCTTGGGCTTGTCACCGCCCAAAAGGTTGTCCAGAAAATCGCCGCCCTGCCCCGCATCATCCAGCAACCGCATCGGGTCCGGCGCCCGCGCCGCATTGCCATAACCCAAAGGGTCCTCCATGAGCGGCGCCATCGGTTCCGACGACTGTGCGCCGACATGCACCACCAACTCATAAGCCCCCAGGATCAGCACATCCCCGTCGTTCAGCGGCGTGGGCGTGCGGCCCAAGGGCACCTTGCCATAGTTCAGAAACGTGCCGTTCGTCGACAGATCGACCACCACCACATTGCCGTTGTGGTTTTCCACCACGCAATGCGTCTTGGAAATCTGCCGGTCCGGATCGGGCAACACCAGGTCATTCTCCGGCCCCCGCCCAATCGTCAACGACGGCCCGCGCATCACAACGGGCCGGCCATCGCCGGGAATGGCACCAGAAGATTGAAACCGTAACGAAACGCTCATCGGACCCCTATGAAATCAACACGGTAAAGCAACCCAGGACGATCATGCCGCCATGGGCGGTCGGATCCAGCACGCGCGCCGCCGGCAGACCCTTGATCAGCACCTTGGTGGACCCCATCGCAATCACGTCCGGTGGCCCGACACAGGTGCACATATCGGTCGCCCGGGCGGCGGGCAGTCCCCCGATCAGCACCGTCACCCCGCCCGGCGGCAGGATCGGCCCGCCGACATGGGGCACCAGAACGGTCACCATCGGACATACATGCATGTCACTGACGCGTGCGGCTGGCATCATGATGTTCAGGCCCCTGCCACGCTTGGTTGTTTCTCGACACGTCCCGACCCACCCCGCGCGATATCCAACGCCCGGTCAATCAGCAAGGCCGCCGCAATCTCCAGCGGTTTGCCCGACCGCCCGATCGCCACGACATTCATCGCAAAGGCCGACACCTCCGACCCGCCCGGCGGGGCCGCATGATGCGCCAACTCGCCGGGGCCCAGCGTGCCGTCGCAAAACTGCACCGCCATCGCGCAATGCTTGGTGTCGTCCTTCATGCTGGCGTGCTGCACGGCATGATGCGCCACCGCCCGGTTTTCCTCGGTCGGCTTGAACACCCAGGCCTCGGCGGCGGCCAGCGGCGGCGGCAGCTTGGCCCCGTCTTTCAACGTGTCGCGGGCGGCCAGACAGGACCACCACACCCGTTCACGCGCCGGCAGCGCCACCGACAACAGCCGCAGCATGTCAATCAGCGCGCCCTTTTGCTCCAACTCCTCCAGCACCACCTCGACCGGGGCGCTGGCGGGGGCGTTCAATTCGGTGTCCAGTTCCGCATTGGCCTGGCTCAGCAGCCGGGCAGCCGGTTGTTTCGGGATCTTTGTCAGGTTCAGGAAGCGTGTGTTCATGGCCATGCCCCCCTCATCCAACCATCACGATGCCGCCCGAGACCTGCGTCATTGCAGATCCCTTGACCATCACGATCGGTCCCTTGACCTCGGACATCGCCATCCCGTCCAGCGTCACCGTCGCACCCGCCACCGTCACCCCGGCTGGCCCAATCTTGATCGAACTTGTCCCGACCTTCAGCTCAATCTCCTGCAACGCGCTGATCGTGACCTTGCCCAAGCTCGCGTCAATCTTGACATTCCCCATCTTGACTAGCGTTTCCAGGTTGCCCACCGACACCTCGACCGACGAATTGCCGGTGGACACCTTTTCCGTCTTGTTGCCGGTCTTGATGGTCAACGAGGTATCGCCGGTGATCTCGGTGGTCGATTTGCCCTCGATGGTCTCGGTGTCATCGGTCTTGATCTTGGTGATCCGGTTGCCCTTTTCCACCGTCAACGTCAGATCGCCCTCCTTGATCGTCTCGGTCTTGTTCATGTGGATGGTCTGCGTCAGACTGCCTTTGTCCTTCTTTTCCATACCGATCGTGATTTCAGCGTTATTTTTGATGACCTGCTTGTAGTCCTTTTCCGACTGGAAAAAGACCTTCTCGGCATCCTTCTTGTCATCAAAGGTCAACTCGTGAAACCCACCCCCGCCTTTGGAACTGTTGGTCCGCATCCCCACCTTGGTCGCCTCGTCGGGCAGCGGATAGGGCGGCGCGTTGGTGCCGTTATAGACCACGCCGGTGCAATAGGGCCGGTCGATATTGCCGCGCTCGAACTGGATGATCACCTCCATCCCGATCCGCGGGATCGAGAACATGCCCCAGCCATTGCCCGCCCAAGGCATCACGCAGCGCACCCACATGGACGAACTTTCGTCGGCCTTGCCCAGCCGGTCCCAGGGGAAAATCACCTTGATCCGCCCGAATTCATCAGTGTGAATCTCATCCCCGCTGGGCCCCGTCACCATGGCCGTCAGCAGATTGGGCACCTGCGGCCAGCCCGTCATTTTCGGCGGGCGATATTGGACAGAGCTTTTTTGCACCTCGAATTCCGTCTCGAACAGACCCATGTCGCCGGGATAGTCGATGCGTTCGGCGTTGCGATTGACCGAATGCTTGTTCTCTGACCCAAAACCGGGGTTGAACATCATGTAATGCGTCGCCCGCGTCACCAGATAATCGCCGTCCACCGTTGACCGTTCGGCATGGTCCAGCGTGAAAATCCCCCCGGTGATCACCTTGGCCGCATTGCTCAGACCGCGCGCACGCGCCGCACCCGCCGCATGGGCCTCGACCTCGCGCTTGGCAATCTCCTCGCCCTTGTTGGCCAGCGTATAATGCCCCGTGGCCTTGTAATGCTCGATCTCCTTGGCCTTGTTGCCGCCCGCCGCCCCCGACGCCGCCCGCACCTTCAGGTCAACCGAAGGCTTGGTCATGTCATAGTCAAACAACGACACCTTGCCCGACACGACCTTGCCCAGTTCGGCCCATTCAAAGATCGAATTGGAATTGGCCTGACTGTCACCGACCAGATTGCTGGTCGAATAGGGCACCGTGCCGTGGTTGGTATGGGCCGAAACAGAATCGGCCAGCACGATCTTTTCCTCCGACCCCGAATGGTCGAAATAGAAATAGATGCCCTCCTCCTCCATCAGGCGGTTGACAAAATCCAGATTGCTCTCGCCGAACTGCACGCAATATTCGCGCTTTTCAAAGGTGCCCGTGGTCTTGTCCGAAACGTCGCCGGTTTCCGGCATGGCCCCGAACACCTTCTTGATGATCTCCGGCGTCGTCAGGTTCTGAAACACCCGGTTGTCACTGCCAATCGACAAAAGCCAGGGCCACGGCCGGATTTCCGCGGCAAACAGGTCAATCGAATCCTGATGCCCCAAATCCTCGACCGATATGCACAACCCCGAGAATTTGAAACCGTTCTCCGCCTCCAGCGTCACCCGCGTGCCCAGCAGCGTCGCGGGATCAAAGGCGGACGAGGTCGAATAAAACTCCATCCGCATCTCGGCAATACGGCTCAACTGGTCGCGAATCCGCGCCCCAAGACAAATCAGGTCCCCCGCCTGCTCCCCGCTCAACTTCAGGAACAGCTTTTCAACTTGCCTACTGATTTTTGGCATAATGCATCACCTCTCGCTGCGCCGGGGTCGCCCCAATACGGCACCCCGACGCTCTTTTGGCCACGGCCCCCGCCTTGAAATGAAGGTTCGGGCCCTTGTCATCTCACTTGCACCCCTACTCTGCCACGTTCCGCCATCAAAGGCTTGCCAAAAGGGCGGCCAGATCGGCATCCATTTCAGCATCGTCACCACTGTCGCCATCGTCGCTGTCGTCCGGGGTCTCGGTATCGAACCCCGCCAGCAGGGCCGCCAGATCGTCGCCGCCCGCATCATCGCTGTCGCCAACCTCGGCGACGTCGTCTTCCTCCGCCTCGGCTTCAACCCGCGGCGGCGTCTCCTTGGGCTTGGGCGGCGGCACATCGCTCCAACGGCCCAGCACGGTTGACCCCGCCAGCGACTGGAACGACGCCAGCCGCACCTCGTCGCGCCCCTTGACCGACACGACCGGCATCAGCCCCCGCGCAATCGCAGCCTGGGTGCGGGTCTGCGTCAGGTTGCGTTCGGTGCAAGGCAGCGCCACCTGATCGCCGTAGCGGTCCTTGACATAATGATAGGGCATCCCCCCCAGGCTCATCACCTGCCCCAGCCCCAGACTTGGCCCCGTCTTGCGGAACGACCGCGCCAACAGGATCACGACCAGCGCCACCGGATTGGCCCACAACATCCCCGACAGCCCCTCGGCCTCGGTGAACTCCTCGAAATCAAACTCATAGATCGGCTCGCTTTTGGCCCCATAAGGCCTGCGCAGCAGGAACCGCGGGCTGGTCAGCGCCACATGCCCCGCCTCGGGCAGCGCCCGCAGCGCATCCCAGGCTTCGGCCACCATCGGATGACGCTCGTCCATCGGGGTTTCCATGAACCCGGTGCTGATCGCGCCAAAGAAGGGCGCATTCACATGGGCGCAGACCTTGGCAATCCGGCCCAGCAATTCGGCATGGGGCGGCGTCTCTTCAAAGGTGTAAAACCCGCAGACCGAGCTGAACGGCCCCCGCCCATCCGGCGTGCCCTCGACCAGCAGTTCGCAGAATCCCGACTCCGTCAGATCCTCCTGCGCCGCCAGATCGGCCGCCAACTCCTCGGCCGAAATGTCATACAGCACGATGTCCAGCTTGGCATCCGTCTCGACCGACCGGGTGATCAGGTCCAGCATCCGCCACTGCGCCTCGATCGACTGAAACTCGGGGTGGTGCAGCACCAGCCGCATCGCTCCGGCCAGGCTCTCCTCAACCGCCTCCTGCATCGCCGCCGCATTGGGATCGGGCAGCGCCTGAATATAGGGCCCCACAATCCGCGACATCAACTCCTCGGCGGGCGAGGCTTTGGCCTTGGCGCGCACATTGCCGCCAATCAGCTTGGCAAAATCGCTGAGCTTCCGGTCAGCGGGCACCGCATTGCCGGCAGACGTGCGGGCGGGCGGATTGACCTTCTTGCCGAACTCGCGGCCCCATTCGCGCAGCTCCGTCACCGCCCCCTTGGCCGTCGCCCCCGAGGCCAACCGCCGCTTCAGCGACACCAGTTCGGCAAACATCTCGACCTTCTCAAACAACTCATCCGGGTGCAGATGGTCAATCGACGACAACTCCACCTCGATCCCCTGCCCCTTCTTGCCAATCGGCAAAACCAGCGTGGTGGCAAAGCCCGCGATCACCTTGTCCAGCGTGTCCACATCCAGCTTGATCGGCCGCCGCGCCGCCAGATCAGACCCGATCTCGACCTCGCCCCTGGCCGCCCGCCCCGAAAAATCCCCCATCAGCGCAATGCGAAACCGCGCCACCTTGCCGCCCTCGGGACGGTCCTTCGAGATGGACCCAAACGACAGGTCCAACGACCTTTCCGCCTTGCGTCCCATGGTCGGGCCCCCATTTTTTGGTTGTCAGAACGGGCGGCGGGCGAACCCGCCGCCCCGCGCATCAGCCCAGGTATTCTTCCAGCTGGTTCTTGCCCTCGCTCACCAGGTCATTGAACATCCCCAATGACGAGTTGAACACCTCCAGCGTCGACTCCGCCCCCTTGATCCCGACACCACCCCCGGCACCCGACAGCGTCAGGTTCACGACGACCGGGAACACCTTGTCAAAAATCTCGACATATTTCGGCGTGGCCGCTTCCAGCGCCTTCATCATCTTGTCCAGACCTTCAAAGTTCTTCTCGGCCTTGTCGACGCGGGCGTTCATGTCGGCGCATTTGTCCAGCGCCGTCGTCAACTCCTTCCGGGCCTTGACCAGCTTGGTATAGATGTCGCGCGCCTCCTTCTTTTGCGCGCCGCTGATCATGCCCTCCAGCTTGGTGCACTGATCCAGCCCCCCAGACACCGCCTTATACAGCTTGCGGCCCTGCACCGTGATGCCCGCCACCTTGTTTTGCCACAGGGTGATGTTGTTTTTGCATTTCGGGATGGTGGCCAGAAACGGCGTGTCGACCCCCAGGATGCCCTTCAACACCGACCCGGTGATTTCCGTCGCACCCAGCTTGCCGCTTTTGATGTCACCCGTGGCCTTGATATAGCGGTCCTTCAGGGTTTTCAGGTCAGCTTCCAGGTTCTTTTCCACCCGCTCGGCCTCGATCGTCAGGTCATATATCTGCTTCATCAACCCCGCTGCAGACCGCACCAACGTGACGATCCCCAAGGCCAACCCGGCCCCGCCCGTGCCCACAATGCCCGCCGCCGAGCCCACAACACCCAGCACGCCAATCGTCACGTTCAGACCGGCCTTGATCTGGTAATCCTTGTATTGCTGCTTTTGCTTGACGAACTTGTCCCACCGCTCCTTGGGGATCAGCTTCATCTTGGCTTCGACAGCCTTGATCGTCTTTTCCGCCTGCGGGCCAAAGGCCTGCCGCATCTTGTCCACATCGCCGGGCTTCTTGCCCTTCGATCCGCTCTCGATCGCGTTCAGATCGTTGACCAGCGCCGTGATCAGCTTTTGCGCCAGTTCCTCGGCATCCTGCGCGATAAAGGCCGGGGTGACGGCGTCATCCTCTGCCTCGAACACATCCAGCAGGTCGCTGTTCAGCGTCATCTCGATCTTGTAACCGCTGAAACTCTTGAACCACTCCGCCTTGAACTTCTTGTTGACCTCGGCCGAGATGTCGCGGCTCCAGATCACGACCGACCCGCCGATCTTCTGCTTGGGCGGCGTGCTGGGTCCGCCCTTCGATGCACGGCCGGCCATTTCCTTGGTCTTGACCTCTTCTGCCTGAATAAGCTTGGTATACTTCTTCACGACCGCAATTTCGGTCTCGTATCTCTTGGCATCCATGCCCGTCACGACCTTGGCCACCGCACGTTTCAGGTCGGACAGGGCCTTGTCCCGCTTGACGGCATCCATGCTGTCCGCGGCAATCTCCCAATCCTTCAGCGCATCCCACAGACCAGGGTCCTTGTACAACAGCGGCCTGTGCTTCTTCCACCAGGCGGCTTTCAGTTCCGGTGTGTCACTTGATTTCATCGGTCAATTCCTTTCCCCAATTTGCATCACAGACCTAGTCAAAACTGTAGGTGAACTCGTTCCCCGTCACATCCAGCGCCACACGGACGACGGCCTTGCCCGTCATCATGCGGCGCAGGAACTCGCCCGAAATGTCGGGCAGCATCGTATTGGTCACGATGGCATCGATCATGCGGCCACCGCTCTCCACCTCCTGGCACCGCGCCACGATCTGGTCGACCACGGCATCGGTGTATTCGAACGGCACCGCATGCGCCGTCTCGACCCGCTTCTTGATGCGGTTCAACTGCAACCGGGTGATCTGGGCAATCATCGTCGGCGACAGCGGATAATAGGGGATCACCACCAACCGCCCGAGCAGTGCCGGCGGGAATATCTTCAGCAGCGGCTCGCGCAGCGCCTTGGCAATCGCATCGGGTTCCGGGATCAGGTCGGGGTCCGCGCACAGATCGGTAATCAGGTCGGTGCCCGCATTGGTCGTCAGCAAGATCATGCAGTTGCGGAAATCAATCGACCGCCCCTCGCCATCCTCCATGACGCCCTTGTCGAACACCTGAAAGAAAATCTCATGCACATCGGGGTGCGCCTTTTCCACCTCGTCCAGCAGCACCACCGAATAGGGCTTGCGCCGCACCGCCTCGGTCAGCACCCCACCCTCGCCATACCCGATGTATCCGGGCGGGGCACCTTTCAGCGAACTAACAGTATGCGCCTCCTGATATTCGCTCATGTTGATGGTGATGACGTTCTGCTCACCACCATACATCACCTCGGCCAGCGCCAGCGCCGTCTCGGTCTTGCCGACGCCCGATGTCCCCGCCAACATGAACACGCCGATGGGTTTGGAGGGGTTGTCGAGCCCCGCCCGCGCCGTCTGGATGCGCTTGGCGATCATTTCCATCGCGTGATCCTGCCCGATGACCCGCTTGGCCAACAGCTTGGCCAGGTCGATGACGGTCTGCAACTCGTCCTTCAGCATCCGGCCCACCGGAATGCCCGTCCAGTCGCCAACCACCGCCCCCACCGCCATCGCATCGACGATGGGCAGGATCAGCGGGCTGTCGCCCTGCATCTCGGTCAAGGCGGCATTCTTGGCCCGCAACTCGGCCACCAGAGCCGCGCGCTGTTCGTCGCTCAACGGGCTCGCCCCCTCAGGCGCCATGGCATCCAGCGTCGCCGCGGGCTTGGCATCCACCGGCGCCCCGCCCTCGCGCAACTTGGCGCGCAGCGCCAAAATCTCCTCAACGACCTTCTTTTCCGCATCCCACCGCGCCGTCAACCCGGCCAACCGGGCCTCCTCCTCCGCCTTGATCCCCGTGATCGCCGTCCGCCGCTCGGTCACGTCATAGCCCGCCGTCTCGTCCCGGTCGATGATGCCCAGTTCCGTCACCAGCGCCTCGATCCGGCGGCGTGAATCGTCCACCTCGGCCGGCACTGCGTGCTGCGACACCGCCACCCGCGCACAGGCCGTGTCCAGCACCGACACCGATTTGTCCGGCAACTGCCGCGCCGGAATATACCGCGCCGACAGGTTCACCGCCGCCTCGATCGCCTCGTCCAGCACCTGCACCTTGTGGTGCTTTTCCAGCATCGACGCGATGCCCCGCATCATCAGGATCGCCTTGGTGGGCGAAGGTTCATCGACCACGACCGTCTGGAACCGCCGCGTCAGGGCCGGGTCCTTTTCGATATGCTTTTTATACTCGGCCCAGGTCGTCGCCCCAATCGTGCGCAACGTCCCCCGCGCCAAAGCCGGTTTCAGCAGGTTCGCCGCATCCCCCGTCCCCGCCGCACCGCCAGCCCCAACCAAAGTATGCGTCTCGTCAATGAACATGATGATCGGCGTGACCGACGCCTGAACCTCCTCGATCACCGCCTTCAACCGGTTCTCGAACTCGCCCTTCATGGACGCGCCCGCCTGCAACAACCCCACGTCCAGCGCCAATATCCGCGCCTCCTTCAGCGCAGGCGGCACATCCCCCCGCGCAATCCGCAGGGCAAAGCCCTCGACCACCGCCGTCTTGCCCACCCCCGCCTCACCGGTCAGGATCGGGTTGTTCTGCCGCCGCCGCATCAGGATATCGACAACCTGGCGGATTTCCTCATCCCGCCCCACAATCGGGTCCATCTTGCCGTCACGGGCCTGTTGGGTCAGGTCCGTGCAATACTTCTTCAACGCCTCCTCTTTGCCCATCGCCGCAGGCGCCATCGCCCCCGCATCCTCGCCCGGCGCGCCCGACCCGACATGGCTACCGTCCGTCGCCCCCTGCCCCTCCTC
>CAMBWO010000166.1 GCA_945871285.1 Pseudorhodobacter antarcticus | reverse complement strand
TCGAACAGCAATTCGTCGTCCAACAGCAGCTCGAACTCCTCGTCCAACTCCAGCTCGAACTCGTCCTCGAACAGCTCGAGCAACTCGGACAGCGACGACTGATCGCAGCACCCAGCGCACCTACCAGGCCGACCCGTCATGGGTCGGCTTTTTCATGGGCTGTGGGCATTCTGGTGGCCAAGGAAAAACCCTGCCGCCCGGTGGGGTGGCAGGGTTGGGGCAGGCGCGGGGGGTCAGCGGGGGGCGCGGGCTTCGGTGCGATACCAGCCGTCGGTCGATTGGGTGTTGCGCAACACGCGTTCGCGTTCGGCCTTTTCGGGGGGCTGTTCGGCGCGAATTTCGGCCTCGATTTCGGTGCTGTCGCGGCGGAAGGGGATGACCTGCACCATGGGTGAGCCTTTTTCGATGATGTGCAGCCCGTCGGGCCCGGTGGCGAAGAACGGGAAATGGATGGGCGAGCGGTAGGTGTCGGTGTCAACCACGCCGGCCAGCACCTCGAACACGCCATTGGGGCGGTTCATCGGGTTGACGAACAGACAGCTCCAGCCCGGCGGGGTTTCGATGGTCCAGAAGTTGTGGAACTTGGACGGTGGCCGCCCCTCCCAAGGGTTGCCGCGCACCTGATGGCCGCCGTGATTGCTGACCAGGGTGCGGTCAAAATCCCAGCCGCAATCGAGCCGCGTGCCGTTTTCGGAGATGTTCAGGCGCACCGAGGCGGCAAGGGGCAGGATCCAGCCCGTCGTCATGGCATCCAGAAACGGCATGCAGCGTTTGATGGTCAGCCCGGTGTTGGTGGTGGACAAAACCTTGGGGTCCACGGCGGGCAGTTTGCGAAACCAGTCGGGCAGATAGGATTTGGCGGGAACCGGGGGGGCGATCACGCCCAGATCGGCGGGTTGGCAGGTAAAGCGGATGGTGGCGGCGGGTTTGCGTCGCAGCATGGCAAGCTCCTTGTCGGGCAATCAGGGGGTGGACCAGCGCCGCTGGATGGCGGCTGTTTCCGCTGCGGCATCCAGCAGGACGGGTTCGCCTGTGCGTTGAAGATACCGGGTGAGGGTGTCAGCCTCGCCGCCATCGGCGGGAACAAAACCCTGATCGGGGTCTGGCTGCGCCACCTCGGCGATCGCGGCTTCGACGATCCAGCGCCCGTTCGAGCGGCAGCCGAGGGCATAGTCCACCCGGCCCGCCGCCGCATCGACCACCTCGAATTCGCGGCAGAACCGGCCATCGGGCATGGCAAAGCTGGCCAGGACCATCGTCTGCTGGTCATCGCCAAGGGCGACCGGCACGCCCGAGGCCTGAGTATCCAGCGTTTGGGCCACCGGGTCGGTTGCGGCGATGGGGCCGAGGGCAATGCCCTGAGGACCGGCGGTCAGGCCGGGCAACAGCAAGGCGATGGCGACAAGCGAGGCGGCCAGGGCCAGGCCGCCCGTCACCAGCGGCAAGCGGCGGCGGAAGGGCACGACATTTGGGGTGGATTGGCCCAGGATCGTGGCCATGATCGCGTCGGGCACGGGTTCGTGCAGCGGGGCGGCAAAGGCCTGGACCAGCGCCTCGTTCGCGGCGTAAAGGTCGTCGACATAGGCCTGATCGGCGGGATGGTCGGCCAGATGCATGGCGACGCGGGCCGCCTCTTCGGGGGACAGTTCGCCGTCCACGAAGGCGGCCAGGTGGTCTTTGTCCAGTGCGGTTGTCATTGCCGACCTCCCCGGCTTTGGCCCAGACGGGGCAAGAGCGCCTCACGGGCGCGGGACAGGCGGCTCATCACGGTGCCGACGGGAACGTCGAGCACCTCGGCCGCCTCTTTGTAGCTGAGACCTTCGACCGCGATCAATGACAGAACGGCGCGCTGTGCCTCGGGCAGGGCGGCCATCGCGGCGGTGGCCTGCGCCAGCATCATGCGGTCTTCGGGCAGGCGGGCCGCCTTGCCTTCGTCGCTGATTTCGATGTCGGCGGGGTCCATGGCGGGGCCGCGCACCCGGCGTTTGCGCAGATCGTCCATCCACAGGGTCTGGATGATGCGATACATCCAGCTGTCCATGCGGCTGCCCATCTGGAACTGCGCCTGATTGCGCAGGGCCTTTTCACAGGCCGATTGCACCAGATCATCGCCGTCGGGCTGGTTGCCGGTCAGGCTGAAGGCAAAGCGGCGCAATTTGGGCACAAGGGCCACAAGGTCGCGCTGAAACAGGTTTGTCATGGCGGTCTCCACAGGGTCTGTGCCTGCACAACGTATCAGGGTCAGATCTATTCCGTGCGGGGGGTCAGAAAAGACGGGGCGGAACATTTTTTGGGGCGGCGGTCTTGTCGGGCCGTGAAAGCGGCCCCTATCTGGGAATAAAGGTCGCTGTTCGTGCGTTCTGCCTGCAGGCGAGGACTGTCCACGCCAAAGAAGCCTTAACCCGTGAGGGCAACGATGATCCTTGGTCCAAGATATTCCACGTTGATGCTGTTGGCGGTGCTGGCCGCGGTGGACCTGTCGCGAGTCTTGCCCAGTGGGGGCGGGTTTGTTTCGGCCGCCCTGGCGCAAGACGACGATGACGGGGGCGGCGATGATGACGACGATGATGATGGCCCGGCGGCCAGGCCGACACGGTCAAACAGCACGCCCAGCCGCACCGTGACACCGGCGGCGCCACGGGCGCCCAGCGTGCAGCCGCAGGCGTCTGTGGTGCCGCGGCCCTTAGCGGCGGCGGGCGAGATTGTGGTGACCGGGCTTTCGCCGGCCGATCTGGCGGAGTTGGTGCAACAGGGGTTCGCGGTGATCGAGGCTGTGGCGCTGGTGCAAAACGGGCCGACGCTGTTCCGCCTGCGGGTGCCGGAGGGGGTGACGCTGGACGCGGCGCGCGGGCTGGTGCGGGCTCAGGCGACCGGGCAGAATGCCGACTTTAACCATTATTTCCGGTCAGGGCAGGAGGTTACGCCGGCAGCGGCCCCCTTGGCCGACCCGGCGGGCGCGGGTGTCGGCGATTGCGCGCATCTGAACTGCGCGGTGCTGGCGCAGATTGACTGGCCGGTGCAGCGCGACGGCAGCTGTCAGGCGACGGTCGAGATCGGGGTGATCGACACGGGGGTGAACCTGGATCATGCGGGGCTGGGGGCGGCGCAGGTCGAGGTGATCCGCATGACGGATGACGCCCTGCCCGCGTCGGGCGAGACGCATGGCACGGCGGTTGTGGCGCTGCTGGTGGGGGCCGAGGCGCGGGCGCCGGGGCTGTTGCCCGAGGGGCGGGTGTTGGCGGTGGACATCTTTTCGCGCCCCGAGGGCGACGAGCGGGCCGATGTCGTGCATCTGATCCGGGCGCTGGATCTGCTGTCGCAGCGCGGCATCCGGGTGGCGAACCTGTCGCTGGCGGGGCCAGAGAACGCGGTGCTGCGCGATATGCTGGCGGCGGTGGCGGCGCAAGGAATGCTGGTGGTGGCGGCGGTGGGGAATGCGGGGCCGGCCGCGCCCCCGGCCTGGCCAGCGGCGGCTGACACCGTGCTGGCTGTGACGGCGGTTGACGGGGGCGACCGGGTTTATCGGCGGGCCCAGCGGGGGGATCATCTGGATCTGGCCGCACCGGGGGTGGAGGTCTGGTCGGCGGCGGCGGTCAAGGGGGTCAAGCCGCGCACCGGCACCTCGTATGCGGCGCCGTTTGCCACGGCGGCGGCGGCGATCTTGATGTCGCGTGACCCGGCGATGACGCCGGGGGTGGCGCGGGAGCGGTTGCAGGGGCTGACGCGGGACATCGGCGCGGCGGGGGCGGATGAGGTTTATGGCGCGGGGGTTCTGTCGTTGGCGGGCTTGTGCGACGAGGCCTGAACAGGCAAAGGGCGCGACGATGGTCGCGCCCCGGGCGGTGTGTGTCGGGTTCCCTTACAGGAATTCAAAGCTGGGCTGGTAGTCGAACTTGATGTGGTTGCCCAGATCGAAGGGTTCGGTCACACCTTCCAGACGCATGGTTTCGGTGCCGTAGCGGACCGTGGTGCCGGTGGCATCTTGGGTGACGGTGAGGCTGGACAGATCCAGACCCAGGGTCGCGGCAAAGACCAGCTCGTCGCCCTCGAGCGCCGAGAAATCGGTGACGCGGTCGCTGTTGCCGAACACGAAGGTGTCGCCACCAAAGCCGCCGGTCATCACGTCGCGCCCGGCCCCGCCGTCGAACAGGTCGTTGCCATCGCCGCCGAACATGCGGTCTGCCCCGGCTTCGCCGAGCATGCGGTCATCGCCTGCACCGCCCAGAATCCGGTCAGCCCCGGCGCCGCCATTGATGCGGTCGTTGCCCTGCCCGCCCTGCACCGTGTCGTTGCCGCCCAGCGACAGGATGGTGTCGTTGCCGCCAAAGCCGTTCATCTGGTTGGCGGCCCCGGTGCCCGTCAGGTCATCATCCGCCGGGGTGCCGTTCAGCTGCGGCGGGGGCGGCGTCACGCCAGCATTGGCCACCCAGTTGCCGATGGCCGAGAACACCGGCGAGGTGCCCGCCGTCAGCGGCACGTCCGACACCAGGATCTTTTCCAGCTGGACCCCGGCATAAAGCCCGCCCAGACCGGCTGCCGGGCTTTCCGAGATATACATGAAGTCCGCGCCGTTCTTGGCCTGATCGGGGTCGACATCCAGTGCGGTCGCCGCCGAAACGCCAAAGGTGGTGAGCTGGCCGTCTGCCGTCGCAACCGTCATCCCGATGATCGCGCCCGCACCGCCGACAAAGGCGCCGGTCACGGGATCAATCGCGCCGGGGGCGGCGGTCAGGGTGACGGTGTCGGTGGCCGAGAACCAGACGCGGCCCATTTCGACCGTGATGGTGGTGCCATTTTCCTGAAATTGCAGGGCTTCGCCGATCTGGTCGCCGCGCAGGGTGAAGGTGGTCATTTTCTGATCCTTTCAATGTGTGATGTGGTGCTGCGGGAGCATTCCCACAGCGATAACGTGCCGCCTGTGGGGCCTATTCCACGGGGTCTGCGGTTTTTCGGGGTTGCGAAAGCTCTGGACGGGACGCTTCAAGTTTGAAAGGTTATCGGCGCAGGCAGGGGAGTGTGGGCGATGGCGGCTATCTGGACATCAGACTGGGTCAGGGCCGAACTGACCGAGGGCATTGCGGTGCTCTGGCTGGACCGGCCGCCGGTCAACGCCCTGTCGCATCAGTTTCGCGAACAGATTGGCGGGGCAATCCGGGCGGTTGCGGCCAGCGGGGCGCGGGGGGTTGTGCTGACCGGGGCGGGGGGCACTTTTGTGGCCGGGTCCGACATCACCGAACTGGGGCAGGTCGTGGCGCCAACGCTGCCGGACCTGATTGCCAGCATCGGGGCGCTGGCGATGCCGTCGGTGGCGGCGATTGACGGGACTGCCTTGGGCGGCGGGTTGGAACTGGCGCTGGGCTGCGGGATGCGGGTGGCGACGGAGCGGTCGGTGCTGGGGTTCCCCGAGGTGACGCTGGGTCTGGTGCCGGGCGCAGGCGGGACGGTGCGGGCCACAGGGCTGTGCGGGGCCGTTGTGGCCCTGGACCTGATCGCCACGGGGCGGCGGGTGACGGCGGCGCAGGGGTTGGCGCTGGGTCTGGTGGACCGGGTGGTGGCGGGGGATGTTGTTGCGGCGGCGATGGCCTTGATGGGTGATGCGCCGGTGCGGAGGGCGGTGCCGTTTGATGAGGGCGCGTTTGAGGCGGCGGCGGAAGCGTTGCTGGCCAAGGCCAAGGGGGGGGCCGTGGCGCGCTGTGTGGCTGCGATCCGCAATGCGGTGGCGTTGCCCTTTGATCAGGCGCTGGCGGCGGAGCGGCAGATGTTTCTGGCGGCCTGTCACGCACCTGAATCGCTGGCCCTGCGGCATGTCTATCTGGCTGAACACCAAGCGGCCAAGGTGGAGGGGTTGGACCTGACGCTGGCGCGGCCCCTGGCCCGGATTGGGGTGATTGGCGCGGGGACGATGGGACGGGGCATTGCGATGGCCTGTGCGGATGCCGGGCTGGAGGTGGCACTGCGCGAGGTGAATGCGGGGGCGCTGGAGGCGGGGTTGGCGGCAATTGCGGCGCAGTATCAGGCGCAGGCGGCCAAGGGGCGGCTGAGCGGGGCCGAGGCAGAGGTGCGGGTGGGGCGCATTCAGGGCACGCTGGCGGTGGGTGACCTGAGCGGATGCGATCTGGTGATCGAGGCGGCGTTTGAGGATATGGCGGTCAAGCGGACGCTGTTTGCCGAGTTGGATGCGGCGCTGGGGCCGGATATGGTTCTGGCCACCAACACGTCCTATCTGGATGTGAACGAGATTGCGGCGGGGGTCAGGCGGCCCGAGCGGGTGTTGGGGCTGCATTTCTTCTCACCCGCCAATGTGATGAAATTGCTGGAGATTGTGCGGGCGGCGCGGACGGATGATGCGACGCTGGCGACGGGGATGGCGCTGTCAAAGCGGCTACGCAAGGTGTCGGTTGTGGTGGGGGTGTGCCGGGGGTTTGTGGGCAACCGCATGTTGCAGGCGCGCAATGGGCAACTGTCCACCCTGCTGCTGGAGGGGGCGCGGCCAGAGGCGGTGGATGCGGCGTACCGGGAGTTTGGCTGGCCGATGGGTCCGTTCGAGATGCAGGATATGGCGGGGTTGGACATATCCTGGCGGATGCGCAAGGCGCAGGGCCTGCGTGACGATCTGCCCGATGCGCTGTGCGAGGCGGGGCGGTTGGGGCAGAAGGTGGGTCTGGGGTGGTATCGTTATGAGGCGGGTGCGCGGCGTCCGGTTCCTGATCCCGAGGTAGACGCGGTGATTGCCCGCATCGCTGCTGAACGGGGGATAACGCCCCGCTTGATCGGCGCGGCCGAGATTCTGGCGCGGACCCATGGTCCGATGGTGGCCGAGGGGCGCAAGTTATTGGCCGAGGGGATTGCAGCGCGGTCGTCGGACATCGACGTGGTCTGGGTCAACGGCTATGGCTTTCCGCGCCATCTGGGCGGGCCGATGTATTGGGCGGATCAGAGCGTGATCTGAATCTTCACATCGTCGGGCCGGTGTTCGGCGGCGCGGTCAAAGGCGGCGATGCTGTCGGCAAAGGCGTAGGTCGCCGAAATCAGCGGTTTCAGGTCCACCTTGCCCGAGGCGAGCAGGTTGATCGCCCGGTCATAGATATTGGCATAGCGGAACACGGTTTCGATGCGCGCCTCTTTGGTTTGCAGGCCGACGATGTCGAACGGCACGGGGTCCACGGGCATGCCGACCAGAACGATGGCCCCGGCAGGGCGCACGAGGTTGGGCAGGTCCAGAATGGCGCGGGCGTTGCCGCTGCATTCAAAGACCACATCGGCGCCCCAGCCGTCGGTCATGGCGGCCACGGCATCGCGGGCGGTGCCGTGGGTGAGGTTCAGCGTTTCGATGCCGGGATAGCGGGCGATGATGTCGAGCTTGGGTTGGGCGACATCGGTGACCAGCACGCGGGCACACCCCCCGGCGAGGGCGGCGAGGGCCACCATCATGCCGATGGGTCCGGCGCCGGTGACCACGGCAATATCACCGGGCTGGATGCGGGCGCGCAGGGCGGCCTGCATGCCGATGGCAAAGGGTTCGACCATCGCGCCCTCGGCAAAGCTGACCTGATCGGGCAGGCGGAAGGTATAGCGGGCGGGGTGCACGACCTGTGGCATCAGGCAGCCGTGGATCGGCGGGGTGGCCCAGAAGCGGACGGCGGGATCGACGTTGTAGATGCCCAGTTTGGCGGCGCGGGAGTTGGGGTCGGGGATGCCCGGTTCCATGCAGACGCGGTCACCCACGGTCAGATGAGCGACGGCTGAACCCAGTTCGATCACCGTTCCCGATGCCTCATGCCCCAGAACCATGGGGGCGTTGACCACAAAGGGGCCGATCTTGCCGTGGACGTAGTAGTGCACATCCGACCCGCAGACGCCCACCGTATGGGTGGCGATCCGCACGTCATGGGGCCCAAGGGCGGTGTCCACCGCGATGTCCCGCAGGGCCAGCCGCCCCTTTTCCTCGAGCACCAGCGCGCGCATCAGAAGTCCAGATGTTCAACGCTGAGCGCGTTGGCCTGAATGAATTCGCGGCGGGGTTCGACGACATCGCCCATCAGTTTGGTAAAGATGTCATCCGCCTCGGCCAGATCATCGACCTTGACCTGCAACAGGGTCCGCGCCTCGGGGTCCAGCGTGGTTTCCCACAGCTGTTCGGGGTTCATCTCGCCCAGGCCCTTGTAGCGTTGCAGGGACAGGCCCTTTTCACCCTCGGTCAGGATGGTTTTCAACAGGTCGATGGGGCCGTGTACCATTTGCTCGCGGTCCTTGCGGACCATGCGGGCGGGGTCGCGGTAGACGTCGCGGGTTTGCTGCGACACGGTGGACAGGCGCCGCGCCTCGCCTGACCGCAGGACGGCGCCGTCAAGGGTGCGCAGCTCCTCGACGCCGCGCAGCACGCGGGACAGGCGGATGCCGTGGTCCTGGGTGATGCGGCCGGACCAGCCCTTTTCGTATTCTTCGGCGATCAGGTTCAGGCGTTTGGCGACGGTATCGGCCACGTTTTGCAAATCGCCATCGGCGCGGCCGGGGTCAAAGGCGCCGGACAGGGCGGCCTGTTCCAGAATGCCGCGGGGGTAATGAGTGGGGAAGGCGTCCAGGATGCGGCGGAACTGGCGGGCGCCTTCGATGACGCGGGCAAGGTCGGCTCCGGCGATTTCTTCGCCGGATTGCAGGCGGAGGACGGCGCCGTCGACGCCCATTTCGATCAGGTAATCCTCGAGCGCGGGCTGGTCTTTCAGGTAGACCTCGGACTTGCCACGCGCCACTTTGTAGAGGGGCGGCTGGGCGATATAGAGGTAGCCACCCTCGATCAGTTGCGGCATCTGGCGGAAGAAAAAGGTCAGCAGCAGCGTGCGGATATGCGCGCCGTCCACGTCGGCGTCGGTCATGATGACGACCTTGTGGTAACGCAACTTCTTGATATCAAACTCATCCCGGCCAATTCCGGTGCCAAGGGCGGTGATCAGGGTGCCGATTTCCTGGCTGCCCAGCATCTTGTCAAAGCGGGCGCGTTCGACGTTCAGGATCTTGCCACGCAGGGGCAGGACGGCCTGGTTGGAGCGGCTGCGGCCCTGTTTGGCAGAACCGCCAGCCGAGTCGCCCTCGACCAGGAAAATCTCGGCCTTGGAGGCGTCCTTTTCCTGACAGTCGGCCAGTTTGCCGGGCAGGTTGGACACATCCAGCGCCGTCTTGCGCCGGGTCAGGTCGCGGGCCTTGCGGGCGGCTTCGCGGGCCAGGGCGGCTTCGATGATCTTGCTGACGATGATCTTGGCTTGGGCGGGGTTTTCTTCAAACCACTCGGCCAGTTTTTCGTTCACAAGGTTTTCGACAGCCGGGCGGACCTCGGATGACACCAGCTTGTCCTTGGTCTGGCTCGAGAATTTCGGATCAGGCACCTTGACCGACAACACGCAGGTCAGGCCTTCGCGGGCGTCGTCACCCGTGAAGTCAACCTTTTCCTTTTTCGCGATGCCAGAGGTTTGCGAATAGTTGTTGATGGTGCGGGTCAGCGCGCCCCGGAAACCGGCCAAGTGCGTGCCGCCATCCCGCTGCGGGATGTTGTTGGTAAACGGCAGCACCATTTCATTGTAGCTGTCGTTCCACCACATCGCGACCTCGACCCCGATGCCGTTTTTCTCGCCCACCATATA
>CAMBWO010000165.1 GCA_945871285.1 Pseudorhodobacter antarcticus | reverse complement strand
CCTGATTGACCGAAAGTCCTTTTACCGTTTGATCGAATTGGGTTGCCATGAGCCGCTGGACAGTGAAAGCTGGTTCGGCCTGTGGTCGCATGGCGAATTTTTTCCGATCGTCCGTTCAGCAGAATTGCCCTGATGCCCAGATACGCCGCCAACCTGACGATGCTTTTCACCGAAGTCACCAGCCTTGACCGGCCCGGTCTAGCCGCACAAGCGGGCTTTGACGGGGTAGAAATCCTGTTCCCCTATGACCACGCCGCCCGTGACTGGCAAACGGCGTTGGGGGCCATGCCGCTGGCGATGATCAACACGCCGCCCGGCGACTGGGCCGCCGGCGACCGGGGCCATGCCGCCGTGCCGGGTCTGGAATCGCGATTTCGCGACGGTTTCCTGCGCGCCGCAGACCTTGCCACCCGCCTGGGGGCCGACCGCCTGCATGTGATGGCCGGGGTCGCCCGTGGCCCCGAGGCGACCCAGCTTTACACCGAACACCTGACCTGGGCTGCAGCCCAGGCCCCCGACCTGACCCTGTGCATCGAGCCTTTGAACACCGATGACATGCCGGGCTATTTCCTGAACGACTTTGATCAGGCCGCCCGCATCCTGACCGATGTCGCCAACCCCCGCATCGGCCTGCAGTTCGACCTGTGGCATGCCGCCCGCATCCATGGCGACCCCTGGGCCGTGTGGGAAAAACACAAGGCCCATGTGAACCACATCCAGATCGCGGGCTTCCCCAGCCGCGCCGAGCCCGGCGGCGGCGGTTTTGACCTGACCGCGCTGTTCCGCGACCTTGATGCCATGGGTTATGAAGGCTGGGTTGCCGCCGAATACCGCCCGGCCCGCGCCACCGTGCATGGTCTGGCCTGGTTGCAGGCGCTCAAGGCGCACTCTCGGATGATCGGGGTCTGACCCGAAACGGGGCGTCGCGGGTCTGGAAAACGGCACCTGCCTTGCGAGCACCACGACCGGCAATGCGATTTCCGGGTTGTGATTTCGGGGCGCTTTGGCGCATCTAGGCGCATCTTCACGCCGAGGCAGCCATGACCAAACCCAACATCCTGATCCTGATGGTCGACCAGTTGACCGGAACCCTGTTCGACGACGGCCCCGCGGCGTTTTTGCATGCGCCCAACCTGCGCAAACTGGCGGCCCGGTCGGTGCGGTTCGCGAATGCCTACACGGCCTCGCCGCTGTGCGCCCCGGCCCGTGCCGCCTTCATGTCGGGCGCCCTGCCGCGCCGGACGCGGGTTTACGACAACGCGGCCGAGTTTGCGTCCGACATCCCGACCTATGCGCACCACCTGCGCCGGGCGGGGTATTACACGGCCCTGTCGGGCAAGATGCATTTCGTCGGCCCCGACCAGATGCACGGGTTCGAGGAACGGCTGACCACCGACATCTACCCCGCCGATTTCGGCTGGACCCCGGATTATCGCAAGCCAGGCGAGAGGATCGACTGGTGGTATCACAACCTGGGGTCCGTCACCGGGGCAGGGGTGGCCGAGATCACCAACCAGCTGGAATATGACGACGACGTCTGCCATCAGGCCGTGCAGAAAATCTACGACCTGTCGCGCGGCCTTGAACCGCGCCCCTGGTGTCTGACCGCCAGCTTTACCCATCCGCACGACCCCTTTGTCGCCCGGCGCAAATATTGGGACCTGTATGACGGTGCGCCTGAACTGGAGCCGCCGGAGCCTCTGGCCTATGACGCCATGGACGCCCATTCGCAGCGTCTGATGGATGCCTGCGACTGGCGCAGTCTGGAGGTGACGCCCGACCACATCCGCCGGGCGCGTCAGGGCTATTTCGCCAACATCTCTTATATCGACGACAAGATCGGCGAGATTCTGGCGACGCTGGAGGCGACGCGGCAAGAGGCGATCATCCTGTTCGTCTCCGACCATGGCGAGATGCTGGGCCGCAAGGGGCTGTGGTTCAAGATGAACTTTTTCGAGGGCGCTGCCCGCGTGCCCCTGATGATCGCCGCCCCCGGCCTGACGCCCCAGCGCATTGAAACGCCCGTCTCCACCATCGACGTGACACCCACGCTGTGTGATCTGGCCGGGATTTCGATGGCCGAGGTGATGCCCTGGACCGATGGCGAAAGCCTGGTGCCCCTGGCGCAAGGACAGGACAGGCTGACCCCGGTGGCGATGGAATACGCCGCAGAGGGCTCGATCACCCCCATGGTCGCCCTGCGGCAGGGTGCCTGGAAATACATCCACTGCGCCGCCGATCCTGACCAGCTTTTCGACCTCGCCGCCGACCCGGAGGAGGAGCACAATCTGGCCACCGACCCCCGCGCCGCGGAGGTGCTGGCCCATTTCCGCCAGATCACCGACGAACGCTGGGACCTGCCCGCCTATGACGCCGAGGTGCGCCAGTCGCAGGCGCGGCGCTGGGTGGTTTATCAGGCGCTGCGCAACGGGGCCTATTACCCCTGGGATCACCAGCCCCTGCGCGCCGCCTCGGAACGCTATATGCGCAACCACATGGACCTGAATGTGCTGGAGGACTCCAAGCGGTTTCCACGGGGGGAGTGAGGAAGATGGGCTAACCCCCTTTCCCATGCGGGAAAGGCGAACAGCCCATCCTACAAGGGGCACACGCCACTGTGTGTTGTCACCCTGAGTTTGGTGTCGCAAGCTGGCATGGAAATGATGGACATCGCACCATGATCCGCCTGTGCCTGACTGCCCTGCTGCTCGCCACCCCCGCCCTGGCCCAGACCCCGCTGGCCACGCAGGACGGTGTCACCGTGGCCGCCCAGACCATTGCGACGGGATTTGACGAGCCCCTGCTGTTGACCGCACCGAAGGGCGACGCCCGGCTGTTCATCGTGGAAAAGACCGGGCGCATCCGGGTGATCGACGGCGGAGTCCTGCTGCCCGAGCCGTTCCTTGACCTGTCGGACCGGGTCAGCACCAACAGCGAGCAGGGGTTGCTGGGGCTGGCCTTTCACCCCGATTTCGACCGGAACCAGCGGTTTTTCGTATATTACACCGGTCGCGACGGCGCGATCACCGTGGCCGAGGGTCTGGCCGGCGATCCTGCCACCCTGACCACATTGCTGACCGTGCCGCATGATCAGGCCGACAATCACAACGGCGGCTGGCTCGACTTTGGCCCCGACGGTCTGCTGTATATCGGCACCGGCGATGGCGGGCGGGGGGGTGACCCCTGGGGCAACGCCCAGAATCCTGATGTCCGTCTGGGCAAGCTTTTGCGCATCGACGTCGATGCCGCCAAGCCCTATGCTATCCCGCCCGGCAACCCCTTTGCCAAAGGTGGCGGCGCACCCGAGATCTCTGCAATTGGCCTGCGCAACCCTTGGCGTGCCGCTTTCGACGGCGACCAACTTTACATCGCCGACGTGGGCCAGGGCGACTGGGAGGAGATCAACGTTCTTCGCCCCGCCGATGCCGGCGCCAACCTCGGCTGGAACCTGACCGAGGGCGAGGCCTGCTTTCGCACCGCCGATTGCAGCTTGGCCGGGGTAACGCTGCCCGTCCATGTCTATGACCACAGTCAGGGCTGTTCGGTCACGGGCGGCTATGTCTATCGGGGCGATGCGATGCCGGCACTTCGGGGCCGTTACTTCTTTTCCGACTTCTGCACCGGCAATCTGATGTCGTTTCGCCTGACCGATGGCGCGGCCCAAGACGGGGTCGGCATGGATGCGGCCGCAGCCAGCCTGGGTCAGGTGTCGTCCTTTGGCCGCGACAGTGCGGGCGAGTTGTATATGCTGACCCTGGACGGCACCGTATCCAAACTGGTGCCCAGCCCCAACTGACTTTCCCCAAACTGTCCCTCAGCCACGGGCACCAAAGCGGGTGAGCGCCCTAGATGGGCGCGAGAACGCCCCCCCTTTGGGATCAGCGCGCCTCGGCCAGAATGACCTCGGCCCCCTTCCACCCCATCAGCATGGCGGGCGCATTTGTGTTGCCCGCAATCAGGTTCGGAAAGGCCGAGGCGTCGCAGACCCTCAAGCCCGCCACCCCGTGCACCCGCAGCCGCGCATCCACCACCGACCCCGCCGCGTCCGCCCCCATCCGCGCCGTGCAGGACGGATGATAGACCGTCCCCGACCGCGCCCGGAAATCGGCAATCAAGTCCGCGTCAGTCTGAACCTCCAGCCCCGGCCGCAATTCTTGCTTCATCCGCGCCGCAAAGGCCGGTTGCGCCGCGATCTTGCGCAGGAATTTCACTGCCGCCAGCATCTCCTCGACATCATTGTCGGTGGAAAACGCATTCGCGACGATGGTCGGGTGGGTGAACGGGTCGGCCGAGGCGATGCGGATATGCCCCCGCGACGTCGGCCGGCAGTTCGACAGGCCAATCGACAGCCCCGAAAACGGGTCCGGCGTCAGCAGGGGCCGCTCGCCATTCCGCGGGACCAGCGTCGAAAAGGCCTGAAAATACAGCTGCATGTTGGGTCGGTCCAGATCAGCCCGCGTGCGAAAGAACCCACCCCCGTGGTTGATGGACTTTGCCAGCGGTCCGCTCCCCGTCAGGACATACTGCGCCCCGGCGAACAGCTTGCCCCACCACGGCCGCAGCAGGTCGTTATAGGTCGGCACCTTCATTTCCCAGGTATAGTTGATGCCCTGATGGTCGTTCAGATGGTCGCCGACATTGGGATTGTCCTGCACCACGCCAATCCCCAGGCCCTGCAACAGCGCCGCAGGCCCAATGCCCGACAGCTGCAACAGTTGTGGCGAGTTGATCGCCCCCCCGGCCAGAATGACTTCGGCATTGCAGCGCAGCGTCAGCGTTTCGCCGCCCCGCTGATACTCCACCCCGACGGCCCGACCGCCTTCAATCAGGACCCGCGTCACCATCGCCTGCGTGATCACCCGCAGGTTCTTGCGCCCCATCGCGGGCCGCAAGAACGCCCGCGCCGCTGAATTGCGCCGGGCGCGGTGGATCGTCATCTGATAGGTGCCGGCCCCTTCTTGCACGGCCCCGTTGAAATCGCGGTTGTAGGGCAGGCCCGCCTGACCACAGGCCGCGATGTAATCTTCCACCAGCCAATGCAGCCCGCGCCGGTTTTCGGACACGAACAACGGCCCGCCCTTGCCGCGCCAGTCATCTGCGCCGGCTTCGGTATCCTCCATCGCCTTGTAGGCAGCCAGACACTCATCCCAGCCCCAGCCCGGCACCACAGCGCCCCATTCCTCATAATCCGCCCGATGCCCGCGAATATAGACCATCGCATTGATGCTGGACGACCCGCCGAGAAGCTTGCCCCGCGGCCAGAAATCGCGGTTTCCGGCCAGACCGGGGTCAGGCTCGGTCTGATAGCACCAGTTCACCTTGGGGTCATAAAACAGCTTGCCATAGCCCAGCGGCAGGTGAACGAAAAACCGACGGTCCGTTCCCCCGGCCTCCAGCACCGTCACCCGATGCTTGCCCGATGCGCTCAGCCGATTGGCCAGAACCGACCCGGCGGAACCGGACCCCACAATGATGAAATCGGTGTCGTGCATGGCCTGCCTTTCGGGTTTCGCGCGACCCTAGCCATGTGCCGTCATCAAACCTTCACGAACTGCGACAGGTCATGTCGCTTTTTGCCGCCAAACCACTCAACCAAACCCGATGAACGCCCCCGCCGCAAAAACCAGCGCCCCACCGACCACCACCTGCAAGGCGGCACGGACAAAGGGCGTCTCCATGAACTTGTTCTGAATCCAGACAATCGCCCACAACTCGATGAAAACGACCGCAATCGCCACATAGGTCGCCAGCCAGAAATCGGTCAGCAAATAGGGCAGGGCATGGCCCAGACCGCCAATCGTGGTCATGATCCCGCTGGCGAAACCGCGCTTCCACGGGCTGCCCCGGCCCGACAACACGCCATCGTCATGCGCGGCCTCGGTAAAGCCCATCGAGATGCCCGCCCCCACCGCCGCCGCCAGACCCACCTGCAACGTGTACTGGTTGTTCATCGTCGCAAAGGCCGTCGCGAAAATCGGCGCCAGCGTGGACACGGACCCATCCATCAACCCCGCCAAGCCCGGCTGCACCCAGGTCAGGATGAACTGCCGCCGCGCGCCTGCATCCTCCGCCTCGCGCTGATCGCCGCCCAGATGCATCGTCTCCAACCGCTCGGCGCTTTTCTCATGCCCGGCCTCGGCTGCCGCCAAGTCGCCCAACAGCTTGCGCGTCGCCGCATCCGTGGTGCGGGCGGCCGCGGCGCGGTAGAACTTTTCCGCCTGATGCTCCATCCCCGAGGCTTCCGACCGGATCCTCTCCAGCGACAGGTTCTTGGTCAGCCAGATCGGGCTGCGGGCATAATAGCCCGCCACATGCTCGCGCCGGATCAGCGGGATCACCTCACCAAAACGCACGCGGTAGAGGTCGATCAGGCGCTGCCGATGGCCATCCTCCTCAACCGCCATGCCGTCGAACACCGCCGCCGAGCCGGGATAATTGCCGCGCAGGGTCTGGGCATAGGTGCGATAGATCGCGGCGTCATCCTCTTCGGACGAAATCGCCAGCGCCAACACCTCCTGCTCGGTCAGGTCGGCAAAGCGGCGGCGGTTGGTCAAGCTTGCAATCATGGCGGCACCCAATTTGGAATGATTCCAATATGAGGGCGCAGCGGTGAAAAGGAAAGCCAATGGTTGGCATTCAAACCACCCTCCCCAGCGCGCACCCAAAACTTTTCGAAAAGTTTTGCAAATTTCCGGCCTTATGTAGCAAACGCACCAAGAAAAGGGAATCCCTCGCGCCGCTGATCGGGTAGTTTCGGGGGATGCAGGACAAGACAATCACCAATGCGCTGTTGCAGCTTCGCGCCCAGATCATCCGTAGCGGGCTGGACGGCTTAGACCATGTAGAGGCGCTGCTGATTGCGCGGGGCGTCGATCTACAGCCCGCCCGCAAGCCCTACAGGCCACGGCACGGGCGCACCTATGCGCGGCTGCTGATCTTGGATGCGGTGCGTTCTGGCCCGCTTCCTGGGCGCGCTATAGCTTCCTATGCCGTTGCCCGTGTGCCGCAGGATGCGCTGCGGCGGCTGGTGTCGTCGGCGCTTTGGAAGATGGGTGATGCCGGGGTGTTGGTGCGGAATAACGGGTTGTGGCGGCTGGCCAAGTGAAGGGCCAGCTAAGGAGGTTCAGTTGTCAGAGTTTCATATCAGTGATGAAGGGGTGGAAGCCCTTATGGTTAGGTTTGCCAGTGACCTTGATCATCTTGCTGGATCGAAAACTATCGACAAGCATTTTGTCGAACTTCTCTGCCATGAGTTCCTCGGAGAAAGCGGTCACGGATGCCATGACATTTTCGAAGCTGTCACTCTGCCCACAGACCGGGCAGGTATATACCGACTCGGGATCAGGTTCAGCCGGGCCTTCGAGGCCTACGCGGCACTTGCCGCAAAGGATAGATACCGCTTGAGTCGTCATTAACGATGTCCTTTCTGGACGTATTACCGCCAGCGGGACTTGACGCCATGACTCCCCCGTGCAAAAATGCTTGGCTGATTACATTGCTTCGACCCGCTGACGGTCGAGGTTGCAAATAGGGACGGCACGACTGCGAATCGTGTCCGCCCCGATTTTTGCGTATCACGCATTAGGGGCAGAGTCTAACCACAGCACACGATGTTGGGTGTCTCATCAAGCCGCCCGCTGCCAGTAGCCCTTCCAAGCCCGAGACACTGGGCAACCCATGGCGTTAGCGACCAGCCCGAAGGCTAGACCACCATTGTCAACGTGGCGGTTGTCTTCCAGCCATGCGGCTTGGTTCGCATACTGGTGCAGGTATTGCGGGCTGACATGGTGATGCTGTCCAACGACCATGCGGCGCAGGCGCGAGAAGTAGCTTTCTGCCCAGTTGGTATGCTTGCCGTGGTCGCTGTAGACTTCGCTATGGTTCACGCGGTCAACCGGCCAGCCAGCGTGGAGCATGTCCCAGTGCGAGGCTTCATCAGCCGACAGGGTAGCCATGCGGTCAACGTTCTGATGCACCAGCGCCACACCATCCGCTTCTGACATGGTGACGGTCGGCAGGGTGCGGCCAAGGCGTTCACGCATGACCACGACCACGCGGCGCTGCCCGTTCTGGTTCTCTTTCAAGCGGCGGTCCTTGCGGTCTGCCTTGCGGTTCTCTTGGCGGATGGTGCCGCCGAAGTATGCACCGTCAATCTCGACATGGCCGTCAAGGATTTCGCCGGTCTGAACTTCTAGCGCCATCGCTTCGCGCAACTTGTGGGCCAGGACGAAGGCGGTCTTGTATTGGCAGTCCAGATCACGGGAAAGCTGGACAATGGAGACGCCCTTGGAAGCGTTCACGGTGATGCAGATCGCAGCCAGCAGGTCAACGAAGTCCATCTTGCGCGATGCAAAGATGGTGCCAGACGTGACCGAGAATTGACGCCCGCAAGCCTTGCACTTGAACTTGCGATGGGTGCTGATGGTTTAGGTTTCGCAGCAGCCGCAGTCAGGGCAAACCGGCACGCCATCGGTCCAGCGCATTTCGCAGAACTTGGCGTAAGCAGCTTCCTCGCCATTTTTTTAGATGGAGCGCAGGCTCAAGGTGCGAGCGGCGGCAGAGAGAAGGAAGTGTTGGGCCATGATACCGTATCCGATGTTTATATATCGAATATAGTATGTAAACATACTGAACACAAGGGGTTATATATCGTTTACGTTAGTTATTTCCGCATAGGTGATACATGATCGACCCAGAATCTTGGGCTGCCAAGACCGCGAACTTGCTCAAAGCAGAACTGAAGCGAAAAGGCGTGACTTATGCCCAACTTGTGGCGAAGCTTGCCGCATTGGGAATCGATGAGAAGGAAGTGAATATTGCCAACAAGCTTTCCCGTGGGAGGTTCAGCGCAACGTTCATGCTCCAATGCCTAACCGCGATTGGCTGCGATGGATTCCGTTTGTAAGTCTATCCATTGCCAGTTTGACTTTCTCGGTAGCTGCCGTTTTTGGCCTGATGTTCTGGGTTCTGGGCATGTCATCTGGCATACATCAGGAATGGGAAGACCGTCACGAATACGAAAAGAGCCAGACACAAGAAGCCTCCAAAGCCATAAGAGAACATTGCAGCATCGCTGACACTCCTCCCAGTAGGGTCGCTCATTGCCTTGAACAGGAGATAGTTGGCCTTGAATAATGCATTCAGACTGATGTGACAGCCTTATACTGGCGACCCGGGTGGTATAGTGTGTTCAAAATGGCCACGACAATGCAGACAAGCCAAGACCTGAGGTGGGCCAGGATCTTGCGGATGTTGTGCCCGCAGGCGCAGAGCGCGGCGAAGAGGGCGTCGCCGATGGTGCCTTTCAAGGCGCAGCGTGACAGGCGACCGTCGGTTTTCATGTGGCCGATTTCGGGTTCTATGGCGCTTCGGCGGCGGAGGTCCGCGACCAGCTTCGGTGTCAGGCCTCCCCTTGTGCCGCTGATCAGAACGCGGGTCCTGGTCTCGGCATGACCGCGATAGCCGCGGTCAACGACGGCGAGTTCGGGGCGCTGGTCGGTCAGGATGGCGACCTGTTCCAGTGCTTCCTTCAGGCTGTGGCCATCATAGGGGTTGCCCGGAAAGCTGCGCATGCCGACCACGAAGCCCTCGTCCAGCGTCGTGGCGATGCTGACTTTGCAGCCGAATTCATAGCGCACCCTGGCCTTGCCCTTGGATATGCAATCCACCTCGGGTTCG